>NZ_NWTH01000025.1:0-103695 GCF_002531555.1 Sinorhizobium sp. BJ1
GAACGCGGCCCTCCAGCGTCTTGGCAAGCGTACCGAGACCACCGGACGTGTTGAATGCCTCATAGGTGACGCCGTCGAGCGAAAACTCTTCGCGCTCTTCCATTGCCGGAACCGTGACAAACTTGCCCTCGACGATGGCTTCACACGGTTCGATATATTCGTTGATCAGTCCATCCGTGCTCCAGGTCAGATTGTAGTTCAGAGCGTTCGAGGGATATTGCGGCAAGGCGCCGACGCGCATGCGCACGCTGTCCAGAGTGTCGAAGCGCTTTGCAAGATCATTAGCGACAATCGAGATGAAGCCCGGCGCAAGGCCGCACTGGGGGATGAAGGCGACGTCTGCGCCCTTGGAAAGTTCCTCGACCTTCTTCGTAGTTGCCACATCTTCTGTAAGGTCGAGGTAGTGCACTGAGGCCTTGAGAGCTGCCTCGGCGACCTTGCCGGTCAGGTTGAACGGCGCGGCGGACAGGACGGCGAACTTCCCGCGAAGCAGATCTACGAGAGCCGCGTCGTCAGTGATATCGACAACCTTTCCCGAGATCGCGGGATGCTTGTCGAGCTTGTTGATCTGTGCCTGATCACGATCGGTTACGACTACATTGTAATCGCCAGTTTCGGCCAGCATCAACGCGATGGCGCCGCCGATCTTGCCTGCGCCAATCACCACTACGTCTTTCATTGAAGTCCCCTTCGCTGTGAGATTTGAATATTGACAATTTCAGGCAAGGCGCTGCCGCTTCATAGGGGCACATTGCACTTTATGTCGTTTTGTTTTAAGCAATTCGTCGTATTTTGTTGTCTTAATGCAGGGGCTCCAATGAACGTCACGGAGAAGGATCGGGAACTGCTGGACTTGCTCGGCGAGAATGCACGCGCGCCGGTGGCGAACCTTGCCAAAAAGCTCGGTTTGTCGAGGACGACAGTTCAGGCACGGCTCGATCGCCTGGAGCGCGAAGGGGTTATTGCCGGATATAACGTCAGGCTATCCGACGCGTATCAATCGGGTCTTGCGAAAGCCCATGTCATGATTACGCTCGCACCGAAAGTCCTGGCGCAAGTCTGCGCTTCGCTGCAGGCAATTCAAGGTGTAAAGGCTTTGCATTCCGTGAGCGGCACATTCGATCTGATTGCTATCCTCGAAGCGCCCTCGATTTCGGAGCTCGATCAACTCGTCGATAAGATCGGCATGGTCGACGGTGTTGAGCGAACGCTTTCCTCGATTATCATGTCCACCCGGTTAAGTCGCTGACCGTATATGCCGCAACCAGTACCGTGACACCAATCAGGAATCGAACGACGATCTGTTGCCATCAACGAGGCGTTCGATGACTTGCAAGGGGTGTTCCAGGCTAACGGCGTCAAGCATCTTGACCTGCGACCGGCAGGAATATCCGGTGACCATGAGAACATCGTCTTCTTGTCGCCCCGCGAGTTGGGGCTTCCAGCTCAAAGCGTAAAGCTGTTCCGACAGTTTTCTGTTGCGCGTCTCATGCCCAAACGTGCCCGCCATCCCGCAACAACCTGTCTCCGCAATTGCCAGGTTGATACCCAGTTGCCGGAAAACCGCTTTCCATTGCCCTACGGCGGCCGGCGCATTCGTTCTTTCCGTGCAGTGAAGCATCAGCGTGTAACTAGCGCTTTCATCCGCTATAAGCGCGGGTTTCTCCGCCAGAGCATTTGCCAGCCATTCCTGTGGCAGAGCGACATCCGCCTTCAGGGGAGCGCCGGGCAGCGCTCTGTATTCGCTGCGGAAGGCAAGGGTCATTGATGGGTCGAGACCAACCAGCGCCACGCTGAGATCGGCAAGCCCTTGCAGATAGGCGGAGGTGTCCCTCGCCGCCTTCTCAAAACGAGCCAGAAAGCCATGCACATGCAGCGCCTTGCCGTTGATGTGCGGCGCGGCGAGCATCGGCTCATAGCCCAGCTTGCGCGCAAGTCTGATCGCGGCAAGTGCGACGTCCGGATCGAAATGGGCGGTAAAGACATCCGGTACGAAAACAACCGTCCGGGACAGTTTCTCAGGTGTGAGCCGTGTTAGATCCTCGGCGCACGCAATGGCCACCCCGAGCCGCCTGGCCTCCTTCTGCAATGAAACCGCCGGCAGACGCGGCAGTGCAGTCAGTCCGGTCATCCGCATCAGGGCCTTGCCAGGTGCTGTACCCGCGAAAAGGTTATAGAGCGGCCGGACACGCACCATGAGCGGCAGCATCGTCTCGATGGAGGCGACAAGCGGATCCTTCAGAGGCCGCAGGTAGCGGCCATGATAGATCTCAAGGAACTTGGACCGGAAGGACGGAACGCTCACCTTGACCGGACACTGGCCGGCGCAGGCCTTGCAGGCGAGGCAAGTATCCATCGCCGCTTTGACCTCGTGCGAGAAATCGTCAGCGTTTACCGGGGCCACCGAATTGAAGAAGCGGCGTGGCAGTTGCCATAGACCGGTGGCGTCGCGCGAGCGGTCCACTTCTCTTCGCGGATCGATACCCTTCTCGGCCAGCAGCCGCAGCCATTCTCGCATCAACGCTGCGCGGCCCTTGGGCGACATCCGCCGATCCCCTGTCGCCTTGTAGGAAGGGCACATGGGGCTAGTTTCGTCGAAATCGAAACAGGCGCCATTGCCATTACAATAGGCGGCGTTGTCGAAAGCGGCGCGGATGTCGCTGCCTAGAACCCTGTCGAAATCGCCGCGCAGTGGCACCTCGTCGATCTTCAGCAACGGGCGATCATTTCCGCTGGCGATCTTGCCGGGATTGAGCCGGTTTTCTGGATCGAAGACCCGCTTGATCTCCTGCAGGCATGGATAAAGATCGCCGAAGAACGCTGGCACATATTCGGAGCGGACGCCCTTGCCGTGTTCGCCCCACAAGACGCCACCATATTTGCGCGTCAGCGCGACCACGTCGTCGCTGATCCGGCGCACCAGGGCCGTGTGGTCCGGTCGAATCGGGTCAAGCGCCGGACGGACGTGCAGCACGCCGGCATCGACATGGCCGAACATGCCGTAGGACACGCCTGTGCCGTCGAGAAGGTCACGAAACTCGCGAATATAAGCGGCCAGATGCTCCGGCGGCACTGCGGTATCCTCTACGAACGGCACCGGGCGCACGGCACCCTCCACATTGCCCAAGAGGCCAACGGCGCGCTTGCGCATGGTCCAGATCGCCTCGGCATCGGCATGGCCGCGCGCTACGGAAAACCCCAGGCGGTTTGCGCCAGGCCCTGCCTCGAGCATAGCAGTGACCTCGGCAATCTTGTTCTCGAGCACGCGCGCATCGTCCGCCACCACTTCCACGATATTGATGCCGTTTGCTTCCCGATCGTCATCTGCCGGGAAAAAGCGGCTGATGGCGCTCCAGACGATATCGTCCCTTGCGAGACCGAGCACCTTTTCGTCGACTGTTTCGACCGAAGCGACGCCAAGTGTCACGAGATTGCGGGCATCTTCCAGCGCCGCATTGAAATCGCTGTAGTGAATGTTGATGAGCGCCACTTCGGCGGGAAGCGGCAGGAGATTGAGTTCGGCCTCCGCAATGAGGGCCAGCGTTCCCTCGGATCCGCACAAAACGGCATTGAGATCGAAGAGCCCGTCCTGCCGCCGCACATGTGCCAGATCATAGCCGGTCATGTACCGGTTGAGCTTTGGGAAGACGTCGGCGATCCGCTCCTGCTTTTCCCGCGTGATGCGTTCCACGACCCGATGCACTTCACCGATGCGGTCGTCACGCGCGCATAACTCAGCAAGCTCCGCGTTTTCGAGGGGGCGTGACCAGAAGTCCGAGCCATCCGTCAGCACCACCCGCAAGCCCAGAACATGGTTCGACGTTTTGCCGTAGAGGCAGGAGCCCTGCCCGCAGGCATCGGTCGAAATCATGCCGCCGATCGTCGCGCGGTTGGAGGTGGAAAGCTCCGGCGCGAAGAACAGGCCATAGGCCTTCAGCGCGCGATTCAACTGATCCTTCACGACACCCGCCTCAACGCGCGCCGTACGCCGCACCGGATCGATCTCGAGAATGCGGTTCATGTGCCGCGAACAGTCGATAACGATGCCATCCGTCAGCGATTGACCGTTGGTTCCGGTCCCACCTCCCCGTGGCGCAACGGTCAGATGACGAAAGGCTTCCTCGTCAAGGATACAAGCCGTCAGTTTCAGATCGTCCGCATCCCGTGGAAACAGGATGGCGGCCGGCTCTACCTGGTAGATGGAATTGTCCGTGGCATAGACGGTGCGCGACGAAGCCCGCGTCTCTATTTCCCCCTTGAAGCCTGCTTCGAGGAGCCGTTCAAGGAAGCTCGCATGCAACGGATCGACGGATGTGGGGCGAACAAGACGCGGTATCACGGCGGCTCAGTCTATGACTTCAGCGCCGCGCAGGCCCGTTCGATGCGGTCCAGCGCCTCCACCAGTTCCGCTTCGGAAGTGGCATAGGAAATGCGAAAGAACGGAGAAAGACCGAAGGCGGACCCGGGCACGACAGCCACATGGGCCTCTTCGAGCAGGTAATCTGTGAAATCTGTATCTATCAGCAGCGTCTTACCCTTGGGCGTGACCTTGTTCAGCACCCCCGCGCAGCCCGAAAAGGTATAGAAGGCCCCTTCGGGCGTGCGGCACTGCAAACCGGGGATGGCGTTGAGCCGGCTGACCACCAGATCGCGACGACGCTTGAAGCTTGCCTGGCGGTCCTTCAGGAATTCTTGCGAACCATTGAGCGCGACAACGCTTGCTGCCTGACTGACCGAGCACGGACAGGAGGTGGCCTGGCTCTGGATCACGGCCATGGCCTTGATCAGCGCCTTCGGGCCGCCGGCATATCCGATGCGCCAGCCGGTCATGGCATAGGCCTTAGAAACACCGTTGATCGTCAGCGCCCGCTCCTTCAGGCGCGGCTCCAGTGCCACCGGCGTCACGAACTCAAAGTCGTCATAGACGATATGCTCATACATGTCGTCCACCATCAGCCAGACATGCGGATGGCGCAGAATAACATCGATCAGCGGCCGGTAGTCGGCGGAACTATAGGCAGCGCCGGAGGGGTTAGACGGCGAGTTCAGCAACACCCAGCGGGTGTTCGGGGTGATCGCGCTTTCCAGTTGTTCGGCCTGAAGTCGGAAGCCCGCCTCAGCATCGCACGGCACCAGAACAGATGTCCCGCCGCAGACCTCGACGATATCAGAATAGGAAGTCCAGTAGGGCGTGGGGATGATCACCTCGTCGCCGGGGTCGATCGTCGCCATGAAGGCGTTGAACAGGATCTGCTTGGCGCCCGTACCGACTGTGATTTCATCGACCGCGTAATCCACGCCGTTCTCACGCTTGAACTTGGCGACGATCGCCTTCTTCAAGGCAGGCGAACCATCGAGCGCGGTATATTTCGTTTCTCCGGCATCGATCGCCGCTTTCGCGGCCTGCTTGACATGATCGGGCGTGTCGAAATCCGGTTCTCCCGCGCCGAGAATGATGACGGGCAAGCCTTCGCGTTTCATAGCAGCGGCTTTAGAGCCAATTTGCAGGATTTTCGACACGCCAACGGAGGCGATCCGCGAAGCGGGCCGGAAGCCCGCCTCCTCAACTTTCACTGTGATCGTCATGTGGACCCCGCCTTATTCGATGTCGAAAGAGACGCCCTGCGCGAGCGGCAGAGCCTTCGAATAGTTGATCGTGTTGGTGGCGCGGCGCATATAGGACTTCCACGCATCGGAGCCGGATTCACGGCCGCCACCGGTTTCCTTTTCGCCGCCAAAGGCCCCGCCGATCTCGGCGCCCGACGTGCCGATATTGACGTTGGCGATGCCGCAATCCGAACCGTCGGCCGCCAGGAACCGCTCGGCTTCGCGCATGTCCAGCGTGAAGATCGAGGACGACAGACCGGCGCCGACCGCGTTGTGATCGGCGAGAGCTGCGTCGAAATCGCTGTATTTCATCACGTAGAGGATCGGCGCGAAGGTCTCTTCGAGAACCGGACCGTCATGCGATGGCATTTCCACGAGGGCAGGCTTCACATAATAGGCATTCTCACTACCAGCATCGACCCGCTCGCCGCCATGGACCTGACCGCCATGCGCCTTGGCTTCCGCAAGAGCCTTCTGCATGCCGTCAAAAGCAAGCTTGTCGATCAGCGGGCCAACGAGCGCGCTTCCGTCCAGCGGATTGCCAACCGAAACGCTCGCATAGGCCTTCTTCAGGCGCGGTACGAGTTGGTCATAGACGCTGTCATGGACGAAGAGGCGGCGAAGCGTGGTGCACCGCTGACCGGCCGTGCCCATTGCGCCGAAGGCAATCGCGCGCAATGCCATGTCGAGATCGGCGGAGGGGCAGACGATGCCGCCATTGTTGCCGCCCAGCTCCAGGATTGCCCGGGCAAAACGCTTGGCAAGGCGCGGGCCGACTTCTCGGCCCATCCGCGTGGAGCCCGTTGCCGAAACCAGCGGCACTTTCGGGTGATCGACAAGGACTTCGCCGACCGTGCGATCGCCGATGAGGACTTGAGCAAGGTCCGCTGGCGCATCGCCGAAGCGGTTCAACGCGCGCTCGAGGATAGACTGCGCGGCGAGCGCGGTCAGCGGCGTCTTTTCGGACGGTTTCCAGACGACGCTGTTGCCGCAAACCAGGGCAAGGACGGTATTCCAGGCCCAGACGGCAACGGGAAAATTGAAGGCGGAGATGATGCCGATGACGCCGAGTGGATGCCAGGTTTCCATCATCCGGTGACCTGGGCGCTCGGTGGCGATGGTCAGACCGTATAACTGTCGCGACAGGCCGACCGCGAAATCGCAGATGTCGATCATCTCCTGCACTTCGCCCAGGCCTTCGGACGGGATCTTGCCGGCCTCGATGGAAACGAGACGGCCAAGATCGGCCTTGGCGGCGCGCAGTTCTTCACCGAACAGCCGCACCAGCTCACCGCGCTTGGGGGCGGGCACGAGCCGCCACTCTTTGAAAGCCACATCGGCGCGATCGATAACGGCGACGGCTTCCGCGGCGGAAACCGTCGTCAGGCTGCCGGTCTGCTCACCGGTGACCGGCGAGAAAGAGCTAAGATCCCCGCTCGTATAAGCGGATTTGTCCACGCCGAGGCGGTCAAGAATCGCGGCGGCTTCCGCTTTGAGGGAAAGGTTTGCAGCAACAATGTTCATTTGTGGAAACTCCAGAAAAGGATGGGGCCAGTCGGTCACTCGGCGGCGGGACGCTTTTGCAGCCCGTTAAGGCAGGCTTCGAGCGATGCCTTTTCGATGCTCGCGTAGTGATCGAACTCGTTCAGGACCTGGGCGCCGAGATCGGTCTCGAACCGCTTCTGGTTCGGGCTCGCCTCGAATTCCTGCTGCGCGCCGTCACCCAGATTGGACTGGAAGATGCCGGCGGCACTGACAGGCAGAAAGTCTTCATAGACAATCGGATCGAAGCAGATGATGCCTTCGGCGATCAGCGTATCGAGATCGAACGACGCCGGCGCCGCACGCTCCGCCTTTCCCGTCAGCGCATAGGTGAAGTAGCCGAGCCCTTGGCAACGGATCGACGCCCAATCATCCGGGAAAGCCTTGAACGTCTCGGCAAGCGCGGTCTCATAGGCAGCGGCATTGGAGCCATCGGCGGCCGGACGCACGATCTTGCGCGTGTGGTCGAGCAGCTTATCGTACAGGGCGCGGCCTTTCGGGGTCAAAGCGACACCGCGCTGCTCGATCTCGCCGAAGCGCGCCGTATGGGTGCCAGCGTGCCAGCCTCCCTTGCCGTCCTGAAAGGAGACCGCTTCTTCCAAAGCTTTGAACGAGGTCTGGCGCAGCAGGATCGGGCATTTGCGGGTGGGCGGA
This sequence comes from Sinorhizobium sp. BJ1, assembly GCF_002531555.1. Taxonomy (NCBI): domain Bacteria; kingdom Pseudomonadati; phylum Pseudomonadota; class Alphaproteobacteria; order Hyphomicrobiales; family Rhizobiaceae; genus Sinorhizobium; species Sinorhizobium sp. BJ1. The sequence goes on from NZ_NWTH01000025.1 coordinate 7,804, forward strand.
CCTTCGACCACGGCCTTAGGCGCAATGCCATATTCCGGCATCAGGGTCTGCACCTTGTCGATGTCCAGGGTGCGGGGCGTCAGGTGGTTGATGTGCGGCCCCTTGAACGAAACGACATCGGCGATCAGCCGATGGGCGTCATGCAGGCGATGATACATTGACAGTTCGACATTGGCCTTGTCGTGCCAGCGGAACGTCTCCAACACTTCCGACACGAAGCGGGTCGCGTCTTCCTCGCTGAGTCCCCCTTCCCTCTCCGCCTTTTCCGTCATGGCAACGGCGCCAGGCGTGAAGATCTGGCGCTCGGCAAGAATGGCCTGTGCCTCTTGCCGCAGGATCTCGTCCGCGATCAGGTCGAGGCGAAGCAGCGACGTGAACACGCGGAAGGGATTGCGCTTCAACGCCTCCTCGCCAACTGGGCGGAAAGCCGTCGAGTGTACCGGGACGGCTGCGGTCGACAGGTCGTAATAGCCGACCGGGTACATCCCCATCACAGCGAAGACGCGGCGCATCATTGCAAGCTCCGCTGCGGTACCGAGCCGAATGGCTCCGTGCCGCTCCTCCGAAAGGCGCGACAGGTTGTCTGTCGCTTCGAGGCGGGATTTCAGCTCGGGATCGCTGGCCAGCGCTTCTTCGTTCACGCGAGCCACCAGTTCCATGAGCGTGCCGTAGGCCGGAACTTCATCGCGATACATTGCGGACATGGCACTCGAAAACGAAGCGCGGATGTCGCTTGCGGAAACTTTCTCGGTCATTGTGGAAATTCCTGTCGTTCGTGCATATCATTCACTACATTCACCATAACCCGGTTTTTTCGAATTGTGTTGTGAGGATTTCTGTTAAATTGATGAGGGTTTGGAATAGATATGCGCCGCGCTTTGATTCCTGACATCGTTAATTTGCAGGCGTTTGAATGCGCCGCGCGCTACGAAAATTTTTCCAGAGCTGCCGAAGAGCTCAATCTAACTCAGGGAGCTATCAGCAGGCAGATCGCTGATCTGGAGCAGCAAACAGGGCTGAGACTATTCGAACGCGTGAAGCGTCGGGTCGTTCTTTCCGATGCGGGGCAGAAGCTGCTGCCTGAAGTCAGACAATTGTTGGCGCAGTCGGAGCGCTTGATGATCGGAGCCGTAGCGGCCGGGACCATGAGTTCGTCTCTGCGGATCGCCACGTTGCCGACATTCGGGGCCAAGTGGCTGGTTCCGAAGCTCGGGAGATTCATCGCCGATCATCCGGACGTTGCGATATCCGTTGAGTCACGTTCGAGCTCTTTCAGCTTTGCCGAAGAAAGCTTCGATCTCGCCATTCATTTCGGACAGCCGACTTGGGCTGGCGCGACTGCTGTGTTTTTATGCCACGAGACGGTTCTGCCCGTTGCAAGTCCGTCCCTATTAAACCGCGGGAGGGATACCGGCGGCGATCTGTTTGAAAACGTGCCGCTGCTACACCTGACTACTCGGCCGAAGCTTTGGTCTGACTGGTCTACCCACCATGGCAAGCTAGTTCCCCATGCATATCAGGGACTTAGATTCGACCAGTTCTCGATGCTAACGTCGGCTGCGGTTGCGGGGCTTGGTGTTGCCCTTTTGCCAACGTATTTGATCGAGGAGGAGCTGGGATTGGGGACGCTGAGACCGTTCCTTAATCAGCCAATGTCGACGGATAACGCTTATTACATAGTTCGTCCTGAAAACAAGAGTACCCAGACAGTTGCGGGCGACTTTCAGGAATGGCTGCTTCGAGAGGTGAAAAGCTCCACCTAAGAAGCGCGACGCGAGCCCACTGCCCGGGCGCGACTAAAGCAATCGAACTTGCCGGACCAATCATATCGACAGTGAATAAATCGCTACATACCCAATATTTGACACCCCCCGGCAGCGGGAGAATGATCGGGAAAAGACACTGATCGGGGAACTTTGGCCGCTGCGGTGCCGCCCCATTAAGAAGCAAGGAAGAGGACATGACTTTTAGGGTGGCTGTCGGCGGCATCGAGCATGAAACGAACACATATCGCATGAAGGATGCGGATCTCTCGGATTTTTGCATTGTGCGTGGAGACGAACTTCTCTCCGAGCACGCAGGAGTGCGCACTTACCTTGGCGGAATGCTGGATGCTGCCGCCACCCATAAAGCGACCGTGATCCCCACGCTTCATGCGAAAGCCGAACCGGCAGGCGTAATTTCCGCGGCGGCTTACGATGAAATTGTGGTCGAACTCCTGGATCGGCTCAAGATGGCATTACCGGTGGACGCCGTCGGCTTGTCTCTCCATGGCGCAGGCATAGCGCGCGGCAGGGAAAATATCGAAGTCGATATTTGCCGACGTATCCGGGAGCTCGTAGGACCGAATGTCAGGATCGTGATTACGCTCGACCTTCATGGGAATCTTTCTCCAGAACTTTTCGATCTGGTCGATGTTGCATTCGGAACGCAAAATGCCCCGCACACGGATATGTTCGAGCGCGGTCGGGACGCGGTGGCGCTCGTTCCACAACTCATCGACGGCAGCGTCGTGCCCAAGCTGCACCTCGAACGACTACCCCTTCTCCTGCCCCCTGTTACGACGATGAATGGCATGACGGCGGAGATCAATCGGATCTGTCGTTCGATGGAAGAAGACAGCGATATCATCGCATGCACGTTCTTTCATGGCTTCCCATATGCCGACACCCCGTTCGGCGGAGCTTCCGTTCTCGGGATCGCCAACGGCAGCGCTGCCAAGGCACGAGAAGCGGCGCAGACCGTGACCCGGGCGATCTGGGACGCACGCATGGACATTCCAGCAAAGGCTTTCACGCCCCAGGAGGCTGTCGAACGCGCCCTTCAAGAGACGGTGAAGCCAGTCGCGGTGCTCGACGGAGCGGATAACACCGGCGGCGGTTGCCCCGGCGACGGCACATACGTGCTGCGGGCGATCTTGCAGGCAAAGCCCGTAGATTCATGCTTTGGCGTCATCTGCGATCCGGAAGTGGTCGAACAGGCCCACCGGGCTGGGCCGGGATCAGAAATCGAAATCCTTCTGGGAGGGAAATCGGACGATCTCCATGGCGACCCCGTATCGGCGGACGCATATGTGAAACTGCTTACCGACGGACAGTTCGTCCGCAGATCCCCGGCGGGCGAAGGAACGGTCGAGAATGTCGGCCGAACAGCAAGGTTGCAGATCGACGGGGTGGACGTTATCGTTGTCTCGAAGCGATACCAGCCGTTCGATCCGGAAATATTCGTGCTCCACGGCATCGACGTGCGCAGGCTTTCGATACTCGGCCTCAAGTCGACCAATCATTGGCGCGCAGGCTTTCAAGGCGTCCTCAAGAGTGATTTCCTGGCGGACAGTCCCGGCCTGATGACTCAGGACCTTTCCCGCTTCGCTCACGAGCGCGTACCCCGCCCGATTTGGCCTTTGGACAAGGAGACGACGTATTAAACACGCTGTTTGAAGGCACCTTTCCTCAGAGGTCTTTCAATTTCTCGACGACTTCGTTCGCAACGTTACGCATCACGTTAACGAACAGGTCGGCGTGGGCAGACCTCAGCCCCTTCGCCGGCCTCCATAAGTTCAGATGATAGGGCACTCGCACGCTAAACCGACGCAATGCAACGCCTTTTCCCGCATAATGTGAAGCGGTCAAGGGATTCACGATGGACACCCCCACCCCAGAGGCAACCATCGAGCAAACACCTGTAGCCGTCGTCGTCTCTACGCAGTACCGTCGTGAAACACCTTCGGCTTCAAAGATCTGGTCGATCTTCCTGCGGTACGGATCCTCTTGGGTAAAATACACGAAGTCAGCTCCCTGAAAATCTTTGGGCTCCAGTACACTTCTTGACGTCAGAGGATGTTTGCTAGGGAGAACGCATACGACCTCCCCAAGGTTGATTGTTTCCGCGCTTGCCTCGTCGGTTTCGAAACTTCCTTCGGTCAGACCTATGTCAAACATTTGCGTCGTAAGATCGTGTCGCAGCACGACTTCCTCAAGTGAATGTATCGAGAGATGAACCCGCGACCGGGTTTTGAGGAACCGCTCCGCCACCAAAGGGAGGAAAGCCTCGGCATATGCTGGGAGGCTTGCAATTCTCAATTGCGCTGCGTTGTGCTGCTTGATCGCCAGCGCCACCCGACTGATTTCCTGCATGCCTACAAAAGAGCGGCTTACGGCAGAATGGAGTAGTAGCGCCTGGTTTGTCGGCGAAAGGCGTTTTCCAAATCGATTGAAGAGTTCGAACCCGATGTAGTTTTCAAGCTCTCGCAACTCCCTGCTCACCGTCGGCTGGGAAGTCCCCAAGGTATCCGCAGCCGCAGTCATACTCTTGTAGATCATCACAGCATTAAAAATCTCGATCTGCCGCTGGCTTAGCCGCATGGCACCCTCCCCTTATATCGAAATTGAATTAGAGTCGCCCCACTTAGTATTTCGTCGCAGTTTTGTCATCTGCAAAGATCAGCGAAGGCAATGGCTATTTTTGCGGGACCCAGATGACACTCCCAACCACACATAACCGCGCAGGGCGGGCGACGGCCTTGAACCTCGGCGGCTTTTCCTATGAGAACGGCGAGCTCTTCGTCGAAGCCCTGTCGGTCTCTAAGATCGCAGACGCGGTCCCAACTCCCTTTTATTGTTACAGCGCTTCCTCGATCCGCAACGCCTACAACTTGCTGAGGCAGAAACTCGCCTCATCTCGAACTTCGATCTGCTTCGCCGTCAAAGCGAACAGCAATATTTCTGTACTGCGACTGCTCTCAGAATTGGGGTCCGGTATGGACATCGTTTCAGGTGGGGAGTTGGAGAGGGCGCTGGCCGCTGGAGTAGAGCCATCAAAGATCGTGTTTTCCGGTGTCGGCAAGACCCGAGCGGAGATCTCTCGTGCTCTGGAGGTCGGCATCCATCAGATCAATGTAGAATCGCCAGCCGAGCTCGATGCGATCAGCGATACTGCTCGTTCTCTCGGTCGCCGAGCGCCGATCGTCTTCCGGGTCAATCCAGATGTCGACGCGAGAACCCATGCGAAAATAAGCACTGGGAAGAAGGGTGACAAATTCGGTATCGCGATGGATGAGATCCCCGGACTTTATGCGAAGGCCGTGGCTTCGCCCGAACTCGATGTGGCAGGTCTCGCCGTGCACATAGGATCACAGCTCCTGGACCTTGCCCCGTATCGTGCAGCATATGAGCGGCTTGCGTCGCTGACAACGAAGCTACGATCCCACGGTCACCAGGTACGCCGGCTCGACCTAGGGGGTGGACTGGGAATCTCGTACCACTTCGGTGCGGGCCCCGACCTTACTGAATATGCCAAGATCATCGAGGAGACGTTTGCTGACCTCAACTGCGAACTCACCGTCGAGCCTGGACGCTGGCTTGTTGGGCCGGCCGGAATACTCGTAAGCGAAGTGCTGTATGTGAAGAACACCGGCAATATGGCAACAGCAATCGTCGACGCCGCCATGAACGATCTCATGCGACCCTCGTTATACGGCGCTGTCCATCCGGTGCTTCCGGTGCGCAATGTCAACAAAGATGACTCCTCCGCGTACCAATTGGTCGGTCCGGTTTGCGAAACTTCAGACGTTTTCGGGACCTACGACGCTCTGCCTCAACTTCGCTCGGGAGATCGGGTCGCCTTCGGGTGTGCCGGAGCCTACGGCGCGTCGATGGCTTCGACCTATAATTCCCGAGATCTGATTGCCGAAGTCCTGATCGATGGCGACCATTTTCGGATAATTCGGCGTCGGCAAACCATCGGGGATCTTCTCGCCCTCGAGGCGGCGACGCCTTGGCAGGCGCTGCGCTCCTGCCCTGAAGCGAAGACTGCACTATAAGGCGATCGCGACATGAACCATATTAAATTTCTTACGCAAGCACCTTCCGCTGATGCTCCCACGCTTTGGCCCTTCGTGAAGATGCATGGTTTGCAGAACTACTTTGTAATTATCGACAGACGTGAAGACACGAAGTCTTTTGACGTCGACGACATCGTAAGAATCTGCAGCACGAACATTGGCGCTGGTGGCGAACAACTGCTCACAATCGAACGACCTTCCGATGAGGGTCGGAAGGCCGGCGCCTACGCCCTGATGCGGATCTTCAACATCGATGGCAAGGAAGTCGGGGCGTGTGGAAATGCCACACGCTGCATGGCCTACCTGTTGCTCGAGGAAACGGGCACTGAAGAGGTCCTGATCGAGACCGAGTCCGGGGTACTGGAATGCCGCAAAGCCGGTCATCGGCAGATCAGCGTCAAACTGGGGCCGATCAGCCTGGACTGGCGGCAAGTTCCGGTTAGCCGCGAGATCGATACGCGCCATCTGCCTTTGACAAGCGGGACCTTGTCCGATGGCGTCGCACTGAACATCGGCAATCCGCATGCTGTATTTTTTGTCAACGAATTCGTCATCGACGACATTCCGGCCTACGCCCCAGCGGTACAGAACGATCCGCTTTTCCCGGAAAGCGTCAACGTTGGCGTGGCGCAGATCGTGGATTCGCAAACCATTCGTCTGGCGGTTTGGGAGCGTCCCGGCATTCTGACTAAAGCGTGCGGGACCGGCGCCTGCGTCGCCGCCTACGCCGCGAAGATGCGCGGCCTCGTAAGTTCTTCCAGGGTCACGGTGCACCTTCCCGCGGGCCAACTTCAGATCGAGCTTGTTGAAAACGACATGGTGATCATGACCGGCCCTGTCGCTTTCTGCTGCCACGGTTTCATTGAAGGGAACAATCCCGATCCGTCCGCGCTGGCCACGGCATAGGCCACTGGTCCGTTTGTTCAAACAAGAAAAAGGGGAATAAGATGACGATCAGAATAATCAGCCTGATGCTTGGCATTGCAGCAATGGCCTTGACCAATATCTCCACAGCCCATGCTGAAGACATCCCGGAGAACCTGAAGGGATCCGGGGAAGTCATTGTCGCAGTCGACGGTGGAAGTTACGAGGCAGCGCTCAGAAAGGCGTTCTTCGACCCGTTCACCAAGGATACAGGGATCAGGATCGTGGTCGTTCCCTCCAATCCCGGAAAGCTGCTTGCATCGGTGAAAGTCGGTCAGCCCGACGCGGATCTGACGTCCGTGTCCGGCGGCGAATTCCCCGGCTGGGTGTCGAAGGACGTCGTCGAGGCGATGGACTACAGCTTCTTCGCGAAAGAAACGCTGGCGGCGATGCCCGAGCAACTCGTGGACAAAAACGGCGTCGGAGCCCTGCTCTATTCCGCCGTCATCGCGTTCAACACCAACAAATTCACTGCCGATGGGAAGTATCCTGACACCTGGGTCGATTTCTACAATGTAAAGGACTTCCCGGGCAAGCGAGCGCTGCCGAAGTGTGAACGCATTCTTGCGGGCGGCCTCCTGGCAGGTGCTCTGCTCGGAGACGGCGTGATACCAGCGCAGCTCTATCCTCTCGACGTCGATCGTGGCTTCGCGAAAATCAAGCAATTCATGCCCAATGTGGGGCGCTGGTGGTCCGGCGGAGCAGAAGCTCCGCAAAGCCTCATCTCCGGAGACGCAGATATGGCGGTTTCCTTCAACGGCCGGATTGCCACCGCCAAGCAGGAAGGTGCACCCATCGCTTTCACCTGGAACCAGTCGCTTCTTCAGTATGATTACTGGGTTATGATGAAAGGCTCGCCAAACAAAGAAAATGCAAGCAAGTTCTTGGCCTATATCTCGCGGCCTGTCCCTCAGTCGCAGTTCGCACTGGCTATGCAATACGGGCCTGTCAACAAAGAAGCGTTCGGTCTTCTTCCGAAGGAAATCGCTGCGGATCTCCCCGGTGCGCCGGAAATCGCCGACAAGCAAATCTTCGAGAACTACAAATGGTGGGCTGAGAAGCGTCCCGATGGCCGGACAAACTACGACGACGCGATGAGCCGTTGTGTAGAGATGCTATCACAATAAAAGGCGAAGCGTCGGGAACCGCGAGTGCTGCGACAATGAAGATAACCGCATCATCGAACAGCGTTGCTTATGGAGAGCCTGGCATTTTCCGAGGTTACTTCTCCTTCGCCGCCCCTAGTCTTTCAGGATACACATGGCCTCTGTGCGAGATCCGTGGCGATCGTGATGGGCCGAGGCTTTGTATCTCGGCAGGGGTTCATGTGAATGAGGTCGCTGCTATCGAGGCTGCTGTTCGTCTTCAGAAGCTGTTCGATCCCCAAAGGATTCGGGGGTCGGTTTCGATTATCCCGCTTGTGAACCAGCCCGCACTGTACAAATACAGCGAATATGTCTGTCCCCTCGATGAGAAAAACATCAATTTCTCGTTCCCAGGCGACCCCAACGGCTCGTTTTCCGAGATCCTCTGTGACGCGATAATGAACGAGTGGTGCTTGGGTGCGGACTGCTACGTCGACATGCACGGTGGTGATCTTCGAGAAAATGTTTCCAAGTTCACCATCTTCCAACGCGCGGACGACCCGGCCCTGGACGAACGCGCAAGACGGATGGCGATGTGCTTCGACGCCGAGCTTGTCGTCGGTCTTCCCGCTGCACACATGTCCAAGCCAGGCCGCCCGCCGACGGCGTTCGCCACAAGGAGCAGGCTCGCCATTATGTCGGAGGCCGGCGCGAACGGAATAGTTGACGAGGCATCGGTACAATTCCACGTCGATGGCATCCTTAATGTCGCACGGACACTTGGAATACTCGACACAACCTTTACCGAGTTTGGTCGGGCACGGGTTCCTTGCGACGACTATATCTGGGTGGCGTGCCCCACAGATGGAGAGTTCCACTCCGAGGTGGAGCCTGGCGATCGGATTCTTAAGGGCCAACGGCTCGGGACCATCCGAGATCTGTTTGGCGAAACCGTTGCGGAGATTGCCGCCCAGGAAACAGGATTCTTACTGTGGCGGATCACGCATCCGTCCATTCCAAAGGGATCACCAGTGCTGGCGATCGCTGTAGAAGAACGAGCAGTTCACAGAAGCCCGGGAGACATCCTAACACCCTGAATTTCAGACAACATTCAGGCTGTGGCTCGAGTCCGACGTTCGAACAGAAACCAGAGTGACTTCAACAAAAAGGGGAATAAAGATGAAAACCACAACGATTACTCACTCAATCACCGCGGCAGTATTGCTTGGCACTTTGTCCATGCCTGCCCAGGCTGACGAAGTCCCTTCAAATCTGAAAGGCTCCGGTGAGGTCGTCATTACGTCTGGCGGCGGCACTTGGGAAGCGGCGCAGAAGAAGGCTTTCTTCGATCCTTTCACACGTGATACCGGGATCAAAGTGGTCCTAGTACCTGAAGACCACGCTAAACTGCTGGCGTCCGTCAAGCTTGGTCAGCCTGAAGCCGACCTTACATCCGTTCCCGGCGGCGCACTCGCAGGCTTCGTTGAAAAGGGCGCCGTCGAAAAGATTGACTACAGTCTGTTCGCAAAGGAAACCCTCGCGGAAATGCCGGAGCAGATGAAGAACGAAAACGGTGTTGGCGCACTACTCTATTCTGTGGGGGTCGCCTACAACACCATGAAGTTTCCGGAAGGCCAGGAACCAAAAAGCTGGGTTGACTTCTACGACGTCAAAAAATTCCCCGGCGCGCGAAGCCTGCCCAAATGCGAAAAGCTCGTCGACGGCGGTTTGCTTGAAGGTGCACTCATGGGCGACGGCGTTCCAGCGGACAAGGTCTATCCCATCGACATGGACCGAGCATTCGCCAAAGTGGCGGAACTGAAACCCCATGTCGGTCGCTGGTGGGTCGCTGGTGCAGATGCTCCTCAGAGTCTGATCAGTGGCGAAGTTGATATGGCCGATGCCTACAATGGCCGGATCTTCGGCGCCAAGAAAGAAGGTGCGCCTTTGGCATTTTCCTGGGATCAATCCTTACTTCAGTACGACTTCTGGGTCGTATTGAAGGGTTCCCCCAATAAGGAGAATGCCGAGAAATTTCTGGCCTACATTTCTCGCCCGAAACCACAGGCTGCTTTTGCCGAAGCCATCTCCTACGGCCCGGTCAACGAAAACGCTTTCAGCCTCGTACCGAAGGAACTGCTTGATATTCTTCCGGGATCTCCCGCCATCGCAAAGAAGCAGGTCTACCAGGACTACAAATGGTGGAACGCCAAGAACGCCGATGGACGCACGAACTGGGATGTCGCACTCGAGCGTTGCGTGGCCCTCCTATCGCAGTGAGGCGGCGTGCGACGCGCCATCTCATAACGAAAAATTCGATACACGCTGCTCGTCGTTGACGAGCAGCGAAGGAGCGAGCCATCATGGACGTGGCAACTTTAAATCCCGTCGCTTCGGCGTCGGACGGACTGGCCGAAAGACAACCGATGAAACGATCAGGCGGAAAATTGAAGATGGGTAGCGTTATCTCAGCTACTCCACTTCTCGTCTTGCTGATCGGATTCCTTGTCATTCCATTGTCCTACATCTTCTGGGGAAGTTTCGAAGGTACAAAGCTGAACTTCGCGCACTACAGTCGCGTGTTCTCCAGCGCCGCGAACTTGAATATACTCATTCATACACTTCGCGTGGGTCTGATTGTTACCCTGGTTTCGATTGTGCTGGGCTACCCGGTAGCCTATCTTCTGACGAAGGTTCGATCGCTCTCTTTGTCCATTCTGAGCGTCTTCATTCTGATCCCTCTCTTTACCGCCTTTTTGATCCGGACGTATGCCTGGATGATCATTTTGGGGCGTGAAGGGATCATCAATAATGCTCTGATTTGGTTTGGCGTAATCAGCGCGCCTCTTCAGCTTCTGAACACCACCTTCGCGGTCGTGGTCGGGATGACGCACGTCTTCGTGCCGATGGCAATCTTCACGATGTATTCGGCGATGGCCCGTATCGACCACAATTATGCGCACGCAGCACAGATCCTTGGCGCAAAGCCCGTCCAAGCCTTCCTTCGCGTGTATCTGCCGATGACGTTGCCGGGCGTATTCTCGGCAGGTATCCTGATTTTCATCACCGCTATCGGATTCTACATCACGCCAGCTCTGCTCGGTGGACCAAGTGACACGATGATTTCACAACTCATCGTAGACCAGATGACGACGCTTCTGAACTTCGAACTCGGATATGCTTCGTCCATGGTGCTGCTTTTCGTCACGATCGTAATCCTCTTCGTCGCGAGCTTGTTCATTCCTCTCGAAATGATCTGGTCTTCGGCGACGAGTTCGTCCGATAGCGAGCCTCGTGCCGCGGCGCGCCTGCTTAACCGCGTAAAGCGGATGCTTGGCCCGCTCGTGGATGTTGTTGAGGGCGGGACCCATGCGGTCACACGACCTTTGCTCACGAAAACTGGAGGCTGGCTTTGGGCTTACACGGTCGCGATCCTAGTGTTCCTCACGGCGCCTTTGGTCGTCGTGGTAATTCTCTCCTTCAGTTCTTCGCCATTCGTGGTGTTTCCTCCGCCAGGCTTCTCGCTGCAATGGTGGCAGAAGCTGGCGAATGCTGCAGACTGGCACCAGTCATTCTTCTTCTCGATTCAACTCGGGATCGCCGCGGCCTTCGTCGCTACGATCATTGGAACCATGGGCGCTTTCTGGCTCGTGCGCACGAAATTCCTGTTCAAGAAGATGCTCTTCCTGGTCTCTCTGTCTCCACTTATGGTCCCGGTCGTCATCATCGCGACATCTCTCTATGTGTTCGAGGCGCGTCTGAAGATCCTCGGGACCTTCGCCGGACTGGTGATCGGACACGTGTTGCTGTCCGTGCCCTACGTCATCGTGGTCATGGCCGCCGCGTTGAGGAATTTCGACGCCTCCCTTGAACCGGCTGCGGCAGTCCATGGCGCTCGGCCGCTCCAGGTGCTTCGCCTCATCACGCTTCCAATCTTGAAGCCGGCACTTGTCACCGCGGGCCTGCTGGCGTTCCTCACATCGTTTGACGAACTTCTTGTCGGCCTCTTCCTTCTGGGGCGTCAGACTCCGACGCTGCCGATCAAATTCTGGGCCGACATCAAGTATCAGATCGATCCGCTTCTCAGCGCAGCATCCACTCTCATCGTCGTGCTTGTTACGGCATCGATAATCACAGTCCAACTGATCCGCGTACGTCACGAAAAGCGCACTGCGGCCAGTGCGGCCGAATGATCGGAGACAGATATGTCCACCAGCCTTGAAATGAGAAACATTCAGAAGTTCTATGGCCCTCTGCATGTGGTAAAAGACTTCGATCTCCACATCCAACCCGGGGAGTTCGTTACGTTCCTGGGACCATCGGGCTCTGGCAAAACCACCGCCCTCAAGATGATCGCCGGGTTCGAAACGCCAACATCAGGCGACATCTTCCTGGACACCCGGTCGATCGTCGATCTTCCCGCCTATGAGCGCGGAATCGGCATGGTCTTCCAGAACTACGCGCTCTTCCCACACATGACGGTGGCGGAAAACGTGGCGTTTCCCTTGACGGTCCGGAAGGCACCTCGCAAGGAAACAGAGGAGAAGGTGGCGAGAGCGCTGCATCTGGTAAAGATGGATCAGTACAGCAGTCGCTACCCAAACCAACTATCCGGTGGGCAGCAGCAACGCATCGCCTTGGCACGTGCAATTGTGTTCAATCCCAGCATTCTCCTTATGGACGAGCCGCTGGGGGCTCTCGATCGAAATCTCCGAGAGCACATGAAGATTGAAATCATGCGCATCCAAAAAGAGCTGAACATGACGGTGGTCTTCGTTACGCACGACCAAGACGAGGCACTTACAATGTCTGATCGGATCGCCGTCATCAACGAAGGACGGCTTGTTCAAGTGGCCGACAGCAGAACCTTGTATGGCAGGCCGAAGGACCGTTTCGTCGCATCGTTCATTGGCGAATCGAACATTATTCCATGCAGCGTTGAACGTTCTGAAAATGGGATCGGGAGATTGCTTATGGCTGGAAAGTTCTTCGGAGCAGCACGGTTGTCCGGACAATCGAGCGGCAAGGAGGGATGGCTTTTTGTTCGCCCGGAACATGTTGAGATCGGTATGGGACCGGTCCTGGCCGATGCTCCGAATTCATTCGAGGGCGTCGTGGAAAATGTGCTGTTTCTTGGCGAGATGACGAGGTATCTGGTTCGCTGTGGGACAGAAATAATCACTGTAAAGCGCCAGAACAGAGGCCAAGCTCAGTTCTCGAATGGCGCCGCAGTCACGGTCTCTTGGAAGGCAGAGGACTGCACTGTGCTCCACTAATATGGTTTGTGGCGATGTTCGAAAGGACGTGGTACCGACGGACTCTAGAGTAAAGCGACCACCCACTCTCATACCGAGAGCGACAGTCGTCTAAAAGAGCTTCCAGCCAGGATGGCGAGAAAGCCAGTCGTTACGAGGCGGCCGATGTGAACTCCGAATCTGCGTCTGTTCCGCGACGCGATCCAAACCAAGAGTTTGTTTGGGGTTGCTCTCCGTTTGCCTCGGTCGACGGCAACTGCATAAAGTGCCAACCTGTCGCGCGCGTCATTGCCCCAAAGGACATTGCGCCACAGTCTGCGCTTGCCGCAACTCCTCGTGCCGAGGGTAGCCGCGTGGGTGGCACTTACCGGCGCGGTAGTCCACTGGAGCTGATACAGGAGCTCTCCAATTTAGTTTATGGAGGCTTTTGAAAAGCGATTTGGGCCAACACGTCATCGTCATTGGTTGCGGCATCATCGGTGCCTGCACTGCTCACGCTCTTCTGGAAGATGGGTGGCGCGTAACTTTGGTCGAACCCGGTGTGCCTGGCGGTGTTCAGGCGGCGAGCTTTGGCAATGGTGCCTTCATCAGTCCCGCATCAATCGTGCCGATGTCGACGCCGGGTCTCTGGAAGAGGGTTCCGGCTTACTTGTTATCGTCTGAAAGTCCTTTCACGATAAGATGGAGCTATCTGCCTCGTCTCTTCCCTTGGCTCTTCAGATTTATTTTGACAGGGAGTACGGTTCGCAAGGTCGAGCAGACCGCAAGGTCGCTGAACTTGCTGCTGAAGGACTGCGTGCTTCACCATCAGGCGCTAGCGAAAAGATGCGGGTGCGAGCACTTTATCCGCAAGGACGGTTTGCTCTATGCGTATCCTTCCAGGCACGCTTTTGAATCGGACACTCTGGCGTGGCGCCTTCGCCGGGAGAATGGCGTTAAGTGGCGCGAACTGGAGGGCGAAGACTTGCGTAGCCTTGAGCCCGCGCTCGACAGCCGGTACCTGTTTGCAGCTCTCGTCGAAGATGGCGGCAACTGCACCGACCCTGGCGGCTACGTCTCGTCCTTAGCGGCTTCAGCCGTCGCGTTTGGAGCGAACTTGGTCAAAGCTCGAGCGATTGGTTTCAATTTTTCCGAAAGTGCGTTGAAGTCGGTGAGGACAGACAAGGGCGATTTGCTCTGTGACAAGGCAGTCGTCGCGGCGGGAGTATATTCACCCCCCCTGGCTTCAACCGCTGGCGATACGGTTCCACTCGAGAGCGAGCGAGGCTACCATGTGGAAATCGAAGTGCCAGGGTCAACGCCAAAAATTCCAATCATGCCAAGTGATGGACGAATGGCGAACTGCGTTGTTTCGGGCAACCTGCGGGCTGCTGGGCAGGTTGAGCTTGCGAGCCTAGAAGCCGGGCCGAACTGGAGAAGAGCGGACCTCCTTCTAAGGCAGTTAATTGAAACCTATCCGACGGTCGGCCTAGCCCGCAAGGACCTAAAAATTAAACGATGGATGGGGCATAGGCCCTCCACCCCAGATGGTTTGCCTGTGATCGGATTTAGCTCGACCTCCAGGGACATAGTCTATGCCTTTGGTCATGGACATATTGGCCTGGCTGCCGGACCTCGTACCGCGAAGGCTGTTTCGGATCTCCTCGTCGGCAGACGTTCAGACCTTGATGTGGTCTCCTTCAGCGCAGCTCGTTTTAAGCGAGAGCGGTTCTACTGTCTCCGTCGATGGAGAAAGGCGAATTGATGATATACATGCCCACCATTCTCATCACCGGGGCAGCGAGCGGAATTGGAGCCGCAACGGCGCGTCGATTGGCCGCTCCAGGCGTCCAGCTATTGCTACACACAGGAAGCAATATGGAAGCGCTCCATGGCATCGCAAATGAAGTGAGATCTAAAGGCGCGGAAGTGGCCGCGGAGATCGGGGACCTCGCGGTGCCGTCTACCGCCGACATGCTCGTTCACGCGGCGAAGGAGAGGTTCGGAAAACTCGATCAAATCGTATCCAATGCCGGCAAGGCACAACAATCAAGCTTTGAATGCCTTTCGGAGGAAGATCTGCAGCGAGCCTTTTCCATTATGCCGATCGCGTTTTTCCGTTTGATTAAGGCTGCCTTGCCTTTGTTACGCCGATCAAATCAGGCGCGCGTTGTTGCTGTGAGTTCATTCGTTGCTCACGCGTTCGGCACGAACGGGCTGTATTTTCCCGGAACCAGCGCGGCTAAGGCAGCACTAGAGGCTCTAGCCAAGTCTGTTGCTTCTCAGATCGCACCGGAGGGCATCACCGTAAACTGCGTCGCTCCAGGGTTCGTCAGGAAGGATGCAACAGCCCACAACGCGACCTCAGCAGGAGCAATGGAGCGCGCACGGGAAATTACCCCTAACAGAAGACTTGGAGAGCCGGACGACATTGCCGATCTCATAGCATATCTGCTATCGCCGCCCGCCAAACATATCACAGGGCAAACAATCCATGTTGATGGCGGCTTGCTTTTGCCCTAGCGCTTCCTAGCGCGGTGCTTACGCATGTTTAGGTTCAGCCTTTTTTTCAAGGACACCTATCGGCTTGATGTTGACCTCGCTTCCATTCATCAGCCCGCGGGGCCACCGAATAAGGATGAGCAGGAAGAGGAAGGATAGACCAAACTCTCGCAAGCCGGCGACCGATGGGAGGTGAACGAGACCAAGATCCAGACCTGGTTCGATGCGACGCAGAAGCTCTAGAATGGCAGTAACCAGAAATGTCCCGACGATTGCTCCAGATAGCGTGCCTATTCCACCGATGACCAACATGCCAAGCAAGATACCCGTGGTGGAGAAGTAGAAGAAATTTGGGCTGAGAGAACCTACGAAATGGGCATATTGCGCGCCTCCAATGCCGACAATGAAGGCGGAAAAATAGTATGCGATCCGCTGACCTTTCTCAACGTCCAATCCGACTGCGGCAGCCGCCAAAGGGTCCTGCCGTGCGCTTCTGATCTTAAAGCCAACCCTCGAGGTTTGAAATGCCCATACCGCCAGGATCGCCAGAACCGCTGTGACCGCACTGGTTCCAAGCGTAACTGAACGAACGACGCCCGGAAGCAGGCCTGAGGCTCCCGTCACTCCATCCGAGTTTCGCAGTACCGATTGAATGATCATCAATACCAGAAGCGTTGCAATGCTGACGTTCAACTTGGACAACCTCATAAAAGTTCGTCCCGTAAATGCGGCAACGGCTAGAGCCGCACACCCCCCTACCAGGGCGGCTGCGTAACTCGGCAGCGTAATGTCTTTTAGCACCTCCGGAAGATTGGCGAGAAATATCATCTTGCGGTTCGGGCTCATGCTAAGAATTGCCGATGTATAAGCACCTATCGCCATGAATCCAACGTGGCCGAACGACATGATACCTGTCATCCCAATAAAGGCATGCATGCCGACAACTACCGTAAGATAGATGAGCCCGATCGTGACAGGCAGGCGAAGATCTTCCATAGTTTGTCCGACAGCGAAGGCGGCCGCGATCATCAACAAACCAAAAAACGGAATCGAAAGCTTGTGGTTCATAACATCCTCCCCCTGATCAGGCTTCTCGAGGGCCATACTTTTTGTTGGAAAACAGGCCTTGGGGACGAAACACAAGGACGCCGATGACGAGCAAATAAACCAACACATCCCTGAAAGGCTTGATACTGCTCGGTAGAACGGTTTGCAGCACCGACATGACAAGACCGATCAGGAAGCCGGCCAAAACACTCCCCCATAGGCTGCCTCTGCCGCCAATGATTGTGGCCACAAATCCAACAATTACGACACTTAGTCCCATCTGCGGGTGCACCGACCCACTACGAGCGACGACAGCTAGTGCGACGAAGCCGGCCAGAAGACCGCTCAAGGCGAAAGCTACAGCCACTACCCGGTTTGCCTTTATGCCCATGAGACGAGCCGTTCTGACATCCTCGGCTGCCGCACGCATGCTGAGTCCGATCTTGGTACCCTGCAAAAGGGCCACAGTGATGCCAAGTAGCAGGCTGGAAATCACGATCGTGAAAACATCGAGTTTCATGACCCTCAAATCACCGACAGAAAAGTAACCGCCGAAAACGCCGCTTAGGTCAACCGAACGAGGTTCGGCTCCTAGAAAAACAATCGCCGCGTTCTGCAAAAAGAAGCTGAGGGCTAATGAGGTAATCAGCATCGTCGAGTCGTCAGCGTTCCTCACTGGCCTGAAAGCAAGAAACTCCATAAGTAGAGCGAGAACCAGGGGCACAATCAAAGCAGCGGCGGCGGCGCCCCAAAAGCCAAATGTGCTCCCGAAAACGATCCCAAATGCAGAGGCCATTATCAGCTCGCCATGGCCGAAATTTATAAGTCTCATAATGCCAAGGATGAGAGCCACGCCCAATGCCACGAGGGAGAACAAGCTGCCTAGTCCAACTGCGTCAACCGCATATTGCAAGAGTGTGGACATCTTAATTTGCTTCCCCGCTGAAATAGGCTGACTCGAGTATTTCGGGTTTACTCTTGAGCTCACTTGCTGGATGTTCCGCTACGATCGAACCCTGCTTCATGATTATCGCCCAATCAGCCACCTCGAGAGCTCGCTCTGCAAACTGCTCCACCAGCACGATCGTCATCCCGAGTTCCTTCAGGTCGGATATGGTTTGATAGACGCGGTCCATCATCACCGGCGAAAGACCAAGCGAGGGCTCGTCCAGCAACAATACCCTTGGCCGAGCCATTAGTGCGCGGCCGATTGCGAGCTGTTGCTGCTCCCCCCCGGAGAGAAGGTCCGCTTTATACGCTCGGTACTTGAAAAGAACGGGAAAGCGCTTGTACATTTCTGCCAAGTCGCTTTGCACTCCGCTCTTGTCATTACGGGAGGCAGCACCGACGCGAAGATTTTCTTCCACCGTCAACGTTTTGAAGATATTCCTGCCTTCCGGCACGAGCGACACGCCTTTACGTGCTATTTCATCTGCGGCACAGCCGGTGATGATGTCACCGTCCAGCGCGCATGTTCCAGATCGGGTGGAGACCTGGCCCGCGATCGAACTCAGCAGGGAAGACTTGCCGGCGCCATTGCTGCCGAGGACAGCAACTGTTGCAGTGGAGGAGACGTTAAGAGTTACGGAACGTACTGCACGTGTCGCCCCGTACTCTACACAAACTTCCTTGAGCTCAAGCATATTTCGCATGTGCGCCTCCCAAATAGGCAGCGATCACCTTCGGGTTCTGCAAAACATCCGTGGGCGAGCCTTCTGCGATCGTCACGCCTTGGTCAAGAACGTGAAGACGCTGTGCAGTCTGGCGCACAAACGTGATATCGTGCTCTATTATAAGCAAACCGAGCTCGTATTTTTGCTGGAGGATCTTGATGCAGCTTGCCAATTCAGCGGACTCTTCTGAATTCAAGCCGGCGACCGGTTCATCTAGAAGAAGATATCCAAGCTTACCTGCCACCGCTCTTGCCAGCGCGAGTCTTCTGGCATCACCGTATGGCAGCGCATTCGCTAGAAGATGAGACTTTCCCGCCAAGCCTACGATCTGCAGCAGCTCACGTGTTTCTCGCGATGCAACTTCATTCGTCGAGCCCGCAGCAACGGACGCGACGAGCACATTTTCTGTGACCGTAAACTCTGGGAAAAGGCGGACCGCCTGAAAGGTACGGCCGATGCCAAGTTGTGCTTTCCGATGAGGTTTGAGGTCTGTTACGGCTCTTCCATTCAGTAATATCTCGCCTGCGGTCGGCGTTACGAAACCACTTATCACGTTTACAAGCGTTGTCTTCCCCGCACCATTCGCGCCAATCAAACCGAGGGTCTCTCCGCGAGCGAAGGACAGGCTTACGTCTGACACCGCCTTTATCCCTCCAAATGCAACAGTAATTCCATTCGCGGAGAGCATCTTCGCCTCACTGATTGATCTTAATGGAAGGTACAACTTTCGGCTTGTGATATTCGAGAAGCCTCGGCTGACCGTCCTTTATCTCGATGACAGCTATTGAGCGGGACAGGTCCATGTGCGCTTCATTCGAAAAGCTTGTCGGGCCAACGAGTACGGGAACCTTGTCGAACTTTTCCAGTGCATCAACCACGGCAGTGCCGTCAGTGGTATTCGCCCGGCGAACCGCTTCTGCATAGGCTTCGATGGTGGAGTAGCCCAGTACTGCAAGTGAACTTGGCGGGGGCGCACCAGTCTTGTCCTTGAACCTTTGCACCAGCGCCTGAATCTCAGGCTTGGGATCGTCTCCGTAAATCGACGCAACCGCGACATGATAGAAGTTGCTGAGATTGGGGATTGCCTTGAGCCACGCAGGTCCGTCAAATCCGTCGGCGCCGAGGATAGGAAGTTCAATCCCAGCATCCCTGATCTGTTTAACCGCACTGGCACCACCAGGCGGCTGGGAACAAACGACGACGAAGTCTGCCGCAGTCGTGTCCTTGATTTTGGTGACCTGGGAGGCGATAGAAGAGTCATCGTTACGGAAGGTGTCCTTTCCGGCAATCGAAGCCTCTCCGGCCAACTCAACCCAGCGCTTGGTGAAATTAGAACAAAGATTCTTGTTGAACTCGATCCAGGTGTCTTCGAGAATGAAGGGAGCCTTGTAGCCCCGATCAAATGCCCATTCGGCCAAGACATAGCCAAGAGCTGGGGAACCTGATGCCATCCCGAAAGCGAAACGACCGATACCTTCAAGTCCGAACTGGGGTGCGCCTGCACTCGGGGAAATTGCGGGAACGGACAAGTCTTGTGCCACAAAGGCCGCACCGCTGGCAAAGTCAAAGTCCGAACTTGTGATGATGAGTTTGGCACCCTCGCTAAGCAGTTCTTGCGCAGCGACGCTGGATTGGGCTGGGTCCGACTTGATGTCGGAAACAATCAGGCGAACTTTCTTACCCAGCAGGCCGCCCTTATTGTTGATGTCTTCAACCGCAAACTCTGCGGCACGCAGTGGCGGGACGTCGAATGCGGACATGACCCCGGTCAGTGCTACAGCGGCACCGATGATGATCTCATCACCGCTAGAGGCGGCAGCATCTTCTGCAAACGCGGTTCGAGACATCGCGCCCGCTGTGACGATCGCAGTGGATGAATAGGCAAGCAGGGACAATGCCTGCCGTCTGGTGATTTTATGCATAGTGTTGTTCCCCTTTCTTGTTGATTTGGAGCTATTCACTCCAACCGCCGCCACCCGGAGCAGTCAGCTGGATTACGTCTCCGGCTTTCATGACGATGTCGCTGATCTTACCGGGAAGAGTGTGGCATGCACCGTCTTGGACGAGTACCTGAAGGCCTGGATTGCCGTGTCCTCCGCCGCCATGACCGGCTGGACCTAGTTTCTGGCGATCGGATGCAAGCGTGACGCGTGCTGTGCCGCGTAGAAGCTCATACTCCTTGAACATGCCGGCGCCGCCCCGATTTGAACCAGTGCCGCAGCTATCACCCTGAAGCTGCATCCGGTTAATGCGAAAGGGGTATTTGCTCTCAAATATCTCGATCGGTACGTTTCTGCAGTTTGCAACTAAACCGAATGCAGACCCAACACCCGGTCCGTGAGACCCTGCTCCCCATCCGCCAGTTGGCATCTCGTAGAAGCTATAAGGAGCATTGTTCTTCTGAGGGTCAAACCCGCCCGCGAGAAATTGTAGATGATCCCCGTTACCGGCTGTTGCACGGTGCGGGATCGCTTTGCCCAAGGCAGAGCGCACGGTGTCAATCACGCGCAAGGCAGTGTATGTATTGCCGGATACGCATGGGGCAGGTTCACGGGGATTGAGAAAGGTTCCTTCCTCAATTTTGATAGTTACAGGGCGATAACACCCTTCGTTCACTGGAATTTTTGAATCCGTCATTGTCAGGATTGCGATAAAGGTTGCACCCGATGCGACGGCAAGAGGAGCATTGATGGGGCCCCGTGCTTGGGAGGATGTGCCGGCGAAATCGACTTCGAGGCTATCTCCTCGAACCGCAACCTTGACTTTGATCTCGAAGGGACCGTTTCCAAGACCGTCGTCTTCAACGAAGTCGTGAGCTTCGTAGATGCCGTCAGGAATCTCGGCGATCTCCCGGCGCATCATAGCCTCTGATGCGTCCAGGATAGGTGCCTCGCATAGTTTAAGTGCATTGAGGCCAAGGCGACTGACAATCTGGGACTTGATCTGTTTTTCTGCATGGTTCACAGCAGCAATTTGGGCAAACAAATCGCCTCGCATCGATTCTGGGTCACGAACGTTTCTAAGAACGAAAGCGAGCAGATCCTCCTGAAGCTGGCCGCGTCGGATCAAGCGAACCGGAGGTATTCTAAGTCCTTCTTGAAATATCTCTTCAGCGTCCGCCGTGAAACTGCCCGGCGACCAACCACCCACATCGGAATGATGAGCACGATTGGCGGCAAACGCGACAAGTAGACCTTCGCAAAAGATCGGCTTGAAAACCGTTATGTCGGGAAGGTGGGAGCCGCCGCTATAGGGATCATTGGAGATCATAAGATCGCCATCATCAATGACACCGGTTCCGCCCATTTCCCGCAAGCATTGCTTAACGTGAAATCCCATGGAGGCGAGGTGGATCGGGCAGTCATGTGCTTGGGCGAGAGTGTAACCTTCGGGCGTAAACAAAGCGCTGGAGAAGTCTTTTCCCTCGCTGAATATAGGCGAGTAAGCGCTTCGCAGCATGATGATTGACATCTCTTTTGCGATGGCTTCGAGGGCATTTCGCACAAGATCTATCAGTAGCGCATCTTCGACGCTTTTGAACTTTGTCTGTTCCATTAATTCTTCTCCAGGATAAGTACGCCAGTATCATGTACAGACAGGTTGAACCCTGGAGGTACGACTGTCGTTGTGTCGTACTGGCTCACGATGACCGGACCAGCTGTTTTCTCGTTTGTGCTGAGACCGTGCCGCTCGAGGACATCGGCTGCGCCCCGATAGCCAACGAAGGCCAGCTCGCGGGTTGACTTCAGGAGACTATCATCGCCGTAAGGTTCGTGAACCCGAATCGCTGGAAGGCCCATGCCGCCTTCATCACTTACGGCAGCCACACGGATCGCGACAAATTCGATAGCCTTTTCTGGAAAAGCAAAGGCAAACCTGTCATGGTGGAGCTTGTGGAACGCGGCAGCGACTTCATTCAATTGAACGGGGTTGGTTCTGGTAATCGGAACTTCGATCTCATGGGTTTGGCCGGCATATCGCGTTTCAATTGTATGAACATAAGTGACTGCCGAATTCGGGCGATCCCCAATCAAGGCGGTGCGAGCCTTAACCTCAAGGTCGGCAATGATCGCGTCCATCCTTTCAGGGTCTGCCTGCGCCAAAGTGCTGCTATAGGAATGGGCGACATCATATCTCAGCTTTGCGACTAGGAGACCGGATGCAGCTGTTACACCAGGGTGAGAGGGAATGATCACCCGCTTCAGATCCAGTTTTTCGGCAACCAAGCCCGCAAACATTGGCCCGGCGCCACCAAACGCGACCAATGCAAACTCCCGGACGTCCCGCCCACGCTCTAGGCAGAGCGCCCGGCATTCATGAGCCATCTTGTCGACAGCGAAGCTCACGATCGCAGATGCAGCCTGATGGACGTCCAGGACAAGACGGTCAGCAACCGACTTGACCGCGGAGTAGGCAGCAGCTTTGTTAAGACGGAGTTGCCCCGCAAGGGCTTTGTCCTCGCCCAAATATCCGCAAACCAAGGCGGCGTCAGTCAGTGTTGGCTGCAGTCCGCCTCTCCCGTAGCAGGCTGGGCCGGGATAGGAGCCGGCGCTTTGTGGACCAACATGCAAGCGGCCATTATCGTCGACCCGCGCTATGCTTCCGCCCCCGCTTCCGATAGTCGCAATTGCGTGGCTACGCACTTTAAGCGGAAGCCCTTCCACTTCGGCTTCCGTAATGGTCGCAGGGCTGCCGTTCTCGATGATGCAAATATCCGTGCTAGTGCCCCCGACGTCAAACGTGAGCGAATCCTTAAAGCCGGCTTTGGTGGCAATTTCAGCAGCTGCAACAACACCCGCACTTGGGCCAGACAGAATGGTCACGCAGGGCAAAGCAGTGACTTTTTCACTGGGGAGCACGCCCCCATTTGACTGCATGACGAGAAAGTCTCGCTCATGTCCTGCCTGGGACAGCGCCTGCCGGAGGCTTCGCATGTAGCTTCGGACGGGGTCGATCAGGTAAGCATTCAGCGCAGTTGTACTTGCGCGCTCATACTCCTTCCACTCAGGAGCGACTTCTGACGATATTGACACGAAGACATCCGTGTAACGTTCTTCGATGATCGATCGGATCAGTTGCTCGTGTCTGGAATTGAGGTATGAAAAGAGAAGACATACACCGATGCAGGTGACGCCCTTTTCGATAAGCTGTTCGACAGCCTTGAGCGCGTTTTCAAGCGAGAGCGCCTTCACGATTTCGCCGTCAGCGCCCACACGTTCGTCGACACCGACTACAAAATCTCGAGAGATAAGAGGATCTGGCTTGTTCCAAGACAGATCATAAAGGGAAGCGCGGTCCCCTCGTTGAAGAAGCAGGATATCTTCGAAGCCCGATGTTGTAATTAAACCCGCTACCCCGCCCTTCCTCTCAAGTAGAGCATTCGTGCCGACAGTAGTCCCGTGCAGAATTCGGTCAAACTTTGAAACAGGAGCAATACCTGAGACGCCCTCAAAAATCCCAAGTGCCTGATTTGGTGTAGACGGGACTTTCGCAATAGAGAGTTCCCCGTCTATGACAGCTACTACATCGGTAAATGTCCCGCCGACGTCTACACCTGCATAATTACGTCCTGCAGATTCTGCGCTCATGTCACCTTCCATGGTGTTGCATCCGCACGCGATGTCCTCGCGATCGGTGGTATGTTCAAACGAAAATCGAACGGACGCTTGCCAGTTCCCTTGTTTTTTTCGGCGGGCAATGCCTCAGTCGAGAAGGAGTCTATAGCGGGAATTTGTATTGTAAATTCAAAATTCACCCGCTTCTTATTCGCTTTTGATATGATGCGGCGAGGATGCCATGGGCCGCTAGAATAACCCTGTTCCCCAATCGCTGCCATCGCCGACCTACGTCAATATTGACCCGGAAGACGCGCCTTGCGTCCCTCAAGCGGCGTTCAACATAGTCAATTCCGACGAGACCGTCGTGCCGACTACTAGGGGGGCAAAAACGTCAAAGTTCACGTCGGCGCGGGCCCCAATCCAGCGCACTACTAATCCATCAGCCCAGTCGGGCCACCTCGGGCGTCTCATCGCGGTACGCCGAGCTACAGCAGAGTGCCACCCCGCCGCCAAAGCCAGAATGCGGAGACGCCGTCCGTCGGCGCGATGGACTTCCCGCACAAATAACAACATGATGATCTGCTGCGGCCCCGGTTGCTAACGACACGGCCTTCAGTTGGTGATGAGTTTTCCGCACCGCTGCCGCCGGCGGGTCGTGGGAGATGCGACCGATGATAGCCAAAAGATCAATTTCTGTATGAACCCGGAAACACCATGTCCTGATCGACAAACACGTTGAACTTGTATCCTGGCCGGATTTCCAGTGTCGGCTGCACATTGAGGTTTCGGCTGATCGTCTGTTCGGCAACGCGGCCGAAGCTTTCCGCAAAATTCCGTCTTGCCGCATCCGAGGCCGTCTCCTGGGTCGCCAGCGTCGAGCTTTCCGGCATCGACGCATCGATACCTGTTCCGATCAGCGCGATCAGCACCGCCGAGCCGAAGGTTCGGAAGTAATGGTTGTTCACCTTGTCGTGGAAGCCGCCATACCCCTCGGCATCGGTGCCCGCCATGCCGCCGATCTGCAGCGTCGAGCCGTTGGGGAAGATCAGGTCGGTCCAGACCACAAGAACGCGGCTCTGCCCGAACGAAACCTTGCTGTCATATCGGCCGAACAGTTTGGCGCCTTGCGGGATCAGCAGCCGGTGGCCGGTGGCGCTGTCATAGACGTTCTGGCTGACCTGCGCCGTGATGCGGCCCGGAAGGTCCGAATTGATGCCCGTGATCAGCGTCGCCGGGATCACCGAACCGCGCTTCAGCTCATAAAGGGATTGTTGCGGCACGACACGATTGGGCAGATAGCCGAGCTCCTTGAGATCGCTGTTGAAGAAATCCTCTTTCGAGCGTTGGCCATTCTGGTCGGCGTCCTGGCCGGTCAGGCCGTTCTGGAGTGCTGCGGCATAAAGGTCGGGCAAGGTGGCGCCGGTGTTCGACGCCACCGTGCTCTTGTCGGCCGAAGTTTGGTCGCTTGATTTCGCATTCGCCTCCAGCTTGCCGCGGTCAATGGCAATCGGCGCATCATAGGCGGCGTCGCTCGCCTGCAGCCGCGCCATTCGCTGCCGTTGCCGCTCGCGCAGATACTGCTCCTGTTGCTCACGCTGCAGCCGCGCCCGCCAGACCGAATCCGGTTCGAGTTCCTGCGTCCTTCGTGTCTCTTCCTTGCTCGCCGGTTGCGCGACAAAGGGATTGGCGGATTGATCGTCTTGTCTCTCGACCGGCGTCGGCTGGTAGGTCACCTGTTGTTCGGGATCGCCGATGATGCCGTCTGTGACACCGCGCTTGATCTGATCGGCGAAGGTCGAGGCGGGTGTTCCGCTGCTGGTCTCCAGCCCCGCGTCTTTGTTGAAGAACAGTCCGCGCGTGGAAAGTCCGTAGAAGATGATGCCGAGGAAGGCGGTCACCAGCACGATCACGACGACGATCGGCAGACGGTTGATCCGCCGCATGCCGGCTTGCGTCTGCTCGTTGGCAGCGCCGCCGAGTTTCAGGGACTGCACCATGGTATCCTCCCCTCACCCGCGTTTCAGGAGCGACAGCGCGCTTGCCGGCGCAGCACCGTTGGCCGTTACCGCATAGGCGCGTCCGAGTTCGACCGTGCCGGTCGAGAGCCGGGCGAGCACCTGTCCCTCGAAAGGCACGACCACATAGGCGAGCGGAATGACGTTTGTGCCTTGATCCGTCTTCTGGTCGGTGACGACGGCATAGCCCCAGCCTTTCAGCGCCGCTTCCAGCGCCTGTCCAAAGGGCGAGCCATCCGGCTTCAGTTCAATCGTCGCCTTGCCCTGTCCGATCTGTTCGGCGAGCCGGCTCACCATGTCGCCGGCAATCGCACTCGCCGCCGGACCGGAGATCTCGAGCGGCGCGTCGCTTTCCAGTAGCCCGCCCATCCCAGACGACTGGCATCCGGAAAGGAGTAGGGCGAGGGTGCATGCCGCGGCAAGGCTGCGGAGCGGGCGGGGAAAGAGGATGCGCATCACCGCCCTCCCCTTTTGATCGTGACCTTCTGCTGTTTCCAGCCCACACCCGAGACGAGCACGGCGCGGTCGACATTGTAGTCGACGATCATCATGTCGTTCTTCATCCGGTAATTCACGATCCGGTTCTGGCCACCGGAAGCGACGAACAGCACCGGCGCGTCCTCGCCAGAGATCCTGCGCGGAAACTGGATGTAGGTCTTCTCGCCGTCGCTATAGACGCGCGTCGGCCGCCAGCCAGCGCTGCCGGAGACGGAATAGGCAAAACTCAGGCGTTCTGCGGGAACGCCGGCGCCAGGAAGGGTGCTCGCCTCAAGCCGCGCATTGATGTCCGCGAGTTTGGCCGACACGTCCTCGGCATATTCGAAGCCGACGCGCGCCATATATTGGGTCGGATGGGACTTGAGCTGGATATGGTAGGTGCGCCGCGAGGTCGTCACCACCATGGAGGTGACAAGCCCCGGCTCCGACGGCTTGACGATCAAATGGATCGCCTGTCCGCCGGCGGCCCCCGATGTCGCCGGCTCGACCTTCCAGCGCACCGTGTCGCCGACGAGCACGTCGCGCACCACCTCGCCCGGCTGCAGCTCGATATCGCAAACCTGCAACGGGGAGCAGACCACAGAGGGCTGGACCTCGCCATAGAGAAAGACGACCTTGCCGTCCTCGCCCCTCGTCACCAGGCCGCGGTGGCCCCTCCACTTGCCGGAAATGTCGATCCCCTTCGCCTCGTTCGCGGAGACGTCAGTGGCACGCGCTGCCGGGGATATGGCGGCAGCGAGGATCAGGCCGCCTGCAAGCGCAAGCATCGGTCCGGCGCGGCGGATAGTCGTTGTCATATTCATGGTTGGCCGGCCTTTCAAAGCTGTGCAGTCCAGTCGAAGTCGCGGAGATAAAGGCCGATCGGATTGAGGCGGATGACGGCCTCGTCCTGTGGCGGGGTGAGCGTCACCGTGGCAATGCCGCGAAAGCGGCGCTGGGCCGTTTCCTTGCCCTTGCGGTCGCGCTCGAACTCGGTCCAGTCGATTTGGTAGGACTGGTTCGAGAGCGCCACGACATTGTTGACCTCGATGGCGACGGTCGCGGTTTTCGCCTTTTCGAAGGGCGAGTTCGACCGGAACCAGGCATTGATCTTTTCGGTCGCGGGATCGGAGGTTCGAAGCAGCGCATAGGTCCGGTCGATATATCGCTTCTGGACGACGGCGTCGGGCGTCACGGACCGGAAGTGCGACACGAAGCCGGCAAGGGTGGCGCGCACCACGCGCGGGTCAGCGTATTCGATCTGTTGCGGGAAACCGGCATTCACCGCCGAGCCAAGTTTGTCGACCTCGACGATATAGGGAACGAGCTTGACCTCGGTGCTTTGATAAAGCGCATACGAGAAGCCGATGACCGCCATGACCATGCCGGTAATGCCGACGATGCGCCATGAAGACGCCGCTTTCACATAGGAGCCGTAGCGCTCGTTCCATTCGTTGCGAGCGGCAAGATAGGGGTTATCCGGCGGGGTGCGATGAGACATGCGGCATTCAGCTTTCGATCAGGTGTGTTCGTGGAGGGGTGGCGGAGGCGATGTCGCCGGCCTGCCAGATTTGCGCGACTGGTCGAGCTTGGCGTTGGCAAGACCGAGCAAGGAGCCGGCATAGGCGCCGGGCGAGGCGATCGCCTTTTCCTTCGCCGCCGATCCGACGGCGCCGGCTGCCCCGCCAATGCCGGCTTCCATTCCCTTCAGCGCCGCCCCCGCAAGCGAGGCGCCGCCGGCTCTTGCAGCCCCCGCCGCCTGGTAACCCCTGTTTGCGGCCCCGGCAGTAAGGAATGCAGCGCCTGCTGCAAACGAGGCCGCCTGGCCGCCGTGGCGGATCGCCTCCATGCCGCCGGAGACCGACGCGCCCTGCACAACGCCCTGGATGATCGGCGGCACATACATGGCGATCACGAACACGACGACGGAAATGCCGGCAATCGCAAGCGTTGTGATGAACTGGTCGGACGTCGCGGTCGGGGCTTCGGCCAGGCCCAACAGGATGTCGGAACCGATCTTGGCGATCATCACCAGCGCCATCAGCTTCATGCCGACGCTGAAGGCATAGACGAGATACCGGACCGCGAAATCCTTCGTGTAGGACGAACCGCCGAGCCCGAGCATGATCATGCCGGCAAGCAGGCCGATATACATTTCCACCATGACGGCGACGAAGATCGCGGCAACCAGCGAGAAGGAGACGACCACCACGATCATGGCGAAGACGGCGGCGATCGCCAGCGCATTGTCCTCGAAGACCCCGAACTTCGCCTGTTCCGAGATTTTCGAGGCGACACGAATGCCGGCGTCGAAGATATTGGCAGGTGAGGCCGACCCGCCGCCGGCGCCGATCTGATAGAGGCTGTCGACGATCGCCCTGCCGAGCGCCGGGCCCTGATCGAGAATGAAGGCGAAAAGCCCGATGAACAGGATACGGCGGACGAGTTCCGCGAACCAGGCGTTGAGCGAGGCGGCATTGATGGCAAGCCAGACGGCGGCAATCCCGACCTCGATGCCGGCGAGAATCCAGAACAGCGACCGCGCCGCGTTCATGATGGTCGTTTCCCACCCCTTGGCCGCGGCCGAAACCTGGTTCTCAAGCGTTGTGAGCACGGCACCCTGCTGCGCAAGGGCCGGTGCGCTCGTCAGCAGCACAAGGCCGATGGCGATAAAAACGAGTTCGAGTTTGCGGGAGGGGCGGACGATCACCATCGCGGTTTCATCTCCTGTCCTCCGCGCACGTCGCGCTCCGGGTCGCCGCTGAAGAATTTTTCCCGATATTGTCGACGCTCGGCGTCGGAGACGGGATGCGTGGCCGATGCGCCGGCACCGACGCCAGACTGCGCGACGGCCTGAGGCTGGATCAGTATCCAGCTCAATCCGGCGCCAAGCGCGACAATGGCCGCGAAGGCAAGGGCAATGATCAGACGCGGGCTCACCAGCGCGGCTCCATCGTCTGGCCGCCGCGGATGTCGGTCTCGGGCGCGTTGAAGAACTGTTCGCGCCGGGCCTGGGCCAAGTCCTTTTGCGCCTGTTCCGACTGATACCAGGTCCCCATCATGGTCATCTGTTGCGAGACGAGGCCGCGCAGCTTCTGGATCTGCGCCACCTGTTGTGTGGCGATCTCATGTCCCACCTGGAGCGCCTTCATCTGGCCGTCGGCGCTTTCCGACATGGAGCGCAGCGACGACATCGTGCTCTCTTCGCTGGAAAATTGCTCGGCCGTCAGATTGGCGGCTTTAAGCGTGCCGGCGATCGTGTCGCGATTGGTGTCGGACCAGGACTGATAGGTGGTGGAAAAACTCGCCTGATCGGGCAGGCTGCTCTTCATCTCGGCATAGCTCTGGAACCGTTGCTTGAGCGTGTCATCAATATTGCCCATCGAGAATGCGATCCCCTGCCCCTGTCCGACGATGCTCTGAAGCCGGTTGAGATCGCCTTCGACCTGACCCCAGACATGGGCCGGCAACTGCGCGGTGTTCTGAAGCATGTTCTCGTAGATCCTCAGCTGGTTCTGGATCTGCTCGGCCAACTGATTGATCTGGGTAATCTGGTTGTTCACCTGCTCGGCCGACTTGCCGACCAGCGAGACAAGCTCGGCATTGTTGGCAAGCTGGGTGAACTCCGTCGCCTCGCCGGTGACGCCACCTGCCTGGCCCGGGACGGGCATCGTTATCAACGCGAGCGCTGCCATCGCCAGGGCGGCAACGGTGGTGCGCCGATCAGGCGCCGTGAAGATATGTTTGCGCATGGGCAATCCCCCTTTGCTGCAGCCAGTGAAGAGGCCAGTCGGCCGCGTGTTCGAGGCGAAGCGCACGGATGCGCTTCAGGTCTTCCTTGCCGGAGGCGCCGACGAAGGAGAGCGCAACAGGCCCGAGCGCCATGTCGAAGAGCCGGCGTCCATCGGGGGACGAGACGTAATATTCGCGCTTCGGAAGGGCCGTCGCGACGATCTCGATCTGCCGTTCGTTGAAGCCGATCCGCTCGTAGAATTCCCGCGTGCCTGGCTCTCGTGCCGCCCCGTTCGGCAGGCAGATCTTGGTCGGGCAGCTTTCCTTGAGGACATCGATGATGCCGGAGCGTTCCGCGTCCGAGATCGACTGGGTGGCGAGCACCACCGCGCAATTGGCCTTGCGCAACACCTTCAGCCATTCGCGGATCTTATCGCGGAAGAGCGGATGGCCGAGCATTAGCCAGGCCTCGTCGAGGATGATGAGACTTGGGGCGCCCGTCAGCCGCTTCTCGACCCGACGGAACAGATAGGTGAGCACCGGCACGAGATTGCGCTCGCCCATGTTCATGAGCTCTTCCACCTCGAAGCACTGGAAGGCACCAAGCGTCAGGCCGTCTTCTTCCGCGTCGAGCAGTTGGCCCATCGTCCCGTCGACGGTGTAATGATGCAGCGCGTCCTTGATTTCGCGCATCTGTACGCCGCTCACGAAATCCGACAGCGACCGGCCGCGCGAACTCGCCATCAATCCGATCTGTCGCGAAATGGCGTTGCGATGATCCGGCGTCACCGTGACCCCCTGAAGAGCCACCAACGTCTCCAGCCATTCGGCCGCCCAGGCGCGATCGCCGTCGGTTGCCAGCTCGGCGAGCGGGCAAAAGGCGAGGCTCGCGGAAGCCCCCTCACCTTCTCCGCTTGTATCGCCGCCAATCTCATAGTGATCGCCGCCGACCGACCAGGTGAGCGGCAACATCGAGCGACCCTTGTCGAAGGCGAAGACTTGGGCTTGCGGATAGCGCCGGAACTGTGCGGCGATCAGCGCCAGCAGCGTTGATTTGCCCGAACCGGTCGGGCCGAACACCAGCGTATGGCCGACATCGTCGACATGGAGGTTCAGCCGGAACGGGGTCGAGCCGGACGCCACCTGCATCAGCGGTGGCGAACCCGTCGGATAGAAGGGGCAAGGGGCAACCGGACTTCCCGACCACACCGAGTTCAGCGGCACGAGATCGGCGAGATTGCGGGTATTGATCAGCGGCTCGCGGATATTGGCATAGGAGACGCCGGGCAGGCTGCCGAGAAAGGCGTCCGTCGCATTGAGCGTCTCGATCCGGGCGCCGAACCCTTCCGCCTGGATCAGGCGGCGGACGGCCTCGCACTTTTCCTGAAGGCGCGGCTGTTCGTCATCGAAAAGGACGATGACAGGCGTGTAATAACCATAGGCGGTCAGCTGAGAAGCCGCTTCCGCGATCGCGTCCTCCGTCTCGGCCACCATCAGCATGGCGTCCTGGTCGAGCGAGCGGCTTTGCGTCTGGAAGAGCTGATCGAAGAAAGGCCGAACCTTCTGCTGCCACTTCTTGCGGGTGCGCTCGAGGCGGGCGCGCGCCTCCTCGGCGTCGAGGAAGACGAAGCGGCTCGACCAGCGATAGGTGAGCGGCATCAGATCAAGGGCGTTGAGGATCCCCGGCCAGCTTTCCGCCGGCAAGCCGTCGATCGCCACGACGCCGAGAAACCGGTTCTCGACGGTCGGCGTCAGCCCATGCTGCAACTCGGCCGTCACCAGCCAGTCGAGATACATCGGAATGTCGGGCAAGCGGACGGGATGGTTTTCGCCGGTGATAGAGAAGCGGATGAACTGGAAGAGGTCGTCGTAATGCGCGGTCCGCAAACCGCCGCGCTCCTCGACCTCCTGCGTGAGCATGCGGCGGATGGAAACGACATTGGCGAGATACTGTTCGACCTCGCGGATCGAGCTCGAAAACGCATCGAGCGCTCCGTCGGCATAGGTGGTCGATCGGCTCGCCGGATCGGAATAGACGTAGCGCGTCAATCCGGAGCGCCGCGGTTCGGGTGGCCGCCAGGTCAGAATCAGCGCATGCCGGCTTTCGAAATGCCCCTTCTCCCGTTCGAAATGCCCCCGCCTCTCCGCGTCGATCGCGCGGGTGACAGCATCGGGGAAATGGCAATCCTCCTCGGCCGGATAATCGGTCGTCGGCACGCGCACGGCCTCCACCTGGATCATCCAGCCGGAGCCGAGGCGGGCGAGGATCGCATTGATCTGCCGGCTGACCTCGTTTCGTTCAGTGTCGGTCGAGCTTTCGCTGTCCGGCCCCGCGAAATACCAGCCCGCCATCAGGCTGCCGTCCTTCAAGAGCATGACGCCATTGTCGACGAGCCCGGCATAGGGAACGAGATCGGAAAACGAGGGCCCGGAAGGTCGGAAACGCTTCAAAGCTACCATGGCCGCGGCCTCAATAGCGCCGCCACGGCGTCGACGTGGCGCGGTAGCAGGACCTGTAGGAGATGTGCCGGAGATAGACCCGGCGCATCAGCGGATCGGCTTTCGCCATCATACGAAGTCCTGCAATCGCCACGAGCCACAGCGCCATACCGAAGATCGCCGCATACCAGGTGAGCACGACGAAGATCAGGATCACGGCCGCGAGACCGGAGAGCAGCACGAGTTCACGATCGGCGCCCATCAGGAGATTGGGGCGCGACAGGGCGCGGTGGATGCGCGAGCGGACGAGGTTGGAGCCGGTCTCAGCCATGAGCCCCCTCCCCTTCCCGGCCGAGGACGGCGGTCTGCGTGGTTGGGCTTTCCGACGTCACCGGCTCGAGGCTTCCGATCGAAGCGCCGGTCGCTCCGAACAGGGCGACGATCTGGGTGGCCCCGAGCAGCACGCCGCCGACGAGCGCGATGTAGCAAAGGCGTCGCGCAAAATCGTTGAGTTCGCCGCCGAAGATCAGCATGCCGCCGGCGATCGCGACGGCGGCGAGCGCGATGAAGCCCGCGACCGGGCCGGTGATCGATTGCTGGATCTGCTGGAGCGGTCCTTCCCATGGCAGGCCGCCGCCGCCCGATGACGCAAGCGCGGGCGAAACCAGCATCAGCGACAACAGGAAAACGGTAAAGCATGTGGTCAATGCATGATGACGCTTAGGCGGCATGGCTGTCCTCATCGATCTGGGCGTAATGTTCGGTCTGATAGGTCGTGCCCCGGAACCCCTCGACATGGATGACGTCGCGGACGCGGCGGCTCCGTCCGCTCCGCTCGATCGAAACGACGAGATCGACCGCCTCGCCGATCACCTCGCGCATCGGCTGCTGGCTCACCTCGGCCGTGAGCTGTTCCAGACGCCGCAGAGCTGACATCGCCGTATTGGAGTGAACGGTGGTGACACCGCCGGGATGGCCGGTGTTCCAGGCCTTGAGCAATGTCAGCGCCGCGCCGTCGCGCACTTCGCCGAGGATGATCCGGTCGGGTCTGAGCCGCATCGTGCTTTTGAGGAGCCGCGCCATGTCAATACTGTCGCTGGTGTGCAGCAGGACAGCATTCTCGGCTTTGCATTGGATCTCGGCGGTGTCCTCGAGGATTACCATGCGATCGTCAGGCGCCGTCCTGACGATCTCGGCGATAACGGCATTGGCAAGCGTCGTCTTGCCTGATCCGGTTCCACCGGAGATCACGATGTTCATTCGTGAGGCGATCGCGTGTCTGACAACCGAGGCCTGGGCCTCGGTCATGATCCCGCTCTTCACATAATCGTCCAGCGGGATCAGCCGCGACGCGCGGCGGCGGATCGTAAATGTCGGCGACGAAACGACAGGCGGAAGCAGCCCCTCGAAACGATGGCCGCCGATCGGCAACTCGCCGGAGATGATCGGCTGCTCGTGATCGGCCTCCGACTGCAGCGCATGCGCCACGCTGCCGATGACCACCTCGGCGGCCGCGGGCGTCATCTCTCCGGCGGGCGCGACCCCATGCCCGAGCCGTTCGATGAACAGTCGCCCATCCGGGTTCAGCATGATTTCGACGACGGTCGCGTCTTCGAGGGCGACGCAAAGCTGGTCGCCAAGCGCATCCTGGAGTTTCCGGACAAGCCGGGAATGAGAGCGGAGCTGGGTCACGCCGCACTCCTGGCCGAGGCGGCACCGATCCCGAAGAAGGAGCATCGGTAACCGGCCGGTCGGACGCGCTCGAAGCTTGCGGCGTCGGCGGGCAGGCTGCCGGCGACTGCCATCGTATTGCCGATGGGCGCGGGGTCCGCCAATCGCGTCATCAGCCATCCGGCACGCTTCAGGATGCGCTCGAAGCGAAGGTCGGTCGCGGTGACGATTTCGTTATAGCCGTTGGCCATCGACCATTCGATGATGCCGGCAAACATGGCTAGCGTCGCAAGGTGCAGGTGCCCTTCCCTCCCCGCCTCAAGCGAGGTGTCGACGCAAAAGCGCGAGCTTTCGATCATCCCGGCATGGGCCTTCAAATCTCCCTCCTCCAGCAACTGGGGAAACGTGTCCTGCAGCATGGTGGGGCCGGTTGCGGGAAGGAGACGTGCCGAGCCGCAGACCGTGCCGGATTTGGTAGCGAGGATATAGGTGGGTCGGAGATCGTCGTACTCGTCCCGTTCACCGTCGCCGGTGGTCGTCACCTCCCAGCCCAAACGGGACCCGAAGACCTCGGCACGAAGGCGGTGCATGTGCCTGAGCAACCCGAAGTGCTTCTCGTAAACGTCCGGCGAAACAACCGTGATCTGCATGCTCCACTCCGTGATTCGAACTGGGGCATACAAAAATCACCACGAATCGCGTCTGGCTACATGCAGATCTGCACCTACGCGATTCTGCCGAATCGAGGTTTAGTAATGTGGAAACGATAAACAACCGTGTGGTCGTGACCTGCAGATCTGCATTTCCGGTGGATCAGTGTGGCGTGCGATTTCGCGATAAGCCACGGATCCATATGCATGAATCGAGATTCGGCGGAAGTGTTTAAGCGACGCGTTAACCTTTTGTTAACCTTAAACATCTTGCCAACGGCGGCGGAATCGGGCTTCCTTAGACACGGTAAATCGCTGTGTTTACGAAATATCCCGTGTGTACGAGAGGGCGACGTGGACAATCCCGCTAAGCTTCAGAAGGCAATCCATAAACTCATCGGAGCGCATGCGCGAGATCTTTCGGCGCGGCTCCATGAGCATCGGCTTAAGCTTTATCCGCCGGAAGCGCGCAAAACTCTGAGGTCGTTTTCTTCAACTGAGGCAGCTAAGCTTATTGGAGTGAATGACGGCTATCTCCGTCATCTGTCTCTTGAAGGCAAAGGGCCTCAGCCCGAGATCGGCCCGGCCGGAAGACGCTCCTATTCAATCGAAACCATACAGGCTCTGCGAGAATACCTTGAGGTGAACGGCAAGGGTGATAGGCGCTATTCCCCTCGCCGCTCCAGTGCTGAGCATCTGCAGGTTATTGCTGTTGTGAATTTCAAAGGAGGAAGCGGTAAAACCACTACCGCCGCCCATCTTGCTCAGTACCTCGCACTGAACGGCCACAGGGTCCTTGCGGTAGACCTAGACCCCCAAGCAAGCTTATCGGCACTTCACGGTTATCAACCTGAATTCGACATCGATCAGAACGACACTCTATATGGCGCTGTTCGCTACGACAATGAGCGCCGCCCCCTTTCCGACGTGATCAAGAAGACCTACTTCGCAAATCTCGACCTCGTTCCAGGCAATCTTGAACTGATGGAGTTTGAGCATGATACCGCGAAGGTTCTTGGCTCGAACGACAGGAAGAACATATTCTTCACGCGTATGGATGAAGCCATTGCAAGCGTCGCGGACCAATACGACGTTGTTGTCATCGACTGCCCTCCGCAGCTTGGATTTTTGACGATCTCGGCACTCTGCGCGGCCACCGCTGTTTTGGTCACCGTTCATCCGCAAATGCTTGATGTGATGTCGATGTGTCAGTTCCTGCTGATGACGTCGGAGTTGCTAAGCGTTGTTGCCGACGCTGGCGGAAGCATGAACTACGACTGGATGCGCTACCTCATCACCCGATACGAACCCGGTGATGGTCCGCAAAACCAGATGGTTTCGTTCATGCGGACGATGTTCGAGGAGCATGTGCTCAATCACCCTATGCTCAAGAGCACCGCAATCTCTGATGCGGGGATCACGAAGCAAACGCTATACGAAGTGAGCCGTGATCAATTCACCCGCGCGACCTACGACCGAGCGATGGAAGCGCTTGAGAACGTTAATTCTGAAATCGAGCAATTGATCCATCAGTCCTGGGGGAGGCCATCATGAGACAGGCCGCGAGACGAGACAGTTGTCGGCCGACAACTCTTAACGCAAGGGACCGTCAGCGCTCCCTAAAAGGAGCATTCTGATGGCCCGAAAACATCTTCTCTCGGACTTGGTTCCTCCCAAGTTGTCGGCCGACAACTCTTCTGTTGAGGTCCAGACGTCGCCCGAGCCGGCTGCGGCTGCTTTTGTTTCCCGCGGAGCCATTGGCGCCGTGTCCAGGTCCATCGAACTGCTCAAGTCTCAGTCGATCACGGAAATCGATCCGGACGTGATCGACGCTCCGGACGTCACCGATCGTCTGGAAGAAAGCGACGAACATTTCCAGGATTTTGCAGCGCAGATCAAGGAACACGGTCAGCAAGTGCCGATCCTGGTGCGACCCCATCCCACACAAGAGGGACGTTACCAGATCGCCTATGGTCGGCGAAGACTGCGGGCTGTGAAAGCAGTTGGGCGCCTGGTCAAGGCGGCCGTGCGACAAATGTCCGATGAAGAACTCATTCTGGCACAGGGCCAGGAGAATAGCGCACGGAAGGATCTGTCGTACATCGAGAAGGCCCTCTATTCGGCAGAGTTAGAGCGCAACGGCTATTCCCGGCAATTGATCATGGGTGCACTTGGCGTGGACAAGGCGGCCGTCTCTCACCTCATCTCGACTGCTGCCAGAATTCCGGCGGACGTAATTCGAATGATTGGCCCAGCTCCCAAAGCGGGCCGCGATCGCTGGGTGGAGTTTGCAAACCGGGCGGAGCAGAAGGGAGCGCTGGAAAAAGCGCGTAATCTTCTTCAGGGGTCGTTGAAAGATAGGCCGTCCGACGAGCGATTCGTCGCGGTATTCGAAGGGCTCGCGCCCACAAAGAAGCCGTCAGCGCGAGCTCGTGTCTGGACCGCCGACGACGGGGTCAAGGCGGCAAGGTTCAAGGACGAGAACAAGTCCCTGACGCTAATTATCGACAAACAAGCTGCGCCCAACTTCGGGGAGTATCTGATGACGGTGCTTCCGGAGCTCTATCGAGGCTACAAGGATGCCTATAAAAGGGCGAACGACGAAGAAGGGAGCAACTGAGCAAAGAAAAAGCCCTCCGAAACAGCGTTCCGAAAGGCTTCTCTCAGTTTGGTCGCTAAGAGAATCGCATTTTCCGGAATCGCAGTCAAGGCTTAACCGTCGTTTCGACGGGCGCTTTCTCTTTGCCTATTGAAAGGTGAAGAAGATGACTGCTGTTAATGCAACGACGCCCTTTGGGCGGCGGCCGATGACGCTCGGCCAAATTTCAAGACAAATGGCGGTGAGGGCCGTTAAGCCGGAGTCCTCCGCTCACAAGTGGCATGTCTTTCAAGATATCCGGGAGGCGCGAGAGCGGCTGGGCGCCACAGATCGCTCGCTCGCAATCCTGAATGCACTGCTGTCGTTTTACCCGGAGACCACGCTAAGTGGTCAGGCTGATCTCATTGTTTGGCCTTCGAACGTTCAGCTCGCTGCGCGCGCCAACGGGATGCCTGCGACGACGCTACGGCGGCACATCGCTGTGCTCGTCGATTGCGGTCTCGTCATTCGCCGCGACAGCCCAAACGGCAAACGCTTCGCCCGAAAGGGCAGGGGCGGGGCGGTCGAGCAGGCCTATGGCTTCGACCTTTCTCCGATTGTCGCACGCGCAGGAGAATTCAAGAACCTGGCGGAGGCTATTCGAGATGAGAAGAAAGCTCACCGGGTTGCCAAGGAGCAGCTGACGCTTCTACGTCGGGATATTGTCAAACTTATCGAGGTTGGCATTGAGGAGCGCGTTCCAGGCAACTGGGGACGGGTGCATCAGAGCTACCAGGCGATCATCGGCCGCCTTCCGCGCTCGGCGCCAAGGCAGCTTGTAGAGGATGTTTGCTCGGATCTCCACGCGCTATGCTCCGAAATCCGTGACGTGTTGGAAACATTCGCAAAAACTCAGAATCCGGACGCCAATGAGTCCCATTCCGGTCGTCACATACAGAATTCAAACCCAGACTCTAATTTTGAATCTGAAAATGGCTATGGAATAAGTGATGAAGCGGGCGGCAACGCTGCTGGACCCGACAACGTGCGGAGCTTGCCGAAACGGGAGTTACCATTGGGGATAGTTCTGGACGCCTGCCCCGAAATCCGCGAACTCGCCCAAGGACGCGCGATCCAGCACTGGCGCGACTTGTTGGCGACGTCTGAGCTCGCCCGGCCGATGCTAGGGATCAGCCCGAGCGCATGGCGGGAAGCCTGTGAGGCGATGGGCGAGCGACACGCTGCGATCACGCTTGCCGCGATCTACCAGCGGGCCGGCCAGATTAACAATGCCGGCGGCTATTTGCGGAGCCTGAGCGATCGAGCCAAAGAGGGGCAGTTCTCGACCTGGCCGATGATCATGGCCTTGCTCCGGGCAAAGCTCGGCGCGCAGAAACCTGGCGCCGGTGAGCACAAAGCGGAGGCTGCGCGTCAGGACGGAGCGGGCTTGCAAGTCTCGAACAGGCTATTAGCGACCCTGCAGAGGCCACAACCGCGATGAGAGCCCTATTCGACGATCGGCACCTCTATGTCGCAGGCTGCAGCAAGCAACCCCGTTCGAAAGGCGCGATCGATGAGGTTCTTCACGGAGGAGGGCGACCATTTGGAGCCGCCACGGGGAGTGCGCTCGTGAAGCCGTTCGAGTTGGGCAGCGATTTCGCGCAGCGTCAGATCCGGGTTCGAGGAGTGGATACCGGCGACCAGCGTCATCAATCGGTCCTCGGGCAGCCGAGGAGGGGACTTCCGAAGCAAGGCCGGGTCGGCCATGCGCTCGGCGACCATCCATTTGACGGCGCGGCGAAGGCGCTCCGGGGTCCAGTCGAGTCCGCGCTGCTTCAGTACGCGAGCGATGTCGTCCCAGGTGTGATCCGGCCGCATGCGCCGAGCGGTAGGAAGCCATTGATCGGCCGTTGCCTGTACGCGTTCTCCGTACGCCGCTCTTTGCGCCGCAGTCATCTTGGCCAGCGCCTCGGGACGCCGTTCCCGGATGCCGGGATTGCCGGGCAGCCTTCCCTTGGATTTTGCCGCCTTGATTCCTGCCTTCGTTCGCTCGGAAATCAGGGCATGTTCGAGCTGCGCCACGGCGCCGAGCACCTGGAGCGAAAACATTCCTTGCGGCGTCGTCGTGTCAATCGGATCGCGGAGCGACCGAAAATGCGCGTTCTTCGCAGTCAGATCCTCAATGACCTCGAGCAGATGGCTAACGGATCGTGCCAGACGATCGAGCCGCACGACTATGAGTGTGTCACCGGCGTTGATCTCTCGAAGCAGCCTGGACAGGGCTGGACGGGCGCGCGACGCGCCGGATCCGTGCTCCTGAACGATGAGATCGCAGCCGGCCGAGCGGAGCTCAATCTCCTGGGCCTCGGTCGCCTGTTCGTCCGTCGAGACGCGCGCATAGCCGATCAGTCGTCCCTGAGGTCGACGAGAAGAGCGATGTTGAGCGTCACGAGCCATTTGAAGCGCCTGAAAGGATGTTCTGGCGGGGATTTCCAAATGCAGAGGATACGGATAACCGATCGTTTGTAAACGTCTCTAGGGCTTGTTTTTATAGCCCGCGCGCCTCGGAAAGTCCGCAAATCCAGGCCTTCCCGCCGTTCTGCTGCCGGCTTGGCGAGTGCTTGTTCAATCAGGACGCACCAAGCCATATGGAAGTAAGCATGCGGAGGAAAAGTTACCTCTATGACGGAAGGTAAATTAATGATAGCTTCCATTACGGATATTTAATGGATGCTTTTCAATGGCTTATGAAATTGGGAGTTTGCCTCTCCAAGAGCTTTTGCCGGCCATCGGAAGAGCCGAGGATGGGCTAGCGCGATTGGATGAGGCTGTCCGCCGGAGCCCCGCCGGGTCGGGCTTCATCGCGCGCGGGCATTTCGCCGACGCGACGGCGAGTATGTGGGTTTCGGGCGAACTTGTCCATATCGAGGATCTGGTTCTCCACGATGCGCATATGGGGATACGGGCGCCGACGCACGAGCTGACCATCGCTCATGCGATCCTCCGTTGTCGACGTCGGATCGCTGCTGCTGATCCAAATTGGGCGATCACCACGCCGGGGATCACCAGCCTCGCAGGCCCGACGTCGGATGAGAATGGCGAGTCTTTCAGCCAAAAAACTGACAGGGGAGGGGAGGGGGCTCGCAGCGTTGAGCATCTAGGAGCAGATTCTCTTTCGGAGGATTTTGCCGCGATTGACGCGCTTCTTGATCGCTCGCAGCGCCTCCTTGACCAGGTGACCGACAAAGGCGCGACGGGCTCATCCAAACCGGCCTCGCTCAGGGTCGGCGAACTGGTAATCCGGGATGCGGACTGGGATGAACAGGAGCGGCTGCTGCGCTGGCGTCATATCGTCAAGGACGTCGAGCACTTTCCCGCGGCCCTGGCAGCGGCGCTGCTGTACGATGCCTGGAACGCAATTGACCCGATGCAGCGGCAGGACTGGCTGGGCGGCCAGCTCGCAAGTGCCTATCTCCGCTCACGAGGCAAGGTTACGTCTCATCTTCCGGCTTTCAATGTGGGCCTGAAGGCGATTCCACGCGATCGACGTCGGGCGCCGGCACGTCCGACGAGACTGATCGCTTTCCTCGATGCAATGTCAGCCGCAGCCGAAGCTGGCATTAGAGAGGTTACACGCCTGTCACTGGCGCGCGAGCAGATGGAGCGCACTTTGCGGGACCGTCGATCTACAAGCAATTTGCCGGCGGTGATCGAACTGGTGCTATCCCATCCGATGGTGTCGACACCCATGATCGCAAAAGCAGCCGGCGTGACGGCTCGAAGCGCCCTGAATCTTATCGCCGAACTTCGAGTGCGGGAGATGACGGGCAGAGGACGATATCGAGCATGGGGCGTGATCTGATGTCGCGATGCAATGAAAATGCCGGTGGCCAGAATCGAAGCTACCGAATAGCGGGCCGTGACAGGTCGCGTGAAGCACGGTCGCGATATGGAAAATCTGCTTCTCTGGCATTTGGATCTAGTGTCGGCCCGATCCTTCTGACGCGAGGCAGTCGACCAGACGCTCCCCGACGGGTTAAGGGTGGGAAGCTTTGGCATGGGGTTGTACGACTTCCAGAAGGTTCATCTGAAACTTGGTCCGCTGTCATCGACCCCTGGCGACATAGCGCAGGCATTAGGCCGCAGGTTCCACGGACGCGGTCATAAGGATGAAAGGGCTTCCTTTTCTTATTTTCGAGTTTCGCTGAAAAGTATTCAGCTAAAATCTAACTATTGTGGTTTGCCTGTCGTATTTTTCACGCCCATCGCACAGTAGAATGAGAACGCTTCGCGTGCGGCAGGGAATGGCAGAATGCCATGCCATAGCACGGTAAGACGGCGTAGACCGTCGCGCTCTTCAAGAAAACAATTCTCCAGAGGGAATCCTCATCATCGATCCGGCAGCCGGGAGAATCGGCCGGGTGAAATGGACGATGGCAATGGTGCGCTCAGGAGATAGATGGAATGATTTACACCAAGCACGGATCGCCTCGCAAAAATGGACGGTCGGTGTCGGCATCGAGCCACCGTCACGAGATTTTCGCTGCGGCCGTGGGGGCGCGTCAGTCTGCTGTCTGCAGGGTGACCCGCGCAGCAGATGAGAGAGCCTGGCGCGGGTGACTATGACACCCGAACTCCTTCAGATTGCGAAAGAAATCAGTGCGGCGCGATGTGAATCGGTCGGGTGAAGAAATCAGGCAACATTTGCATCGATGGCGTTCGGCTTCGATGATATCGGCGCTCACCCATCGCACAGATGGCGCCGAGATGGAATTAATGCGGAATACCGCTCGGAGTGCTGCTGAAGACGATGGTGGCTGGTTGGCTTGAATTATAGCTTCCGCACATCGTTCGTTTGCTAAGTGGCGTTGACGCATGCTGGCGTGAGACGCCTTGGAGTGGCTCGATAGAACGCTACCTTGCCGGATTTTGACAAGCAATCTGGACATTTCGGACAATCCGCACTATCTTCGTTGTAAAGAGCATTGGAGGCGCTTATGGCATTGACTGCTCCAAAATCGAGTAGTGAAAGCGGATTTGCGGTAAAGCCAGCTGCGATGCACGATATTCTAGAGGTCCTCGCCCGCCACAATCCCGGATTATCCAAGACGGCGCTCAAGGCGACGGGAAAGGTTGTGGCCGCCATTTCGGCGGCGACGGCGCAGCTCACGGCCGAGCAGCAACGGAAGATCGTATCCCATGAGGCGAAGCTGGCAGAAGCGCTCGGGGCCGTGGTCGCGGACATCGCGGCCGGAGATGGCCGCCCCTTGACCGTACTGAAAGTCGAGCGGCCGGTGGAAGTCAGTAAGGGAGCCGGGCTGGGTAACCTGTTGGACATGGACAAAGGACGACGACGACTGGCGGCCTATGCGACGCCGGTCCGGATCGAGGATTGGGCGGGACCCGTTGCTGGTCCCGCCGAGATCGAGAAGATGTTCGGCACGAAACGGTCGACGCTGCACGACTGGCAGAAGCGCGGGGCGGTTATCGGTCTGCTGAAGGGGGAGCGCAAGCACGTCTTCCCGTTGGCGCAGTTCGTGGACGGTCGCCCAGTTAAGGGCATATCGGATGTGACCCGAATTATTGGCAATGCGCGCGCGGCTTGGCAATGGCTAGTTCAGCCAAAGCCCAGCATCAGCGGCACGCCAATTGACCGGCTAAAGGCCGGGAAGATCGATGAGGTAATCGCAGCGGCCGAGCAGGACTTCGGCTGAATCGTGAAGCTCGATCCACAAACAGTTCTAGAACTGGCGCTTGAGTTCCAGCCGCAGTCCTATCTCCGCATAATGCCCGTAGCCTACATGGCGACTCCTCTCGGCATGGGTTTCGGGCAGACGCGGTTTTCCAGCCCGAGCAGGGCGTTCCAGCTGGTTTATGTAGCACGCGATGTGGCGACGGCGATAGCCGAAACGATCGTCAGGGACCGCTTCGAGGGCGCGACCGAACGGGTTCTTGACCAGACGGAGATCGAGCAATGGGCGATTGCCGAGGTGAACGCTCCGACGCCGCTGGTGGTGATCGACTTACGCGCCACCGGGCTGCTGAGGCTCGGCGTCAGCACGGATGCGGCACGTGCCAAGGAACACCGGGAGGGCCGGAAGCTCAGCGAAATTCTCTACAGCTCTTTTGCCGTCGATGGTCTGCTCTACTCGTCGCGGCTGACATCGGCTGAATGCTTGGCGGTTTACGACCGCGCCGTCGGCACCAAGCTGGAGGCAACGCCCGCGGTAAACCTCATCCGCCATCCCGACCTCATTCCAGCGCTGAAATCCATAGGTGTCACTATCCGGCAAGCGTGACGATGCGCGCGCGGTGCTTTCGATAAGAAGGCTATCTTCCAAGCTGGTTACAGTTTCCTCGCGCCCTGCAACCAAAGTTTGTTGAACTGACCGAGGGTTATTTCGGCTGCCACACATGACCTGGCTACGCCAGTCTAATCGCAAGCAAAGGCACCGACACTTGGATCAGTGCTCGATTTCGTCGAGAAAGCGTGACCGTGTCTGAGATCTGACGTCTCCCCAAGGCATTCTTCGACTGTGTGGATAAGATATATAAAGCCACCGGCGCGCCCGTGTCACCGCGACGAACATGGCATTTCGTTCTTCGTGGATCTGGGCAGCAGACTGCGCCCGGTAATCAGGAAACACCC
Source organism: Sinorhizobium sp. BJ1 (assembly GCF_002531555.1). Lineage (NCBI taxonomy): Bacteria > Pseudomonadati > Pseudomonadota > Alphaproteobacteria > Hyphomicrobiales > Rhizobiaceae > Sinorhizobium > Sinorhizobium sp. BJ1. Next base: position 51,880 of record NZ_NWTH01000025.1, read on the forward strand.
CTTCACACATCTGGATCAGAAAGACGATGTCTTTCTCGAGGCCTTTCATGGTGTGCACCGTGCTAAGGGCCAACCCAGCGGTCTGCTGGTCCCCAGCAAGCTGTCCGAGCGCCATGGCATTTCGAAATGCAACCAAAGACGTTCCCATGCCCTTGGACTTGAACAGCGTCCATCGCTCATGGAATTCGTGCAACTCCACCAGGCTGCGCTCCAATTCTGATCTGTCGAAGTCGCTTAGGTTGTCAGAAGCGGCTTGATTGAGCTCAGTTTCGCAGTCGGCGACGAATTTTCGAATGTTTGGTTGTTCCGCGTCCAAGTGCCCAATTCGCTTCAGAAGCGACGTTTGTATGGCAGGAAACGCCGCCGAAGGGGACGCCTCGGAGGCAAGCCATTCCAGGGTTACCGCTTGGTCTGAAGGCGGTTTGCGCCCCAGAAGAGCCGCAAGTCGGTTCGCGTTGACCCAGTCCTTTGGATTGACCTTCAGACGGATCGCATTGTCCAGAACCCTCCCAAAGAGGCTGTTGGCGTCGCTCAACCGTTCGCCCTTTCGGAAGTAGAACGGAATATTTCGTTTGCTGAGCTCTTCCTCCAAGGCGGAGAAGACAAAGCGGTTTCGTCCAATTACGACTATCTTATCGAGGCCTATCTGTCCTTCGATCTCGGGGTGAACACCAAGCGAAAGCAAATGCTCGATCGTATGAACGACGCCGGTCGCCTCCGCGACCTCGTCGTCGTAGGGTGTGATCGACATCCCTCCCTGCAGGGCGAATTGCGTGACTTCTTGGGTATTTGGTTTGAGCTTATTCGCGACTGCAATCACTGCTCTTGTGCTGCGGTAGTTTTCGTTGAGCTTGACGATGCTGGCGCCGAATTCCGCAGGGAACCGGGACATCATGTACTCGGCGCTCGACCCATTGAACCCATAAATCATCTGATTAGGATCGCCGACGAATAGCACGCTCCTCACCGAGTTGCCGCAGAACGCCTTGATGAACTCAAACTGCAGCCGATTCAAATCCTGCGCCTCATCGACACAGAGGTGCCTGAACTTGGTCCTATAAATGTTGGCCACCCAATCCTGCATCAGCAGGAGTCGGTGCGCCAAAACCAAGACGTCGTCAAAGTCAATCCCGTCGCTGGCCAGAAGCGCCCTCTGATAGTCCTGAAAAATTTGCCAAATGTTAGCCTGCTCGGGAAAACGGGCGCTGGCCTCTTCTTCTGTGAGCATTTCGCGCTTGATGACAGAGAAGGTACTTAAATAGTTTTGCAAGATGCGCTCGCGGTTTCGGTGCTCGCGCTCGTCCGATACAGCGAGATAGTCGTCGATATCGACACCGGCGTCGCGCAGAGACTGCATGAACAGTTCCATCCGGTCGACGTCGCGTTCGATAATCTGAAAGTTTGCAGGAAGTGCGATCGTATGCCCGTATTGCTCCAATATACGCTGTGCGACCGAGTGAAGAGTTCCAACCCAGAGCCGCTCCTCGAAGTCATCTCCAGCGCCTTTGAGGCGCTGCTTGATCTCGGCTGCTGCCGCGTTCGTGAACGTGAATGCCACCACGCCGTCCTTCTTCGTTGAAGCAAGGATATGACGTACCCTTTCGGTGAGAACCCGAGTCTTTCCTGAGCCGGCGGACGCCAGAACCAGCAACGCACCGCCAATCGGGGCCGACACGATCGCCTGCTGGGTTGGTGAGAGCGTCAGTTCAGCCATTGGGCGATCTTTTCAAATGCCTGTCGAAGGGCAGGTGGAATGATCTGTTCGTTGGAAAGATTTCGAGAATTCTTCTTGATCATTGTCGCCAGGTTTGCGGAATATGAGGTTTTCGCTCCACGCATTCTTTCCACTAGACCGTCGTCGGACAGCTCTCGGAGTTCCTTTATTTTTGCGTCTCGCCAGCGCTCGTTTTCCGTTCCCCGCGTTTCAGTTTCGGTGAGCGCAGCTATTGCCTCGTCGCGCAGGCCGAGCACCGAGATAAGTTCCGCTTCGATGTCATTTCCTTCTCCAAGGTAGGAGATACCATAGTTGGTGTCATTAAGGACAAGTCCTGTCTCGGGCCCAATCTTTGCAAGCTGGGCATTTACGGACGCTCGGGTGTTTTCGTCGTTATCACTGACAATATAGATCGGAATACCGAAGCTGGCGGCCATCTTTACGAATGGCGCGTAGTGTCGACCCCCGACGCCGATCAAAGTGACGCCTTTTACGAAGGAAGGTTCGCTGAAATATTTCTCAAACATAGCAGGAAATATCTGCTCCTCAGTCAGACCTTCGAACACCACGGCTGCTCGCGCAAAGAGGATCTCCCCCCTGTTTCGCATCACTTCGCGCTGCAATACACTCAGCTCCTCCGGGTCTAACCCACGAACGAGCTGACGACATTCCTTGCGACCATTTGGGCTGGTGATGCACTTTAGCGACTCCAGGCCACACATCGCCGCGAGGTATGGCGAATGAGTACTGATGACAACTTGGCCGACGGAATCGGATAGCTGAGCATAAAGTGCGCGTTGCGCGTTGGGATGCAGGTGAGCCTCGGGTTCCTCAGCGGCAATTACAGGATGGAACGGACTGGCTTCATCCCGATACCTTTGAGCCTGCATATCGGAGAAAGCCTTTACTGCCAGCATTGACGCCCAACTGCGGGTACCCATGCCGTGATATTCCATCGAGAACGAAGTTGTGGCCGAACTTCCGAAATTGACGGAGAAGCGTCGGGAAAGATCACGAATTTTTTTCGGAAACGGCGTGACTTCAGCGCTGCCGGTCCCGCCAAATGAGTCCTTCAGCGAATCGAGGTGCGATTTAAGCAGGGTGAGCGGCGCACTCTTTTCGACGGCCTCCCTGTTCAACTCGGCTATCATTGATTCCAGCCGCGAGACATCTTCTGCGCCATACTGGATGCTCGACAGTATCCGTCCCACGAACGAAGCCTTCTCATTTAGCTCCTGGTGGATGTCGCGCTGCGCATCAATCGAAATAAAGGGAATGATATCATACCGCCTGTTGTGCCTTGTTCGCGGGGCGGCTCCTTCGGACATCCAGTTGCCGAAGGTGGGCCAGAGGTCATGGAGGTACCTGTCTACGACAAAGCCGCCTTTGATAGGATCGGGTCGGACTACCGTTCGGGTGGCCTGAAACTGATTGCCGTCCGCATCTGCACGGATCGTGTCCTCGAACTCCTGAATCCACTCAGGTTCAAACGTTCTTAATCTATTTCCGGCCGCGTCCACGGCCACGATGCGGACGTCAACAACAATCCGGAGCGCCCGTGTGTCAGACGCGTCAATGTGGAAATCCTCAGTGGTGAGGTAGCGGCCGTAATCGCCCAATGCGAGGTGAAGTGCCTTGATGACCGAGGTCTTTCCCGAATTGTTCGTACCGATCAAAACCGTAATCGGCGGAAGCTCGACCTCAATGTTCTGCAGTCCCCTCAATCCCGCGATGCGCAGAGTGTCAACACGTATCGGCACATTCCCTCCCTTTGTTGGCAACTTGACAGCTTAAGCGCCAGCCCGCAAGAAAGCGACCCTTAGCTGCCGCCAGATCACGTAGTAAAGAGCCTTGCGGCTGCTTGCATTTCAGCGAGGACACGCTGCTCGCGCAGACGGTTGAGAGCCAGTTCCAACTGATCGTTGGGTAGGTTGGCGTCGAGGCTTGGGCGACAATCGAGGGGATCATTGAAATCGCCTGGATCTGAATAATAGAGTTCATCTGCGACCAGCATGTCGAGAAGGCGAGGGCTGAACGCGCGATACTTGAATAGCAGTTTTGGTGGTTTCGCTGCCTCGCCCATATTTCCCCACTACTCTTTCGGCAGGGCGTACCGGAGCACGCGTAGCTCTTCCTCGTCTTCGAGGGAAACTTCCAACACCCGATTGACGAGATCTTCGTCATCGTCGAGTTCGATCAATGCCTGCTCGAACAACTCGATCTGCATGTCGAGGTCCATGCCGGGTGGGCCGTTGAGGCAAATCAGCCCGGCATGAATCGCGACGTCAGCATATTGTCCTTTCGTGCCTGGTTTGTCTTTTGGTCCCCGGAAGTCGACCGAGTTCTTGGTGACAAACGTCCAGTCGCCGTCAAGAATGATCGGCTTGAGCTCCCAGTCCTTGAGGCCGCCCAGCTTCATCCAGACGACATGACTGGTTTCGCCGTAACCTTTTTCCATTGCCATCTTTGCCAGTTCAGGGCTCAGGCATTCATCGATCAGAAACTTCATCCCGTCTTCCTGCGACGGGGGACACGACGATCTGCGATAATGACCGAGCCTTCGGGAAGGTCACCGGAAACGCGCGGCCGGCCTCGCAAGGGGTTGGCTTCCGCATAGATCGAGGCGAGTCTAATTTTTTCTGCGTCCAGGCTAGGCCAGGTTTCCAGGACACGCTCGATCGAATGGCCGGCGGCTACGGATGCGGCAACATCATAGACCGGAACGCGTGTGCCCCGGACAACAGGCGTGCCACCAAGGATGTCAGGCGACGATGTGACGGCCGCTCGGGCTGCGGCAAGGTCGTCCAACCGCTCACTCGCACCTCTCATGAAAGGCATAAGGTCGATCGTCAGAAACTCGTGGTGCACGGTCCAGTCCTCGCGCAATAGGGCCGACCATGGGAGTGCGCGCGCTCTTGCCAATCGGGCTTCTGCCGTACGGATGGCAAATAGCCGTTCTTCCGAGGTAAGGCGGCGCGCGCTCTCGAAATAGAAAGCGATGAGCGAGCAGGCCCCGGCCAGGACATAACGACCGTTGTCAAGCGAGACGAAGGCTTCTGGCAGAATGTGCTCGTCGATGACGCGATTGACATCGCGCAGGCTCACCCGTGAGACAACGGCGGCCTCGCTCGCCTTCAGCATTTCCGCAACTGCGGGCATGTGGGCCTCCATATTAATTCTTCCGATGAGTCGGAATATATAATTTGTAGATGGAGATATCAAGGCCCTGGCGGGAACGGCGAGACAACACCTGATGGCGCGACGCCAGCGACACCTGAACGTGCGAAGGGTTCTTGCAGCTTTAACGTCCCTATCGAACGACACAGACGTCGACAGCGTCGGTTCTGCGCGCGTCTTTCACGCCGAGTGCGTTACATTCAAAAGCTGAAGCAAGGCAGCGCCAATGGGCGGCCATTCCAAGGGAGCGCCGAAGATCTCATCGCGCGGTTCGCCGCTGAACGACCGTCTGCATCACGATGCGTCGATTAATTTTCACCTTCCACGCGATTTGAGCGGCTGAGAGCCTTCTCGATCTCGCCGTCTGCTTCAAAAACGTGTATTCCCGCTCTCCGTAAAGGTAGCCCATGCGGTATGCGTGTTCGATCAGGTCGTTGTTTGCGTTGGCCGTTGGATCTTTTGCGATGCGTTTCAGGCCTTCGAAAAGATTGCCTGTGTCGATTTTGATGAACCGGTTTATGCAGACGTTTCCAACGTAGGTTTCGCTCCCGTTTAGCCGGTTTCGGATGTAGCAGTGCTCCTTGATTTCTTGACCACAGGGGCAATTGTCGAACTCCTCGCTGATCTCGACAGCGACAAGCGACCACTCGGTTCGCGCGACATCAAAATTCTGCGAAACCGACAAAGGAAGGATATGCGCCTTCAGCTTTTCGGAACTGTGCCCTTCCATCCCTTGCCCCAGTCTCTCAGCGAACGCAACTTCTGCCGGTTAGTGCGCCAGCCATTTGGCGTAAGCCTTGATGTCGATCATTGGAACCGTGCCGCTGAATTGCAACATGGATATGAGGTTGAAAAGAAATGCGGTTGCCGGGCGTTCTCCCGCGGTCACGATATGCGTACTCGTCTCGCCTACGAGTTGGAAATGGCCATGGGCGGCCACGCAGCCGAGGTTCAGAGCCTCTTCGGCAGGTGACTTCTCCAAGGCGGAGATCAACGATTGGCCCAGAGGCGGATTCCAGTCGCTTTCGAATGTAAGCAAGCCTCCAAGGATGGGAATGAGCGGCTTGGCGGGATAGACGCCACCTGCATGGGGGATCGGTAGGCTTGTACGGTGCAGGCGCCGAACACTGGCGATCTTTTTCTGAGCGTACTCGATCTGCTCCGCATTGATCGACTGTTTGGCCTCGAAAACGGCGTAGACGCTCTCTGCAGGTACGATCAGCTGTTTCTGGTAGTTGAAAATGAACGGCGAATACTGTCGGTCGAAGACAACGATGTCGATCTGATCGCTGAACTCGCCGTTACTATCGACGACGTGTGCGGTTTCAGCCTGATATCGCTTTGGAAGATACTCTTGCAGCATCTTCAGCCATGCCTCTTCGCTTGCATCCCCCTTTGCGACGGGATGGCCGAAAGCCTGTCGAGAAATCTCCAACCTTTGCTGCACATCTCGGTGCAGGCCATCGAGAAGTGTAGCGAGAGACCATTTCATCCCTGTTTTCCTTCCTGGAACGGAGGGGTTGGCGACATCGCGTATGCCAGTTCAAGCATGCGGTCGGGCCGAACGGCTCCGGATGGATAGGCGTCAAGAATGATCGAGGGGAGCAGGCGCTGCGTCAGATCAGAGAAGGTGAAGCCGTAATCGATCTTGCCCCGAGGCCCCGTGATAGCGACGAGCCTATCAAGGTCGGCTTTGTTGAAGCCCAGTTCAGCCAGCGGGCCGGACAGCAGCGCACGCCGTTGGTCATCGTCAGGCCGACCAAATGCAAGGATGTCGGCTGCCCGGCGCTTTACCGCGGGGTCGAGCGCGCCGAGCCTGTTGGTGCACATCACCACGGCCATCGGCAGCGCACCATTGGCGACACGGTCGATCCCGCGAATAAAGGCGTTCACGCCCGCGCGATCCTCGTGATGCATCTGTGCATTCTCTCGGGATTGAGCAAGCGCATCGGCCTCGTCGACCAGCAAAATGATGCCGCCCCGCGCCCGTCCCGCTCCCTTGAGCTTCGCGGCCTCCGAGATCGCAAAATCGAAAGCCGACGTGATCAATTGCGTCATTTCCCCGACACGCCCCTGTCCTCGGGCGGAAAGGCTGAGAGGCAGCAGCGTCAGGTCTATGTCCTCCTGGCGGGCAACGGCGTCCCCGATCGTTTCCGCGAGCTCAGTCTTTCCAGATCCGACATCGCCTGCCAATACGACGAGCGGTGGGCGGCGCAGCACGGTCTTAAGCAGACCGTTAAGGTTAGGGTGATGCTTGCGCGCCCAGCTTTCGAGCCCCGCCGGGTTCACAAGCAGTGACAGGATCTTCACAAGGCGGGATTTCTGATCATCCAGGCCGACGAGCCGGGCGAGCCGGTCTTGGGCCGCAAAATCAGGATAGGTAATCCGGCGCTCGAAAAATTCGTCCGATCCAGTGCGTGTGTTCATCAGAAGCTCCTGACGCTTGCGCGATTGAGAGAACGGCCGCCGGCCGAATAGGTACGGTCGTCCGAAAAATATCCGGCGACGCTGGGCTCGTCAGCATCGCCACGGTTGAGCGGAAGGCCCTTCTTGAACTGATCGCGTTCGCTCGGCGAAAGCTTGTCCCAGGCCGGGTTATAGGTCAGATACGAATAGAAGGTAGCGCCGTTGACATTGGCTCCGGGCCGGATACGTCCGGGGTCGTCGTCTCCCATCCCGAGCGCCAGCTCGTGTGCGGTATATCGAACCGTCGGTTCGATCCATTCTCCCTGCCTCTTGAAGCCGTAGGTGACCGTGCCGAGATACCCTGCCTTGAGCAACTGAACGACTTCCTCCTCATAGGTGGAGATTTTGTCGTCGGAGGGGGCTCCGTACAGACGCTGCAGCCGCTTGAGGTCGGTCGCCACCTTGGCTGCCATATGCTTGGCATGGGTGAGCGTGAAACTCGTCGAAATTGAAACTGTATAGCTCTGGCTCATTGTCACCTTAGACCTGAAACGTGGAACCGAAGACCTTCTGCCAATAATAGATCGTGAGCTGCTTTGTCGGCGCGGCCAGGGCCGCGTCGATCGCGTCACCTGCGTCCAGCGCGGCCTCGACGATCATGTCTGCCTGCTGGCTGGTATAGAGCCGGCTAACGTTGTTTTCCGCGTTGACCGGGTCGATGATTTGCACTGGATCGGACAGTTTTCCGATTGAGCTCAGGGAATAGTAATCGCCGAAAGCGATGCGCTCGCGGAAATTGCTGGTCGCTATGTAGGTGAAGAACTCCTGCAAGGCGTTGGGATAGTCGGAGAAGTCGGCGCCCTTATCCTGCAGATGCGCAAGGACCATCTCGACCATGAAGGACTTGAAGCGGAACCCATCTCGCTCTCGCTTCATGATGCGCGTCCAAAATTTTGCAAGCCGCACAACCTGCGCAAAGTGAACTTTCTGCGCGGCTTTGCGCTTGGCGGCGAATTCGAGGTGGCGCGGAATGCTCGTTCTCAGAAAAGAGCCATCGTCCTGGCTGACCAGATTGCCGTACCAGTTCGGGTCGCCGTCGTAGAGGATCGGAACGACGTCGACATCGAGCCCGGTCCCCTTGAATGACACAGTCACGCTATACGTCTGCGGCTTAACCTGATCGGGAGAAAAATTTGGGAACGCGCGCCGGAGGCGCTCGGCCAGATATTCGAGAAGTTCGCTAACCTGGTGAGGTGCATTTGCCCCGCTGACATAGCATGCGACATCGATGTCGTTCAGCGAGCGAAGCGCCGTCCCTTTAGCCAGGCTCCCGGAGAGCAGCATTTTGCGAAGCGAGAAATCGGGGTGCTCCGAAAGATAGCTTTCGAGTCGCTCGCGAAGACGTCGAGCCTGCGCGCGGTATTCCAGTGCTTTATCGGCGGGAAGATTAACCCGATCTTCCGCGAAGCGGACAATATCCGCGTGATCCACGTGCAACCGGCTCATCAACTACGTCCTTGCGCTTGTCGGGTTAGACATGAGATAATTGTCTAACCATATAAGATGTGGTTTACAACTCGTCAAGTTTTACATGACGGAGTAGACATGGCAGAAGATCGAAACCCCTCTGAGGTATTTCAAGAGCGCCTGAAAAGTGCAAGGAATTTAAGGGGTTATAACCAAGAAGAGCTTGCGAAGAAAGCTGGGATGCCCGCGAGTTCGATAGCGCATTTTGAGACAGGAACGCGCAAGCCGTCATTCGACTCACTGCGCAGACTTGCCAACGCTCTGGAGATCACCACCGACTATCTGCTTGGTCGCGTCGACAACCCCGAGCTCGCAAGGGAGGGGGATCCGTTGTTCCGGCATATAGGCAATCTCTCGGGAAACGACAGGGAAATCGCCAATGATTTTCTGGAAATGCTCGCGCGTCGCGCTGCCGCCAAAAAGGAGTCTGACAAGTGAGCAAAGTCTTCAGCCTAAAGCTGGCGAAACAGTCGGCTGAGGCACTTCTGAAGGAGGACGGGCTCTTGGCACTTCCCGTAGATCCGTTTGCGATCGCCGCAAGCCGGGAAATCGTAGTCGAGGGAAAGCCCGAGGCCGTCGACGGAGTGTCAGGCATGCTTCTGCGTCACGGTAATGACTTCGGCATCGTCTATGCGACCCATATCAAAAGCAAAGGATTTCAGAGGTTCAGCGTGGCACACGAGCTCGGACATTATTTTTTGCCGGGTCACGTAGACCAGGTGATCAAGGGCGGTATCCACGTTTCCCGCGCTGGCTTTGTGACCAATGATCCTTTCGAGCTCGAGGCTGACCACTTTGCTGCCGGCCTGTTGATGCCTGAGCAACCATTCCGGAAAGAGGTTGATCGGTACGAACCTGGCCTCATCGCAATCGAAGCCATTGCCAGCCATTGCGTGACCTCGCTAACAGCGGCCGCGATTCGATACGCGGAAGTTGGCAGAATGGCTTCGGCAATAGTCATGAGCACTGGCGGAATCGTCGATTATTGCTTTGTCTCCGATATGATGAAATCTCTTCCGAGACTGCAGTATCTTCGAAAGGGATCTCGCCTACCCATTGGTTCGGTATCATCGGCCCTGGCGGCTGACCCAACACTTGTCGCCGCAGGCCAGCGATTTCGCGACGATGTCGACGTTCGAGACTGGTTTGGAGGCGAGACCAAGGCGACAGTTGTCGAAGAGGCTGTCGGTCTCGGTTCCTATGGGAAAGTACTCACGGTTTTGACGTCGTCGAAGATCGGCCAGGACCTGGAGCCTGATGACGATGATGAAGAACAGGAATTGATTGAGAGCTGGACCCCTCGCTTCAATAAATAGTCAACGTGGCCTTTCGCGAGGAAACGATGCCGAGCGGCCGGGTGACGGCGGCACCGATATTTCGAAATCGGAATAGCGATCGTTCCGTGTGGCAGTGAGTTCGGCCATGCTCGAGTCTTTGGCAGCCAAAAACCCGAAAATCTCCATCTCTTCAGACCGCTTGTCATTCACCACGCAAACAATTGCGCGACAAAGCGTCGTTTGGAGCAGAAACAGGGTCGTAAATGGGCTTGTAAATGTCGCAGCCATTCGACACAACGCGCTCGCGAATGTCCGCTGATACGCAGCCATAACATAGGGAGTGAGTATGGTATTCCGACTGAAGGAGCGCCTCGGCAAGAGGTTTGAGGAAGAGGTGCAATTCTTCAAGGGCTGGCAGAAGGACAAGAAGGGCGTTGGCGCCGTCATCCCAACCTCCATCCACACGGCGCGCCGGATGGCAAGCGTGGTCAATCCGCAGTCCGGGCTACCTGTCCTGGAGCTCGGCGCCGGAACCGGCGTCATCACCAAGGCAATCCTGGAGAGGGGTATCAAGCCTCGCCAATTGGTGTCCGTCGAATATTCCCGGCATTTCTACGATGGCCTGACGCGCCGTTTCCCGCAGGTGGACGTCCGGTTGGGCGATGCATTTGGACGAAGTTCTTGGCGATCGCGCAGGTCAGCAATTCGACTGCGTCGTCAGTGCCGTGCCGATGTTAAGTTTTCCGATGGACCGGCGGGTTGGCTTGCTCGAGGATCTGCTTGCCCGCATGCCGATCGGCCGACCGGTCATCCAGATCACCTATGGTCCGCTGTCGCCGGTGATCAAGATGCCCGACCGCTATGTGGTTTCACACTATGATTTTGTGGTCCGCAACATCCCGCCGGCGCAGCTTTGGACTTACCGGCGCGCGGTTTGACCCCATCCACCAGGCGAAATGGCGTCGGTGCGCAAACTTCCCGGAAAAGGAAACACACTTTGGAACAATATGTGAGCGCCAAACTTCACGGCATCAGGGTGACGGATGCGAAGCTCAACTATCACGGATCGATCACGATCGATGCGGACTTCTGCAGGGCCGTCGGGCTGAAACCGCTCGAATATGTCGACATCTGGAACAAGATGTCGGGCGCGAGAATCAGCACCTACGTGCTCTATGGAGACGCGGGCTCCAGATGTTGCATTCTCAACGGGGCCGCCGCGCGCACGTGCCAGCAAGGCGATGAGATCATCATCGCATCCAGCATTTTCGGCGAGGTCGACGACATCATCCGGCTCAAACCCCGCGTTCTCGTTTTCGGTCCGCAGAACGAGATCATCGACAGAATCTCCTATGAGGTGTTCCGCCGTCCGGACGGCTCACTCGACATGGCGGTGAACACCGAAACTGCCGACAACGACTACGGATTTCCCGGATCGTTGACCGCGGACCGGTGTGCGGCGGCAAAATAAGGCAGACCTGCGGTCGCTCATGCCGCCGCAGGTTTGTTTCGACCTTGTGCTTGGTGGCGTTCTCATGAGCAGTCGTGTTCAAGATCATCGGCGGCGCTTTGCGCTAGCCACTTTCCGATGCGTCTGGCGATGAGCTCCGAGGCGCCGGAAGCGAGCGACGCAAATGGCTAACCTTTGGCGTGTAACAGATCAAATTGATCTGACGCTTTCCGCCTTCGACTTTCCGGTTTTGCGGTCCTGGCCAAGCTCGTAGCTGATTTTTTGGCCGTCGCGAAGCGGTGCAGAGCCTTCGACCGCCGATACATGGACGAACACATCTGCCCCGCCGTTGTCAGGCGTGATGAAACCAAAACCTTTGTCCTGGTTGAAAAACTTGACGGTACCGGTTGCCATGAACATCCTCGTGAGCTGAGCGGCGTGGATGCCGCAGGCAGAGCTTATTCACCGCGGCGTCTTCCCGCAACCGGGCAGTCCGACCGGCATTCCTCGAAGCCGCGGCCAGAGCTTCGAACGCACGATCCGGTTCAGAACTGCGTGCATCTCCCCATCGCGTGATCTGCGCCATAAGGCGGATGCGGTGGCAGCGCGTCTCTTCCGGAAAGATCGGCCTGGCATAGAGGGGCTCCAGCGAAGGCAACTCATTCCCGCTCTTGATGGATGGCGTCCTGGACCAGCCCCGGATCTTCCACGATCAACCCGCTGCGGGGTCCGCTACGCCAAGCGTGCGGCCACTCGGCTTCGCCTTCGCGGTGATCGCGACCGTTCCCGGTCCTTCGAGGAGCCATCGAGCGGGAATGGCCTGCTCCGGACGGAGGTTTCTCACATGGCACAGGATCTTGCACTCGCTCAGTCTCACGCTTTCGCACTTTCCCGCACACTCATGGTTCCGGTCACACTGTTCAGGGCAGCCGGCGAGTACGGCGTCGTACCGAGCGACGAAATCGAAGCCGACGACGATCTGGACATCATTCACGAATTCGACCCGTACGATCGCCGGCCGGCTCATTGAGCCGGCATTTCCCCTTTTTGGGTGCCGCTTGCGAGCGGCAGGCGGCAAGGGAGGCTTCGCCGCGGCCGGCACGGACCGTCGGCGCGAAGGTGCAGATCTGCAGATTGCTAAGGCGCGCCCTTGCCCCCTTTGCTCTTCGCGGCCCGGGGCAGGCGGTCCCGCAAACTGTGGGAAGAGAAATCGGACAAGAAAGGCGGACGCGAAAGCGCGGCAAACAGATGAGAAAAGAAGAGCTGGAAGACCTCAGGAACCGGGTTCCGTGCGCCGCCGTGCTGGAGCAGGCGGGCTTTGCGGTGGACAGACAGGAAAGCACACGCAGGGCCATCAAATTCCGGCGCGGTGCGGAAATCGTCATCGTCATCCATGAGGGGCGGGGATGGTTCGATCCCCTCTCCGACGCGAAAGGCGACGTCTTCAGCCTTGCCGGGCATCTCGACGGCGTCGCTTTCGTCGATGCACTGGACCGCGTCGCCTCACTGGTCGGCTTCGTGTCCAGGGAGCCGGTCTGGATCCGATCCGCGGACCCGCCCATGCCGCTCAGAGCCATCGAGGACCGCTGGGAGCAACGCCGCCAACCATGGCGAGGCTCCATGACCTGGCGCTATCTGCGGGACGAGCGATGCCTGCCTGAGGCGATCATCCGCGAGGCCATCCGGCTCAACGTGCTGCGGGAAGGCCCGCATGGCAGCATGTGGGCGGCCCATGTCGATGATGACGGCGTCGTCACCGGCTGGGAGGAACGTGGCCCCGACTGGCGTGGTTTTGCAACCGGCGGCTCGAAGGTCCTCTTCCGGTTCGGACAGCGAGACGCCTTGCGACTGTGCGTGACGGAGGCGGCGATTGACGCCATGAGCTTGGCTGCGTTCGAAGGGTTGCGGGAGGGCAGTCTCTATCTCAGCACGGGCGGGGGATGGTCGCCGACGACAGAAATCGCAGTTCGCCTGCTCGCCGCACGTCCCGGCGCCCAGCTCGTCGCCGCGACGGACGCCAACGACCAGGGCGAGACCTTTGCTGGCCGGCTGCGCGACATCGCCGATGCGGCCGGTTGCGACTGGCTGCGTCTGATGCCGCCGGTCGAGGACTGGAACGACGCGCTCAGGGCGCGGGAGAAGGAAAAGAAGACCCGGAGCAGGGAGAGAAGCGGAAGAGGCCTGCCGCATGCCCGCCGACCGCGTCAAGGGTGAAGCTTCGCCCGGCCTTGCCGGCCCTTGACCCGTCCGGACGGAGAGGCGGCCTGGGGGAGGGGTCAGGAAGGGCTGAAGATGAATGGCGACCATGAGGATCCGCCGCGCCTCGGCCCGGACGAGGCTGAAGGAGCCCGCTCATGACCCTCTCTCCCATCCGCAAAGTCTTCCAGGGCATCGCCGACCGGCATCAGATGTTCCGCATGTTCGACCGTCATGCCGGGCGCCCGAACCGGTGGGAGGGCGACGACGGCGCGCTCTATCGCGGCGAGTGGTTCGAGCTCGGCGAGCGCGAACATGACTATATGTTCGAGATCCTGCCGCCGCTCTTCATGCGCGGCGAGATGTTCGCCATGCGCGAATTCCTCACCGGCTCGATCACCAGCATCTTTTTCACACTGTCGATCGACGGGCGGATCCGGCACTTCCATGGGTATTGCGACCTTTCCGACAAGGGGTCGTGCGAGCGCATGCGCGCCGCAATCGTCGAGCGCGAATCCCGTCCCGTCCGCGCGATGACGCGGGAGGAGCGTCTTGAGCATATCTGGTCGAGCACGGCTGACGATTATCGCGGCTATGCTGGCGAGCGTTGGCCGGAGGCCGATCGCGGCAAGCGCACGGTCATGTTCTTCGCCAAGCCAGGCGGCAAGACGCTGAAGCTGCTGGATACCCTTACCGACGCTGAGATCGCGGCAAAGCTGCCGGTGCATCTGCGTTACCTGCCCGACGCCATCGCAGCGTGAGGGAGGCTGACCATGTTCACCTTCTCCGTCACCGACATTCGCGCCGTGCTCGACCGCGGCCGCGCCGACGCCATGACCAATGGCGGATATCGCCTTCCGTACCGGGGGATATCTTCGGAAACGGACGCAAGAGCCGGCCTGTGGCTGGTCGGCGACGAAGGCGTCTATGTGATGTCCTCCGGCAAACTCGCCGAGGGACAACGTCCGCTCGTCGTCTACGCCGAGGAATGCGATCCGAAAACCAATCCCGACTATTGGCACTACAAGCGCCGATATTTTGGAGGCGATGACGGGGTCGAATTCATCGACGCCGTCGAACTCGAACGGCTGACCGCCGCCGCGCCCGACGCGGCGCATCTTCAGATCACCGTGGACGATACGTCCCTGTCTCTCCGCCTGATGCGCCGCTGACAGCGGCGTCTTGACTTCACCCAACCAGCACCACGCGCGACCGAACCGCCTGCAGATCATTGCCGGCGGGCAAGCCGGCGCGCCTTCACACAGGAGAACCTTGCAAATGGCGCATGACGATCCCTTCACCCTCGACATGTTCGGCTCGAGCGCGCTCACCGCGGGTCTCGGCCTCGGTGCCACCGGCTTCGGTGGTTTCGCACCGGAGCCGGCGAATGACGACGATCCCGATCCGACGCCGCCGGCGCCCGCACCGGCGATGCCGCACGCCGCCCCTCGAAGGCCTGCCGCACGCAAACAGGGTGATCGAAACAACTTCTACCTCGACGACGATGAGGATCGCGGTCTCGCCGCATCCTGGAAGGAACGGGCCAGAGCGAATGTCGCTGCGATTCAGCTGGCCAATGAGATCGGCAAGCAGGAGCGCCCCGCAACGCGAGAGGAGCAGGCGAAGCTCCTCCGCTTCACCGGCTTCGGCGCCTCGGAACTCGCCAACACCATGTTCCGCCGGCCGGGCGAGGTTGATTTCCGCGAGGACTGGGACGATCTCGGCTCGTCATTGGAGGCGGCCGTCACGGATCGCGACTATGCGAGCCTTGCCCGCTGCACGCAATATGCCCACTTCACGCCGGCATTCATCATCCGGGCGATCTGGTCCGGATTGCAGCGCCTAGGCTGGCGCGGCGGCCGCATTCTGGAGCCGGGTGTCGGCACGGGGCTGTTTCCGGCGCTGATGCCGGAAAACTATCGTGACAAGGCGCATGTCACCGGCGTCGAACTCGATCCCGTCACCGCACGCATCGTCAAGCTCCTGCAGCCGCAGGCGCGGATCATCGAGGGGGATTTCGCGCGCACGGACTTCTCACCGATTTACGATCTTGCCATCGGCAATCCACCCTTTTCCGATCGCAGCGTGCGTTCGGACCGGCAATACCGGTCGCTTGGTCTGCGCCTGCATGACTACTTCATCGCCCGGTCGATCGACCTGCTGAAACCCGGCGCCTTTGCGTCCTTCGTCACCAGTGCCGGCACGATGGATAAGGCGGATACGGCCGCCCGTGAGCATATCGCCAGATCCGCCGACCTGATCGCGGCGATCCGCCTGCCCGAGGGCAGCTTCCGCCGCGACGCCGGGACGGATGTCGTGACCGACATCCTGTTCTTGCGCAAACGCAAGGCCGGTGAGCCCGAGGCGGACCTTTCCTGGCTCGACGTCGATGAAGTCCGTTCTGCAACGGAGGACGAAGGCGCTATCCGCGTTAATCGCTGGTTTGCGCGCCATCCGGATTTCGTGCTGGGTGAGCACGCTTTGACCTCCGGACCGTTCGGCGAGACCTACACCTGCCGTCCCCGCGCCGGCGTCGATCTCGAAACGGCATTGAAGGCCGCCATCTCTCTTCTTCCGGAAGACCTCTATGACGGCGAGCCGACCGAGATCGACATCGACCTGCAAGACGAACTCGGCGACATCGTCGACCTTCGCCCTGGAAACGAGAAGGTTCGTGAAGGCAGCTTCTTCATCGATAACCGTCAGGGTCTGATGCAGATGGTCGACGGGTCGCCGGTCCAGATCAAGGCCCGCAAGGGCCGGAGCGGCGATGGCTTGTCCGAGAAGCACATCCGCATCATCCAAAAGCTGATCCCGGTCCGCGACGCGGTGCGGGAGGTCTTGAAGGCGCAGGAGCTGGATCGCCCATGGCGGGATGTCCAGGTTCGCCTGCGCATTGCCTGGTCCTCATTCGTCCGCGACTTCGGTCCGATCAACCACACGACGGTTTCGATCTCGGAGGACGAGCAAACCGGAGAGGTGCGCGAAGTCCACCGCCAGCCGAACCTTCAACCGTTCCGCGACGATCCAGATTGCTGGCTGGTCGCCTCGATCGAGGATTATGACCTCGAGACCGACACGGCGCGGCCCGGTCCGATCTTTTCCGAGCGGGTGATTTCGCCGCCGGCGCCACCGGTGATCACGAGTGCGGCCGATGCGCTGGCCGTGGTTCTGAATGAACGCGGCCGCGTCGATGTCGACCATATCGCGGAACTGCTGCATCGGGATAGAGAGGCAGTGATTGCGGAGCTGGGCGACGCCATCTTCCGCGATCCCGCCGATGGCTCTTGGCAGACCTCCGACGCCTATCTCTCCGGCCCGGTCCGCACGAAGCTTGGCGTTGCGCAAGCCGCAGCCGATCTCGACCCGGCGTTTCGGCGCAATGTGGTGGCGCTTGAGGCGGTGCAGCCGGCCGATCTCGGTCCATCCGACATCACCGCGCGTCTGGGTGCGCCGTGGATCCCGGCGTCCGACGTCGTTGCCTTCGTGCGTGAGATGATGGGCGCGGAAATCCGCATCCACCATCTGCCGGAACTGGGGTCATGGACGGTCGAGGCAAGGCAGCTTGGTTATACGGCCGCCGGCACCTCCGAATGGGGCACCAGCCGTCGCGATGCGGGCGAGTTGCTCGCCGATGCGCTGAATTCCCGGGTGCCGCAGATCTTCGATGTGGTCAAGGATGCCGGAGGCGAGCGCCGTGTGCTGAACGTCGTCGACACGGAAGCGGCGCGCGACAAGCTCCAGAAAATCAAGGAAAGCTTCCAGACCTGGGTCTGGACCGATCCGGATCGCACCGACCGGCTGGCGCGGGTCTATAACGACCGCTTCAACGATATCGCGCCGAGGAAATTCGACGGCAGCCATCTCCAGCTACCGGGCGCCTCTGGCGCCTATACTCTTTATGGCCACCAGAAACGCGGCATCTGGCGGATCATCTCTTCCGGTTCGACTTATCTTGCGCATGCCGTCGGCGCCGGCAAGACCATGACGATGGCAGCGAGCATCATGGAACAGAAGCGTCTCGGCCTGATCGCCAAGGCGATGCTCGTCGTGCCCGGCCATTGCCTGGCGCAGGCGGCGAGAGAGTTCCTGGCGCTCTATCCCTCTGCGAACATCCTCGTCGCCGACGAAACCAACTTCACCAAGGAGAAGCGTCAGCGGTTCCTGAGCCGTGCGGCCACCGCCGTCTGGGATGCGATCATCATCACCCACTCTGCGTTCAGGTTCATCGGCGTGCCCTCGGCCTTTGAGCAGCAGATGATCCACGACGAGCTGCAGCTCTACGAGGATTTGCTGACAAAAGTCGATGCTGAGGACCGCGTGTCGCGCAAGCGGCTCGAACGTCTGAAGGAGGGTTTGCAGGAACGGTTGGAAGCGCTTTCCACCCGCAAGGAGGACCTGCTGACCATTTCCGAGATCGGCGTCGACCAGATCGTTGTCGACGAGGCGCAGGAGTTCAGGAAACTCTCCTTCGCGACCAATATGTCGACGTTGAAAGGGATCGACCCGAACGGCTCGCAAAAGGCCTGGGACCTCTATGTGAAGTCGCGCTTCATCGAGACGAAGAACCCGGGCCGGGCGCTGGTGCTGGCGTCGGGCACGCCGATCACCAACACGCTCGGCGAGATGTTCTCGATCCAGCGGCTGCTCGGCTACGAGGCTTTGCACGAACGCGGGCTGCACGAGTTCGACGCCTGGGCGAGCAATTTCGGCGACGAGAAGACGGAGCTGGAACTGCAACCGTCCGGCAAATACAAGCCGGTGAGCCGCTTCGCGTCCTTCGTCAACGTGCCGGAACTGATTGCCATGTTCCGCGCCTTCGCCGACGTGGTAATGCCGGAGGACCTGAAGGCCTATGTGAAGGTGCCTGACATCGCCACCGGCAAGCGGCAGATCCTCACAGCCGCACCGACACCCGCCTTCAAGGCCTACCAGCAGATTCTCGAAGGTCGCATCAAGGCGATCGAGGAGCGCGACCGTCCACCCGAGCCCGGCGATGACATTCTGCTTTCCGTCATCACCGACGGACGCCATGCAGCGATCGACCTGCGCCTGGTGACGCCTGACATGGATGACGAGCCGGAAAACAAGCTCAATCTCCTGATCCGCAACGCGCATCGCATCTGGCAGGAGACCTCGGAGAACAGCTATGTCCGCCCGGACGGCAAGCCTTACGAACTGCCGGGCGCCGCGCAGATGATCTTCTCCGATCTCGGCACGATCAATGTCGAGAAGACCAGGGGATTTTCAGCCTATCGCTGGATCCGCGATGAGCTCATCCGCATGGGCGTGCCGGCATCCGAAATCGCGTTCATGCAGGACTTCAAGAAGACCGAGGCCAAGCAGCGGCTGTTCGGCGACGTTCGCGCTGGCAAGGTCCGCTTCCTGATCGGCTCATCCGACACGATGGGCACAGGCGTCAATGCGCAACTCAGGCTGAAGGCGCTGCATCATCTCGATGTGCCATGGCTGCCCTCGCAGATCGAGCAGCGCGAGGGCCGGATCGTCCGCCAGGGCAACCAGCATGACGAGGTCGATATCTACGCCTACGCCACGCAAGGCAGCCTCGATGCGACGATGTGGCAGAACAACGAACGAAAGGCGCGGTTCATCGCGGCGGCACTTTCAGGCGACACCTCGATCCGCCGGCTGGACGACCTGAACGAAGGCCAGGCCAACCAGTTCGCCATGGCCAAGGCGATTGCCAGTGGCGACGAGCGGCTGATGCAGAAGGCAGGCCTCGAGGCCGATATCGCGCGTCTGGAACGGTTGCGGGCCGCCCATAATGACGACCTCTTCGCCGTGCGCCGGCAGATCCGCGACGCCGAGCGCGAGATCGAAACGGCGACCCGGCGGATTGGCGAAATCAGCCAGGACATCGAACGGCTGGTTCCGACGTCAGGCGACGCCTTCGCGATGATGGTGACAGGCAGGCCATTCTCGGAGCGCAAGGATGCCGGCCGCGCGCTGATGAAGGAAATCCTCACCCTCGTCCAGCTCCAGAGGCAAGGTGAGATTCACATCGCCTCGATCGGCGGCTTCGATCTCATCTATGAGGGCGAACGTTTTGGCCGGGGTGACAATTACCACTATCAGACCCTGCTTAAGCGCACCGGCGCGACCCAAGAGATCGATCTCGCCGTCACCGTCACGCCGCTTGGCGCCATCTCCAGGCTGGAACACGCGCTTGACGGCTTCGAGGAGGAGCGCGAACGTTATCGCCAGCGGTTGGCGGAGTACCAGCGGCGGCTTTCCTCCTACCAGTCGCGGCAAGGTGGCGCCTTCGCCTTCGCCGACGAACTGGCGGAGAAGCGTAAGGCGTTGCGGGAGGTGGAGGAGGCGCTTGCAGGCGACGCGCGTGGTGAACTGAAAGCGGCCTGAAGGCCCCGTGTTTGAATGCGCCGCAGCATTTGCATAGCTGCGTTGCACAAAAAGTGGTTTGCGATTGGTCATAAAACAGGCATTGTGCCCATAGCTGATGCACATGGCGGTCACTCCTCCCAGTTCCGCCGCACCAGCTGTTCCCCTCTGGAGGTTTATTGACCTTCACACTTCAAAGGGCCGCGGCTTCCGCTGGCCCTCTTTTTTTGCCCATGCCGAATTCAGGCTCATCTCCAACTAGGTGACGTATTCGCGACCGGAGCGTTCGCCGCTCTTCCTGACATTGCCGTTCAATGCATCGTGGCTTCACGCAGCGGCAACAGCTTGATGGCCTTGTTGATGACCTTACGCAACTGGCGCCAGTCGGGGGAGGTCGCGCTCGTTCACCCGCTCCTGGATCGCGGTCAGAATCCAGCCGACGCAGGCGACGTCGTCTTCGGCGCGATAGGCATCGGACCGGGCAAAGCAGGCGAGGATGCGCGGCCTTGCATCGCCGTCGTCCTTCGGGATGCCAGCGACCAGATCTTGCGCCTCGCCATAAGCGAGCGCAATACGCTGGCGGTCCTCAGGCCGGCTTTGCACGATCATGCCGCAGGTCCAGGCAAGCGTCTTCGATAATTCCTCGGATTCATCTCGCATCTCGGACCGGCTCCCCCATGATCATGCCGAGCGTCTTGACGACGGCAGGCGATAGTTGGAATTGCCGGGCCAATCCGCGCCCCATCGAGTTGTTCCCCATGGTTTCGATCAGAAGCCCTCTTTGCACGAGCGCGTTCACGTCCTGAGCAAGGACGCTCCTGGTGAGGCCGGTCAATTCCATAATCCGGGTCAGCGTGATGGTTGGATCTTCGCTGTGCAGGACGCCGATCAGCGTCATCAAACCGATCAGCTTTACGCGGGCCGTCGGCGTTTCGCTCTCAAGCGGATTGCCAAGGATCTGGTTGGTCATCATGGTCACGTAGGCCTGCGCAAGCCCCAGGGGCCGCCTCGAGCTTGAAGCGCAATCATGAGGCTCGCGCTTTCGCCCAATGCCATCGCCATTGGTAGACAATCCTCATCATCTCCTTCTCAAGCGATCACCGATGGCGCAGACGCACAATCCGAGCCGTGAGGGGGTGATTCTCGATGCAATCAGCCCGCGTTCTTTTGCCATCCTCAAGGCGATGATTTCAACCGCCGGGCGACGATCTTCCCGTCGGGTGTGCGCCGATCGGTGGCCTTGTGCCGCTCTGTGAGCGATATGAAACACAGGGACGGAAAGGAAAAAAGAAGGGAAAGCTGCTCGCAGATCGGCCTTCCCGGCGATGCTTTCGCTCAACCGCCCCCTCCTCAACCCGACCCGTCGTTCTCGCAAGGCTTTGCCCCGCTCGCCCTGACGGCCAGGGCTGCTCGGGCGCAGTTGCGCCGTGTCGTAGCCCTGCGGTCCGGGAAGTGTCTTCGGAAAAACTGAAGACGGAAGGGGCGGCAACCGCCGCTCCGGAACCCTTAAAGGAGCAAATCCCATGCAGATCCTCAAACTCGACCCGCGCGCGCTGAAGGACAATCCCGATGACGCCCGCCGCTCGAAATCATCGCCGCAGGCGGATGCGCTGCTGCTGGCGACGGTCAAAGCCGTCGGCATCATCCAGCCGCCGGTCATCTCGCCCGAAACCGATGGCGGCAACGGCTACATCATCCAGGCCGGCCACCGCCGTGTCAAACAGGCGATCGCCGCCGGCCTCGAGGAGATCGAGGTGCTGGTGACCGACGCCGCCGACGACAACGGCGCCATGCGCTCGATGATCGAAAACATCGCGAGAGAGCCGCTCAACGCGATCGACCAATGGCGCGGCACGGAACGGCTTGTGGCGCTCGGCTGGACCGAGGAGGCGATCGCCATGGCGCTGGCGCTGCCGGTTCGACAGATCCGCAAACTTCGCCTGCTCGCCAACGTGCTTCCCGCCATGCTCGACCAGATGGCGAAGGGCGACATGCCGAACGAACAGCAGCTGCGCACCATCGCGGCTGCCGCACTCGATGAGCAGAAGGAAGTCTGGAAGGCGCAGAAGCCGAAGAAGGGTGACACAGCCGCCTGGTGGCAGATCGCCAATGCCCTGTCGAAGACCCGCATGTATGCCCGCGACGCCAGTTTCGATGAGGATCTGCGCGCCGCCTATGGCATCGAGTGGGCCGAGGACCTGTTCGGTCCGGCCGACGAGGACAATCGCTACACCACCAATGTCGAGGCCTTCCTCGGCGCCCAGCAGGAATGGATGACGGCGAACCTTCCGAAGAAGGGCGCGATCGTCGAGGTCAACAGCTGGGGCCAGCCGGAACTGCCGAAGAAGGCCGAGCGCGTGTATGGCAAGCCGGGCAAGGGCGACCACACCGGCCTCTATCTCGACCGCGACGGCAAGGTGCAGAGCGTGCATTACCGGATGCCGGAGCCGAAAGCGGCCAAGGGCCAAACCGGCTCGGCCGTCAATGACGCGACCGCTGACGGCGATGATGCCGATACCGTCGCCAAGTCCCGCCCCGAGGTCACCCAGAAGGGCCACGACATGATCGGCGATTTCCGCACCGACGCGCTGCACGAGGCGCTCGGCCGGGCGCCGATCGAGGACGACACGCTGATGGCCTTGCTCGTGCTCGCCTTCGCGGGCCTCAATGTCCGGGTCGACACCGGCGCCAGCGACCATGTGTTTGGTCCCAGGCGGTTCAAGCGCCATGCGGCGCGGCTCCTCGACGAGGACGGACGTCTCTGCTTCGACCTGCAGACGGTGCGGGTTGCTGCACGCGCCATGCTGGTCGAGGTTCTGTCATGCCGGCGCGGCATGTCGAACAGCGGTGTCGTCTCGCGCATTGCCGGCGCGGCGATCGGCGCGGACGGATACCTTCCGAACATGGGGACGGAAGACTTTCTCCTGTGCCTGTCGCGACAGGCGCTCGAGACCGCAGCCAGGGAAGTCAGCCTGCAGCCGCAGCCGCGGGTGCGCGGCACGCGGACAGCGCTTGTCGAGCACTTCAAGGGCGAAGCGACCTTCATCCACCCTGCCGCTCTCTTCGCGCCCGACCCGCGCGAGATCGTCGATCTGATTGGCCACGCCGATGAGCCCGATGCGGATGAGCCGGACGCCGATGGCGCCTCCGGCCAGGGTGGCGCCGCCAATGATGGCGCCGACAGCGTCGACACCGGGCCGACCCCTACCGTCGACACCGACGACCCGTCCGGCGACGTGCCCGATGAAGCGCCTGATGAGCTTGAGGCGGCCTACGGCATCGCGGCGGAATAGCTCCAACGCACCTCCCTCCCGAATGACGATCGCCGCCGGCCGCCCCGGCGGCGCTTTCGTTTCCATCAACGCAAAACCGGAACTGGAGGCTTTCTCATGTCCGCGTCCCTGATCTTCGATCTCGTCCCGATCGGCTCCCTCGTGTCCTGGTCGGACGGCACACCCCGCCCGCCGGAGCGTTTCCACAAGAAGCTCGCCGCCTGGCAGACCAGAAACAGCCAGGGCCGGCTCATCCGCAAGGAAGGGCCGCGCAAGCTCGGCAGCTACACGTCGCCGGGGTATTTCACGCTCCATCAGGAGGACATCGGCGGCAAGTCAACCATCCTCGTCACCCTCCACCGGACCTTCGGGCTCGACTCCGATCTCACCTTCAAGATCCTCGAGCGCCCATCGCACGGCGCGGTGCGCATCTTCGACCGCGCCGGTGAAGCGCGCGAGCTGCTCCATCTCGCCGAAGACCGGCAGGCCGCCGAGACCTGGTTGCGGTCTCATCGCTACCCGAGCGCCGTGCTCGAGGAGGTGACGCCCGGCGAGGCAGACGCAAAGGCTGATGACGGGAGGACCGCACCATGAATCCGATCTCCATCCCCTCGCAAACTCGCAAGGTCTGTACCGACAAGGTTGCTGGCGTGGAATTCGACCGCGCCGCCGACGGCATCGCCGTTGCGCGCGTCGGCGATCTCGTCTTCGCCATGCTGCCATCGCGCGATGGCCGGCATCTGCTGGCGAGCGCCTGGCGCGTTTCGCGGCCGCTTGCCGCGCTCAGCCGCGACGATTTCTATTCGTACCATGGTTCGATCGAGGATGAGGCCGCCTTCAGCGCCCGCATGATCGAGCAGGCCGAGCATTGCCGCGAGCTCCGGGCGCTCGCACGCCGGACCGTCCGCATCGCCTGCAGTACGCCGTGGGGTCCGTCGCAAGGCGCCACCCTCTATGCGGAGGGCGTTGTTGCCCACACCACGGCAGGCCATGGCGGCTTCTCGCTTTCGCCAGAGCGTAACGAAAAAGTCCATCCGCTGCTTCGTTCACAGGACGGGTTCTATGAGGAAGATTCGTCCTGGGCGGCCGTCGCCATCACCTTTCCCGACCTCTTCACCAGCATCGAGCGGCGTTCGGCGGAAGCAACGCTCAAGGATTGGCAGCCCGATGCCTGGGAAACGATCACCGGCACGGTCCTTGCGGCTGGTGAATCTCATGTGAAGGACCGGCGCGCCTTCGAACGCGAACATGCCGGCGACTGGGTCGTGATATCCGCACTTCGCTCTGATCATCATCCCGGCATGACCGAGGTGATTGCGACGCGCGGCGGAAGGCGTGATGCTCATGTCGAAGAACGGCGCTTCCTGGTTGCGTCCACCGAATACCAGGTCGGGCGGTTCGGCTTCGTCATCGACGAGGCGCGGCATGCCGCCTATGACGGCCGGTCGAGCTTCGTCACATGGGTGGGGAGGAGCACGCCATGATCCCCTCCATCGATCGTCAGGCGCGGTTGCGCCGCATGGAAGAGGCCTGCCGGCAGACCCGGCACCAGCTCGACATGGTCGAGCGCCAGATCATCCGCAAAATGACGGCCCTGATCCCGTCGCTTGGGGCTCGCCGGCCGAGATATCGCCGTGGCAGGCCGCCCGAACCGGACGCCTTCCTCGCCCGCTATCGATCCAATCTCGCCGCCATCACCGCCGAGCGCCAGCCGGAGATCGATGCACTCTCCCGCAAGCTCGCACGACAGGAGGCCGCGATAGGCGCCTTTCGTGAAAACTTCGGCGCCGCAAAGCATCAGGCTCAAAACCGGGGGGAGGCCTAGCGCCATGGCGACGATCGGAGATCTCGAACGCGAGGCCGGTATCGGTCCGACATCTCAGGAGCGCGCCGCCTTCTGGCGGCAGTTCCATCATCTGGAGGGTAAGGCCTGCCTCGACGCCGGTGTGGCCGAGCTCAAGCGATTGATTGCCGCGAAAGTCGCTCGTACCGACGGCGTGCCGGAAACGCGGCGGCGCCTGCCGAAGCGCGATCGGCTTCCGCCACTCACACCCGGAGCAGCAGACGGCGCTGCAGGCCTATGCCGCAAGACACGGCCGGCGCTGGAAGAACGTTCTGAGCAATGTCTGGATGGGCGGCGCGCCCCATGACGATGGCGGGATCCTTCGCGGTCTGCGCAATTCCCATGGCCCGACCTGGCTGCAGTCCTATCGGCTGCCCGGCGCGGGTTCGGCGAAAGCTGCGACCGCGGCGCCCCCACAAAACGTGGCCGGCGTCGGGGATGACAAGGTGTAGCGCGTTCACGACTGGTTTCCTTGTCCCCCATGGCATCTGGACCCGATTACCCCTGGCCGGTCTGTCCTTCGGTTTTGCTGCGGTCTGAACCGGCGCCCGTTCGGTTCAAGGCCGCTTGCGCGCCGCGAGGCGGCCGGTCATGCCGCTCGTCGCAAAGCAGGCCCGCGGGATCGGCGCAGGACCGTTGGTCCCGCTTGCCCGCATACCGTCTTCGCTCGATCTGGCCCGCCCGGACCCTGAACCGCCCGGCTGGCGCCGGTTCTCTTCGACCGCACCGAAGGACAGACCGGCCAGGGGGCCGGAACCGCTTCGGAAAGCCAGAAAAGGAAACCGCCATGGCAAAGCCCGCAAGCGCCTCCCGTCAACCGAACCGGCCGACTGACCGCTCTTCAGCGCGCGTGGTCCAGCTCCGCAAGGGCGCGACCCTCGAAATGGTCCGCCTCACATGCCCCGACGAGGGCCAGGCGCTCCGCATCGCCGAAAGTTTCGGGACCGCGATCCTCGACAGCGACGGTATCCGCGACATGCATGAACGCCTGATCGTCGCGACCGCCACCGGTCTCTCCGAGGGGCTCGGCGAACGGGCGATGCAGATCCATCTCCAGCGTATCGTCGGCGCCTATGTCGGATCGGCCCATGGCGCCGGACAGTTCTATTCCCGCGCCGTCACCGAGGCGCGCGACGCCACCGCCAAGGGTGCGGGCGACGATCGCGAGGACGATCTCGGCCCGGTCGGCTACGACAGCAATGCGCAGCGCAAACGAGAATTCGCTGCCGACATGGGCATTCAGGCCCATGCGCTCCGGATGGCTGCCGAAGGTGCCGTATCCGCCTACGAGCAGATCGTTGGCGAGGCGTGGAAGCCCTTTGACCGACCGGTCGACAATCCCGGCGACAGGCTCGACCGCAAGGCGGCCGAAGCGCAGATGTCGGCCTTCGACTGAGGCGATATCGGCGGAGCTACGGCTCCGCCCTGACCCATCCGCATCGAGGCCGTCTTCTTCCGAAGGCGGCCTTTTTCGTGGCCGTTATTGCCGGGCGCCGGGAAAACAAACGCAAGAAGGGAAAAAGATGAACGAGACACGCGTATCGCGTCCCGTCCCGTTCGCCGGTCCTGCAGGAGCCGGCGGCAAGGCGCAACGGCTGTCGCCGTCCTCCACATGCGTTCCGGCCGTTCGGTGCGCCTGCCGCCCGATCGCTCCTGCTTTTGGCCCTTCGCGACGGGGCCGCGATCGGCGCGGCCTCCCCGACACGGAGGTATGAGAACCATGAGCAGGAAATCGGAAAACACCCGCACAGACATCTACGCGCGCATCACCGACAGGATCGTTGCCGATCTTGAGAAGGGTGTGCGCCCCTGGGTCAGGCCCTGGAGGGCTGAAAATCTGACCGGCCGCGTGAGCCGGCCGCTCCGGCATAACGGCCAACCCTATACCGGCCTGAATGTCCTGCTTCTCTGGTCCGAGAGCGTCGCCAGCGGTTTTGAGTCGACAACATGGATGACGCTACGCCAGGCAAATGAGCTCGGCGCCCACGTGCGCAAGGGCGAAAGCGGCGCGACGGTCGTCTATGCCAGCCGCTTCACCAGGACCGAAAAGGATGCGAGCGGCGGCGAGATCGAGCGCGATGTCCCGTTCCTGAAGGCGTACACTGTCTTCAATTGCGATCAAATAGAGGCCCTGCCGGAGCACTACTACCGTCATCCGGAACCGGTCGCGAAACCGCTCGAGCGCATCGAACATGCGGATCGCTTCCTGGATAACACAGGCGCAGTGGTTAGATATGGCGGTGACAAGGCGTATTACTCCCCCTCCACAGACCACATTCAATTGCCGAGGCCAGAACTGTTCAGGGATATGGCCTCAATGGTCGCGATCAGATCTCATGAGACTCTGCATTGGACTGCGGCTCCTGGCCGGCTGAACAGGGACCTCAGTCGCTACCACAAGGATCGCCGGGAGAGGGCCTTCGAGGAAATGGTGGCCGAGCTTGGGTCGGCGATGCTTTGCGCCGATCTCGGGATCGTGCCGGAACTCGATCCGCGTCCCGACCACGCCGCCTACATCCAGAGTTGGGCCGCCATCCTCGGCTCCGACAAGCGCGCAATCTTCGCCGCAGCCGCCCATGCCCAGCGTGCGGTCAACTATCTTCACGCGCTTCAGCCGAATGAAGAGACCAGCCGGGATGCGGCCTGATCGGATATCGAAGGGGGGGCTCGGGTCCTCCCTGATACGGTCGACCTCCTGTTAAGGACGCTCCCGCACCGGAAACATGTCCTCGCCATAGTGGTGGAGCCTGGTGTGATGCCGGCGGCACAGCCACCGAACCTTCAAAGGCTCGTCGTATTGATCGTGGTGGGCATCGACCGCTTCCAGCCCGCAGACCTCGCATGTCTGCTTCTCCAGTTCGCCCGCCTTCACGGCGCGCTGCACGGCAAGGTGGGCGTCGTATTTTGCCGGATTGGCGCGCCGCCAGTTCGCCTGGCGGGTATCGGTGTTCAGCATCGCTACATCCTGCTTCGCCGGTTCTCGTCTTCTGTCGCCGAGACTTTTATCACGATTCTTGCGTCTTTTGACCGGTTCCGCGAGCCGGTTGATACGGCACCGCGAGCGGCCGCCGACACTGACCGGGTGAGGCCCGGCTTTTGGCGGGCCGTAGCGGCGCTTAAAGCCGTCTCCAGAGGCGAGACGCTCTATCCCGCTTGGCTGGCCGGCATGAGGATGAAGCTGCAGTGAACGGCTGTTTCGCCAGCGAACCCGAGAGCCTCGCCGGCCGAGGGAGCTATCGTCGACCATGCGCCGTTTTCGATCCTGGTGCGATGGTGATGCGACCGAGGATGCCGGCGATGGCGTCGAGGGCGGGAGCGGGGCCGCGACGTGACAAGGGCGTGAGCATGGCGCCAAACGTTGCGCAGCCTGTTGGCGGATGATCGTCAATCCCGGTTGCCGGTATCGCGTTCCATCCGGCAGAGAACCGGCCACACCGACGCGGACCTCGATGGATCTGGTGTGACCGAAGGACGCCTTCGTCTCGATCGCCTTGACCGCAACGACCGCTCGCAACTTTCTTCCCCTGCGAACAGGTTCGCATTCCTCGCGCGACCAAGAAAGCCGCTCCCGGCCGTCCTCCACATGCGTTGCGGCCGCCAGGCGGTGCGGCGTCAATCGCCCCCGGTCTTAACACCGTCATCGAGGCCGCGATCGGCGCGGCCCGAACAACCGGAAAGGAACGCGACCATGGCAGTCATCGGCGAATTCACCACCAACGGCAACAACTCGATCGTCGGCACGGTGCGCACGCTCACCGTCAGCATGAAGGCCCGCCTGAACCCGATCGAGCGCGTCTCGCGCGACGCCCCGGACTTCCGCATCACCGCCGGCAATGGTGTCGAGGTCGGCGCCGGCTGGAAGGCGGTTTCCAATGACGGCGAGGAATATATCTCGGTCAAGCTGGACGATCCGAGCTTCAATGCCCCGATCACCGCGGCCCTTTGGCCGAGCGAAAGGGAAGGCGAATACGCCCTCATCTGGAACCGCCCCAAGCGCGAGGCCTGAGCCCGCATCCCGAAGAGCTCCGCCGCATCACACGGCGGGGCTCTTTTCCTTGTGCCGCATGGCGAAGCCGGCCGCGGGCATTGAGCCCGCCTCCGGCTTTTTCGGGTCTCGCTCCGGGCTGGATATGGAGGTGACTTTCGACTATATAGATATTATGGATATTCTGGATCGAGGCCGCTATGAAATCATTCACCACCGCTGATCTCAACAAGCATGTCGGCGACGTGACCACCGCGGCACGGCGCGAGCCGGTGTTTATCACCCATCACAAGAAGCCGAAGTTCGTTCTCATGGCGATCGAGGATTATGACCGCCTGCGCGGCGAACAGGATCAACGCCGTGCCTTCTCTCTCGACACCATGCCCGACGATATCGAGGACGGGCTCTTAGCACTTGCCGATTCCATCGAAAACGATGGCGCAAACGATGATTGATCCCGAAACCGGCCTCGTCATTTCCTATCATTATCTCTGGACACATCAACATGACCGCGGCGAGGAAAGCGGCCGAAAGGCGCGGCCCGCCTGCGTCGTCGTCCCGGTCACATCCGACGGCAAGAGCGTCGTCCTCTTCCCTTTGACGACGAAGGAGCCTGGACCGGACCGGCTGGCAATCAAGGTACCCGATACCGAGCGCAAGCGTCTGGCGCTCAAAGGTCGTGGCCCAACCTGGCTCATTCTCGATGACGCCAATGCGGACGTGCTTCCGGGGTCCTTTCACGTCGAACCTGTCAGCTACGACCCGCTGACGATCACCTATGGCAAGTTCAGCAAACCGTTCATGGACCTGGTCATCAAGACGGTTGCCGACGCAATCCGTGCCAGGAAGATCCAGATCGCGAAACGCAAGCGCTGAAGTCGGCCGTTCTGAACGAGCCTCTTCAACGCCACGCCAAGCCCGTGACTGACCTCGCGACCTGTTTGGCGAATAATCCGTCGAGCATGCGCGGTTTGGTTTCCGGTGCAACGATGATGCGGCCGAGGACGTCGGCGATGGCATCGAGGGCGGGAGCGGGCCTGCAGCGCTGACGAGGGCATGAGCATAGGCACGAATGTTGCGCAGCCTGATGGCGGATGATCGTCAATCCGGCTGACGTCGTCGCATTCCATCCACCCCGAGCTGGCCACACCGACGCGACCTCGATGGATCTGGTGTGACCGAAGGACGCCTTCGTCTCGATCGCCTCGTCCGCAACGGCCGTCCGCTGCTTTCTTCCCCTGCGAACAGGTTCGCATTCCTCGCGCGACCAAGAAAGCCGCTCCCGGCCGTCCTTCACTGACGTTTCGGCCCGGCGGGTGCAGTGTCGATCGCCCCCGGTCCTTACACCGTCATCGAGGCCGCGACCGGCGCAGCCCGAACAACCGGAAAGGAACGCGACAATGGCAGTCATCGGCGAATTCACCACCAACGGCAACAACTCGATCGTCGGCACGGTGCGCACGCTCACCGTCAGCATGAGGGCCCGCCTGAACCCGATCGAGCGCGTCTCTCGCGACTCCCCGGACTTCCGCATCACCGCCGGCAATGGTGTCGAGGTCGGCGCCGGCTGGAAGGCGGTCTCCAACGACGGCGAGGAATATATCTCGGTCAAGCTGGACGATCCCAGCTTCAATGCCCCGATCACCGCGGCCCTTTGGCCGGGCGAGACCGACGGCGAATACGCCCTCATCTGGAACCGCCCCAAGCGCGAGGCCTGAGCCCGCATCCCGAAGAGCTCCGCCTCACACGGCGGGGCTCTTTTCCTTGTGCCGCATGATGAAGCCGGCCGCGGGCATCGAGCCCGCCTCCGGCTTTTTCGGGTGCCATACGGAGAGGAGAAGTCTGCTCAGATTGACCGATCGTGCCGGAGAGCCGGGAAAGCGTCGAAGCACGAGCGGTACCCCCAATTTCGCATTGACGGCCAAAGCCGCCAACACGAAATCGGCTCCCCCACTCGCCGGCTCCGCCGGTCGCCTTTGGCGATGCTTGACCCTGTCCCGTCTCCCCGACCGCCGATGTCGTCTTTCACGAAACGTCAAGGAGACGAACGATGACGATGTCCCTCGAAATGCAAATCGAACAGCTTCGGGCTGAACTGCGCAATGCCGTCGACGCAGGCGAACGCCGCCAGATTGCGGCGGAGCTGGAGATGGCGTGGGCAGAGCTTGCGGTCATAGAGGCCGAGCAGGACGGCCGCTTGAGCGCGGAGCCTCCCTTCTGAGGAGGCTTCCTTCATGCTGCCGGAAACGGCAGCGAATTCGCCTCAGCCGTTCAGCGCGTCCTTGACCGCCTTGCCCGGCGCGAACGTCAGCTTCTTCGACGCGGCGATCTTGATCGCAGCACCTGTTGCCGGGTTGCGGCCTTCGCGTTCCGGCGTTGCCTTGAGTTTGAACTTTCCGAACGAAGGTATGGACGTCTCGGAGCCTGCCAGTGCCGCATCGGTGATCTGCTTGAACACGCTTTCGACGATCGCCTTGGCCTGCGCCTTGGTCAGGTTCTGCTCGGATGCGATCTTGTCGGCGATTTCGTTGGTGGTCGTCAGGATTGGATGGTTCCCTCCTTCTGGTTTATCCATCCGGTATGACGAAGAAGATGGTCCGAGGATAGGGGTGAAGCTCGAGGCGTGCCCGCAAACGCCCCGAGAACCACAGGAAACATCGGGTTTGGCTGTAACGGCGCGGTCAATCAGCGCGGACGACGTCGCGATAGCCACGCTTTCTTTTCGTCCGCTCGAGGCGTGAGAACGCCTTGTCGGCGTCCTTCTGGCTGTCGAATGTCTCCATCATCATCTGGCCGTTCGCTCCGATCCGGCCCCAGTTCCTGATGACCGAGGCGCCGCCAAAGAGCGTCGGCTGGATTGAGAGCGCATAGAAGCGGCGCATGTTTTGTGTTGCGTCGATACGATGAAGATGCACCGGGTTTGTAGCCTTTTTCTCCATGGCCGGATTGTCGCTTCCCGACAAAGCGGCGTCCAACAACTTATTTGAATCGCTCAGGGCTCATCGATTCATCTTCCTGATGTGTTTTCCGTGGCCTTCGGCTCGACAAAACTGTAAGTCGCGCGGCAGATATTTTTGGGAGAAGATCGTGGAAGAGACTGTACAAATCGGCAGCCGCGGCGACTTCGGCCTCTGGGCGATTGAAGTTGCCAAGCAGATCGTCGGCGAACAAGGCTTTGAGCTCGCCAGGGCAGCGCGTGACGGTACGGAGGACGATGTACGGGCGGCTGGCAATGCACTGGGGCAGGCGATCACAAATGCGCTTCTCGAAGTCTTTGACGGGCTCCTCGAAGACGCGCCTGCCGACGCATCCTGAAGCTGCGGCACTACTGCTTGTCTCTGCTGTCGCGGAAGAACCGACCCGGATTGACGCAGGCCTTCATCTCCTCGCGCCTGAACCAAATGGCGCGTCCGCACTTAAGCGGCGGATTGCCCGATGTGAAGACGATCTGCTCGTCGGCGCGCATGCGCAGGACCTCGTGCGGCAGGATCAACGGCCGTCGGCTGAGCTGCTTCGAGCGCGACCGCGACGACCCCTTCATGCCGGACGAACGATTGGTCTGGTCGACCTCGACGGTGGTGTCGCCGCAGCGCTTCGAGATGTAGTCGGCGGTCTCGGGATCGTTGATCGCCGAAAACGAAATCCAGCTGGCGCTTTCGAACCATTTCGAGGTTGCGTCGCGGCCGCCATAGGCCTCGCGCATCTGGCCGATCGACTGGAAAATCATCGCCAGCGTGATGCCGTATTTGCGGCCGGCGTCGCGGGCGGTTTCGAGAATGCGCAGGTAGCCCAGACGCGCCACCTCGTCGAGCAGGAAGAGCGTTCTTCCTTTCACGTTTCCGTTGCGATTGTAGATGGCGTTGAGCAGCGCGCCGATGACGACGCGGGCCAGGCCCGGATGGGCTTCGAGCACCTTGAGATCAAGCGCGATGAAGATGTCGGTTTGGCCGTCGGCGAGATCGTCGGTCGAGAATGTGTCGCCCGACACCAGCCCGGCATAGTTCGGGTAGGAGAGCCAGTGGGTTTCCTTGACCGCATTGGCATAGACCCCGGAAAACGTCTCCGGCGTCATGTTGACGAAGACGGAGACGTTCTCCTTCACGAAGTCGGCTTGCGACTGTTCGTAGATGCGCGTCAGGCGCTCGCGCAGTTTCGGTTCCGGCTCGGAGAGATTGGCGCGCACGCGCCTCAGCGTCTGGTCCTTGTCGTCGGTATGGCCGGACAGGCAGACGTCGGCGATCAGCGCCGTCAGGAGCTGCATGGCGGACGCCCGGAAGAAATCGTCGCGGGCGGACGCGGTGCGCGCATTGTCGGTCATG
Organism: Sinorhizobium sp. BJ1; assembly: GCF_002531555.1. Lineage (NCBI taxonomy): Bacteria > Pseudomonadati > Pseudomonadota > Alphaproteobacteria > Hyphomicrobiales > Rhizobiaceae > Sinorhizobium > Sinorhizobium sp. BJ1. Next base: position 85,406 of record NZ_NWTH01000025.1, read on the forward strand.
ATCCAGGTGGCGACGGCGACGATATCCTCTTCCCTCGTGTTGCCGTGACGGCCGATCCAGTCCATCGCGTTGAAGCCGACGCCGGACGTTGAGGGATCGAGAACGATCACCTTTCGGCCGGCCTTGCGTCGGTGCTCGGCGACCATCGGCGCGACCTCGCTCGACGGATCCAGGACCACAAGCCCGCCGCCCCATTTGAGCGCGGTCGGGATCGTCACCGATGTCGTCTTGAAGCCGCCGGAGCCGGCAAAGACGATGCCGTGCGAGGAACCGAAGGAGCCATCGAAGCAAAGAAGCGGCGCCTTGCCGCCCGTCCCCCAGCCTTGCGGTTCGTCGGCGCGAAACGGCATGGCGGCAACGCTGTCGCGATCGACGCGGTAGCGCTCGCCGATGACGATGCCGCCGGCGTCGGGGAAGAGCTTTGAGGCCTCGGCCATCTTCATCCAGTCGGCCTCGCCGTGCACGGCACGTTTGCCGACGATGCGGCGTAACCCGGCTTGCGCGAAAGCCGCATTGCCCTTGATTGCAACGCGCAGGGCGAAGATGCTGCAAAAGAGTGCCGCTGCAGCACCCAGCATCGTCGCCGGATCGGTGTAAGTGAGAACCGATTGACCCGCCGGCACGCTGCCCGCGATGCCCGCAAGCCGCATTGTCTCGCGGACCGCCGCGATGGCGATCACCGCGCCATTGCCGGCAAGCACGCTGAAGCCCGCCGCCTTGATGTTGGCCGATCCGTTCGCGGCGAAGAGAGCGATGACGCCGATCGCGGCCGCGGCGACATAGGGCAGGGCGATCCCGGCGCGTCCGAGCATCAGCCTTGCCTCAGCGTTGGTTCCGAGGCCCGCGAGCTTGTGCTCCATGCCTGACGTTGCGAACATCGCGATGAGCATGATCGTGCCCGGCAGGATGAGGAGCAGGGTTCTATTCGCCGTCATGACCGAAGGCCTCCGCGCCGATTGCGGTCAGGCGTGACCGCTCCGCCTCATTGCCCCGGATCCTGCGCCCGGCGTCGATCAGCAGGCCGAGCAGCAGCGCGCGCTTCTCGTAGCGCAGCCCTGCCTTGACGATCAGCCCGCCAAGCTCGATTTTTTCGCGCGTGTCCTTTTTCCGCGCATCTGATTTCATCACCTTCGCCATCCGCTCAAGCCTCGCCAGGCCTGCCCGCAGCCGCGCCAGGCGCGAACGTCGCGGGCGAGCCGTGATCCGGCTTGTCGCCACCGCCATGTCTCTTCCCGGTCGCATCACCCTTGCCTCCGCGAAAGCGTTTTGCGATCTCCTCGAAGGCGGCCTGCAATGCGGCCTCCTCGATCTCGATGTCGCCGAGACCGGCCTTCAGCGCCACCCTGCCGATCCGCTCGGCCTCGCGCGTCTCGGCGGCTTTCAGCTGGTCCTGCAATTTTGCGATTTCTTCCCTGATTTTCGATGACGGCTTTTTCATTCCGGTGGCATCTCCTGATGGTTGCGGTGTTGCTTCAGCGACGCCCAGTCTCTCCCGAATGCGCACTTGAGGAAATGTGCAGATCTGCACATCGGCAAAGCCGATCCTTTGGAGCATGATCCCGGCCGTTCCGAAGGAGCGGCATCCAAGGGCGCAATTATACGTCGCGGTTGCGACGTGCTTGCTTTCCAGGCCCTGGCGGGCCGCTGGCCGCCGCTCCGGACGAACGTGGTTCCAAACCGGGAGTTTGTCGCGCCGTGGCCATCGCCCATTTCTCAGCCAGCATCGTCAGCCGCGGTTCCGGCCGCAGTGCCGTGCTGTCTGCGGCCTACCGGCATTGCGCCAAAATGGATTACGAGCGCGAGGCCCGCACCATCGACTACACCAGGAAACAGGGCTTGTTGCATGAGGAGTTTTCGCTTCCCGCCGATGCCCCGAAATGGGCCCGGATGCTGATCGCCGACCGCTCGGTCGCCGGAGCTTCGGAAGCCTTCTGGAACAGGGTCGAGGCTTTCGAGAAGCGCTCCGACGCACAGCTCGCCCGCGACCTGACGATCGCGCTGCCGCTGGAGCTCTCGGCCGAACAGAATGTCGCGCTGGTGCGGGATTTCGTGGAGAGGCACGTGCTGGCGAAGGGCATGGTTGCCGACTGGGTCTACCACGACAATCCGGGAAATCCGCATATCCACCTGATGACGACCTTGAGGCCGCTGACAGAGGAGGGCTTCGGGGCGAAGAAGGTCGCAGTCATCGGCGACGACGGCCAGCCGGTCCGCACCAAATCCGGAAAGATCCTCTACGAGCTCTGGGCCGGTTCGACAGAGGATTTCAACGTCCTGCGCGACGGATGGTTCGAGCGTCTGAACCATCATCTGGCGCTCGGCGGCATTGAACTCACCGTCGATGGCCGCTCCTACGAGAAGCAGGGGATCGATCTCGAACAGACCATCCATATCGGCGTCGGCGCCAAGGCGATCGAGCGCAAGGCCGAGAGCCAGGGTGTTCGGCCGGAGTTGGAACGGATCGAACTCAACGAGCAGCGCCGCGCGGAAAACGCCCGCCGTATCCTTCGCAATCCCGCCATCGTGCTCGACCTGATCACGCGCGAAAAGAGCGTCTTCGAGAACCAAGACGTCGCCAAAATCCTCAATCGCTATGTCGACGATCCGGCGATCTTCCAGCAGTTGATGGCGCGCATCATCCAGGATCCCATGGTGCTGCGTTTGCAGTGCGACACGGTCGAGTTTGCCACCGGCGCCAGGGTGCCGGCGCGCTATACGACGCGGGCGATGATCAAGCTGGAAGCGACGATGGCGCGCCAGGCGATCTGGCTGTCGGACAAGGAGACGCATGAAGTCTCCAGGACGATACTCGATGCGACGTTCCGGCGGCATGAGCGGCTCTCGGAAGAACAGAAATCCGCGATCGAGCGCCTTGCCGGACCCGCCCGGATCGCCGCGGTCGTCGGCCGCGCGGGTGCGGGCAAGACGACGATGATGGAGGCGGCGCGCGAAGCATGGGAACTCGCCGGATACCGCGTCGTCGGGGGCGCGCTCGCCGGCAAGGCAGCGGAAGGTCTGGAGAAGGAAGCGGGCATTCAAAGCCGTACGCTCGCCTCCTGGGAACTGCGCTGGAAACAGCAACGCGATACGCTCGACGCGAAGACCGTCTTCGTCATGGACGAGGCCGGCATGGTCGCCTCGAAACAGATGGCGGGCTTCGTCGATGCGGTGGTCAGAGCAGGGGCGAAGATCGTTCTGGTCGGCGATCCCGAACAGCTCCAGCCGATCGAGGCGGGGGCGGCCTTCCGCGCCATTGCCGACCGCATTGGTTATGCCGAACTCGAGACGATCTACCGCCAGCGCGAGGACTGGATGCGGGTCGCCTCGGTCGATCTCGCCCGCGGCAATGTCGACAAGGCGCTGGCCGCCTATCAGGGCGAGGGCAGGGTGCTCGGATCTCCCCTGAAGGCGGAAGCCGTCGAACACCTGATCGCCGACTGGAACCGCGATTACGATTCGAAAAAGTCGATGCTGATGCTCGCGCATTTGCGCCGCGACGTGCGCATGCTGAACGACATGGCGCGGGCAAGACTGGTGGAGCGCGGCATCCTCGGCGAAGGACATGTGTTCAAGACCGCTGAGGGGACACGCCGCTTCGACGCCGGCGACCAGATCGTCCTCCTGAAGAATGAGGGATCGCTCGGCGTGAAGAACGGCATGATCGCTCATGTCGTCGAGGCGAGCCCAAATCGCATCGTCGCGCTCGTCGGAGAAGGCGATCGCCGCCGTCATGTGATGGTCGAGAGCCGCTTCTACAACAATCTCGATCACGGCTATGCGACGACGATCCACAAGTCTCAGGGCGCGACCGTCGACAAGGTCAAGGTGCTCGCGTCGCTCTCGCTCGATCGGCATCTCACCTATGTGGCGATGACCCGCCACCGCGAGGATCTGCAGCTCTATTACGGGCGCCGGTCCTTCGCCTTCAATGGCGGTCTTTCGACAGTTCTGTCGCGAAAGAACGCCAAGGAGACAACGCTTGATTACGAGCGCGGCCAACTCTACCGCGAGGCGCTTCGCTTTGCCGAAACGCGCGGCCTGAAGATCGTCGCGGTGGCGCGCACGCTTGCGCGTGACCGGCTCGATTGGACGCTGCGGCAGAAGACGAAACTGGCCGATCTCGCGGCGCGGCTCGCCGCCGTCGCCGAGCGACTCGGCCTTCGCCAATCCCCGATCATCCGACAGAGACAGGAGGAAAAGCCCATGGTCGCCGGCATCACCCGGTTCGAGAATTCCGTTGCCGACAGGATCGGCGAGAGGATCGACGCCGATCCGGCCTTGAAGAAGCAGTGGGAGGAGGTGTCCGCCCGCTTCCGTTATGTTTACGCCGATCCCGAGACAGCCTTCCGGGCGATGAACTTCGATTCGGTTCTGGCCGACAGAAAAAGCGCCAGAAAGATCCTCCAAAAGCTTGAGACCGCGCCGGCGTCGATCGGACCGCTCAGGGGCAAGACCGGCATTCTCATCGGCAAGGCGGAGCGTGAAGCGCGCCGTATCGCCGAACTCAATGTGCCGGCGCTGAAACGCGATCTCGAACGGTATCTCAGCATGCGCGAGAGCGCGCAGCAGCGGCTTCGTGTGGACGAGCAGGCGCTGAGACAGCGCGTGTCGATCGACATCCCGGCACTGTCACCGGCGGCGCGCCTCGTGCTCGATCGGGTGCGTGATGCGATCGACCGCAACGATCTGCCCGCGGCGCTTGGGTTTGCATTGAGCAACCGCGAGACGAAACTGGAGATCGACGGGTTCAATCAGGCCGTCACCGAGCGCTTCGGTGAACGGACGCTCCTCACCAACAGCGCCCGCGAACCCTCGGGGAAACTCTTCGACAAGCTATCCGAAGGCATGCGGCCCGAGGAGAAGGAACGGTTGAAGGAAGCCTGGCCGGTCATGCGCACGGCCCAGCAACTCGCCGCTCATGAACGCACCGTCCAGTCGCTCAGACAGGCGGAGGACCTGCGTCTGACGCAACGCCAGTCGTCGGTCCTGAAACAATGAGACGGTTCGGTCCGATCCTGTTTGTCGGTGCGTCCATCATCGTTGGAGCCGGCATGGTCACGGACGCCATGGTCGGCGGTTATCGCGTCAACCTGACGCCGAGCGAGCCGCTCGGGCTCTGGCGCATCGAGACGCTGGGACGTCCGGTCAGGACCGGCGATCTCGTGTTCGTCTGCCCGCCGGGAAACGCAACATTCGCCGAAGCGCGACGGCGCGGCTATCTCCGGCGCGGCCTTTGCGCCGGCGGTTTCGCGCCGCTGATCAAGACGGTCGCGGCGCTTCCCGGGCAGCGCGTCGAGATCACCGATCACGTCATCATCGATGGGCGCCCGATCGCAGCCTCGTCCGTCCGGGAGAGTGACGGCGAGGGCAGGCTGCTCATATCCGATCCCGGCGGCGTGGTGCCATCAGGCTATCTGTTTCTTCACTCATCCTTTGCGAGCTCCTATGACTCCCGATATTTTGGTCCGGTTCCGGCAAGCGGCCTTCTCGGTCTGGCGCGGCCCGTTCTTACCTTCGATCCCTGATCGTCCCGGTGACCGTCCATGGGATCGCTGGCGATCCGCTGTGCTCGTCGCCGCGTCCGTCGCCTGCGGCGCAATTGGCTGGAGCGGTCATGTCCTTCTCCTGCCGGTCGCCATACTGTTTCCGGCGCTCTGGGCGATGGCGCCCTCACGTCTCATTGTGGCGTTTGTTTCGGCGGGCTATTTCCTTGCCGCCTCGCGCGGCTTGCCGCAGGGCGTCACCAATTTCTATGCCGCCGATCTCTGGCCCGGCCTGCTGCTCTGGCTGGTCGCCTCCACGTCCTTCGTTACCGTGCATACGGCATTGTGGACGCAACGTCGTCGCGAAGATGCCTCCGGGAGACAAGCGGCGGATGCGGCAAGGGCGGCGCGCTATCTTCTGGCCCTGGCGCTGATGGGGCTGCCGCCCTTCGGCATCACCGGCTGGGCAAGTCCGTTGACGGCGGCCGGCGTGCTCTTTCCCGAATGGGGCTGGTGGGGGCTTGCCGCCACCGTCGCCGGCCTCGCAATGATGACATCGCGAGGCCGGCTCGCCGCAGCACTGGTGCTGGGAGGCTTCTGGGCCTGGTCCGCCGCAACCTGGACAGCGCCGAGACTACCGGAAGGCTGGAGAGGCGTCGACCTCGAACTGGGCGAAACTCTGGGGCGCGACACGTCATTTGCGCGCCACCGAGTCCTGATTACCACTGTTCTCCGCAACGCTCACCGCGACGACCGCGTCATCGTCCTTCCCGAAAGCGCCCTTGGCTTCTGGACGCCGACCGTCGAGCGTCTGTGGCGCGAGGCTTTGCGCGGTCACGATATCGCGGTCATTGCCGGCGCCGCCGTTATCGAACGCCAGGGTTACGACAATGTCATGGTCGCCGTCTCCGCCGACGAGGCGCGGATCCTCTATCGCGAACGCATGCCGGTCCCAGGATCCATGTGGCAGCCATGGTTGAGTTGGACGGGGCAGGGTGGCGGCGCCCGCGCCCATGTCTTCGGCAATCCCGTGGCCGGGATCGGGGAAGAGCGGATCGCGCCGCTGATCTGCTACGAGCAGCTCCTCCTCTGGCCGGTGCTGCAATCGATGCTGTATTCCCCCGCGGTCGTTGTCGCCACCGGCAATGGCTGGTGGACCAAGGGCACGGCGATCGTTTCGATCCAGAAGGCGAGCGTGATCGCCTGGGCCAAACTCTTCGACATTCCCGTCGTCATGGCATTCAACACATAAAGGAGAAACCGGGATGGTCGATGCCGCCCTCATCCAGCAATGCGCCGATCCCGGTCTGAAGCCCGCGATCGTCGGTGAGTTCATCGCGCGGGCGGGATCGCCGGACCCGCTTGCCGTCACCGTGCGCTCCGGCAACCGCGTCGTGCTCGTGCCGAAACCAAAGTCGGCGGACGAGGCGATGGACGTGATCCGCAAGCATATCGGCCGCAATGCCACCCGCGTCGGCATCACCCAATACCCGGCCGGCCTCGGCATTCTCGAGGCCGGTCAACTGAAACCGGACCTGGTCGAAGCTTGCGCGAACATCCGCATGGGCACGGCGCTCTTCGCCAAAGTCTATCGCATCGTCCTCAAATGGTACGGCAACCCGACCGGCGAGGAGGCTGCGCGCCAAGTTCTCGACGACGCGATCATCGCCTGGCAGACGGGGTATTTCGAGGGGGAGGCGGTGTTTCGGACGCCGGACCCTGACGATGAAAAACGCGCCGAGCCGGAACCGCTCGCGAGCGAGAACGCCGACGAAAGGTCCCGCGATGGTGAACAAGAGGACGAGGCCGAAATTCCTGCCGATGCGGTCGCCTCCGATCCGAACAAGGCGGGCATCCGGATCGATCTCTCCGGGATCGGGGCAACGCGTTGACGTCATGCACGTGCAGATCTGCAGCGGGGTTCTTCGACTGTTCTACTAGCGAAGACAATATCGGCCCCTTATAAGGGCGGGCAGGACAGTACGCGCTGTCCCGGGGTGTGGAAACCTCTCGTAGCGGTTGGCGCCGGCCGAAACGGCGCCAGGATCCTCTGACCATTTGGCCGGGGGCCTGTGACGCATGTCCAGGCGCCTCGGTGCTAAAGGTCGCAGGACTGTCTACGACGGTTTCCAACCCCCGGCTTGGGTTCAGAAGATTAACGTTGGCGGGGGCGCACCGCGGACAGGAAGAAGAGTGGAAGTGGGATGGACGCCTTAAAGCCTGACGAGAAACTCGAAATTCGTGCCATCTTCGGACTGACGCAAGGGCTCTCCAAGGCCGAGGTGGAAAGCCTCGCGGTGGATGCCATCCGAACCCACCGCGTTCTGGTCGACGGAGCCGACAAGCTCTACCAGGAGCTTCCCGAGGAATATAAGTCGGGAGAGGCGAAGGGCGGCCCTCAGCATCTGACCTACATCAAGGCCTGCATGGAAATGCACGCGCAGATGTATACGGTGAACACGCTGATCACCGTCCTCGGCTATATCCCGAAAGTCATGGTCAACTGATCGTCAGATCAGTTTCCTGCGAATGGCGACCGACGACATATGCGTGTTCGAGTGGATGTCGAAGGGCTTTCGTGCCTCCTGAAGCTTGACGCGGACGGTGTTGTATTTGACGCCCTCGATGGTCGCGATCTCTCCCATCGACTTTCCAACCGCAAACCAGCTCAGATAGGTGGCGGCCTTCGGGTCGAGGGAAAGGCCGTCGTTGACGGTCGGTGTCGGATCCGTAAAGACGATGCGGGCATGCAATTGCCCCACCGCCGCCGCAGCCTCGACCGGGTCCAGCTCGTGCGTCAGATCGATCGCCGGCTTGTCCGAGGCGAGCGTAAACATTGCTATCGTATTCTGCGCCGCCTTGATCGGGATGGTGATGCCGGACCGGATCCCGAACTCCGCGGCGTCGGAATAAAACGATCGCTCCGCTTTCGAAAGGCGGTGCCTTTCCCGTTCGCCGCTCCAGGTAAACGCTCCCTTGAGCAATCTGGCGCGGCGAATGACGGGATCGACGGCCGCATGATTCTTCTGGAAATAGGTGCTTTGCCATCCGCCGCTGTAGTTGGAGATGACCATCGTGTAGCCAGTCCGGAAAGATACATAGGCATATGCAGAGTAACCGGCATCCTCCGTAAACGTCGCAAGTCCAGCCTTCAGGCTCTCCTCGTTGCCCGGAATTGCCGCGAGATCGGTCATCTTGTCCAGCAAGTGTCGCATTCCAAATTCTCCATGTAGTTCGGGCCCCCCAGCCCGGTGACCGGTGGGCCTAGCGAGTTCTCCAGATTGTGTTGTCGACGCGACGATGGTCGTGGGGACAGTGGCTGGACTCGGCATCAGATCTGCCGTACGGCACTCTTCGAAACGGCGACTGGTTCGGGCCAGTCTCGCTGTTCATGCTCATCGGCATTGGGTCACTCACTTCTTCGCCACATGGGGAAAGGGCGGGGCGACTCGCGGGCTGCGCCGGGTCTGTTATACCGGAACGGTTGCCCCGTGGCGAACGAAGCTGCTGAGTAAGTCCAGGACGTTCCTGGTCCAGCCATTGATCGCGGTTCGTCGTTGCAGTCATTGCATTCTTCACTCTGTTTTATGCTCGTTCAGATCATAAGACTGCCACCGCAAGACGGGACCGCGGACGGAAATCCTCGCCGAAATGCTTGCCCATCGTCATGCCAGCCTCCGCAAATGTCCGCCATGCTGCTGGCTGCTCATCAAAAGCACATGGATCAGGGTGAACAGCCGCCGCGCGGTGTCGATGTCGACGGTGACCTTTGAGGCGAGACGGGCCTGCAACAGGTCGGCCGCCTCGTTGTGGATGCTGCGACGCCCCATGTCGATCGCCTCGACCTTCTCCGGGCTGGCGCGGCCGGCGGCGTTGTTGAAGCTGTCACAGATGAGCGCATAGTCCTTGAGCTTGGCGAAACGGTGTCAGCGACAGATGATGGCTGACGACATGCTCGCCGCCATCAAGCGAGATCGTCATCACCAGGCGGCGCTCGACCAATGCGAGCTCGAGGCGGTAGGGGCCGCCGTCATGGCCGACGGGAGCGAAACTGTTCTCGTTCAGGAGATCGACGATCGCAATCGCCTGTTCCCGCTTGAGATGTGGATCGTCCTGAACACGAAAGGAGCCATCGAGCGAGACGGCGCAGAGCCGTGCGCCGGATGATGAGGCTTTGGAGACCGTGGCCGCTTTCATGTCGCGCCTCCACAGATCGGCGGCACACGTGTTAAACACGGTCGGGATAAAGGTGGCTGCCGCCGGGACACGCCCAACGACAGCCAGGCCGCCCCGGGAGGTTGGGCGGCGGAAGGGCGCCGATGAGGCGCCGAGGGTCCATGTCGTCCTCTTGACACCATTGTCTGGGCGCTAGTCGCTCTCGTAGGTTTGGTTGCGCTGGCGCCAATCCCACCAACGACCCTCGTCATTCACAGCCTCGCTCCGGCTGGGTCGGCTGGCAACAATAGAAATCTTGCATGCCGCTGCTACCGCTCTAATGCCGATGGATCCGTAGTTTTGCAGGATTTCGTCTTGCTTTTGAGAGTTTGCGGCTTCTGGTGGCATGGGCGTTCCTCATTTGGTTCACTGTTCTATTCATGGGTCGCGAGTGCGTCCTTCACGCGAAGCACTGTGGCCGTGACGGCCAGGAACACGAGCGGGATTGATCCCAACATCAGCAGCGGACTGACGTCCCATCCAGCGTGCTGGCAGGCCTCGAAGGCGGTCTTGATGAGGCCGATGAGGTAGTAACTGATGCCGATGATCGAGAACCCCTCAACCGAGCGCTGGATCTTGACCTGTGTCGCCGCCCGTTCAGCTACTGACTTGATCTGAACGGCGTTCTGGAACTCGATCTCGACCTGAATGCGGGTTTGCAGCAGGTTCAGGAGATGCATGGTGGCAGCTGACAATTGCTCAAGCCGACGGGACGCAGCCTCGCACGTACGAACCGCTGGTTTGAAGCGTCTTGTGAACCTCGAACTCGGCAAGGCGCGGCGCGAGGCCCCGCGCAAGCGGCAGGCCCAGTAGCGCCATCGAACGGTAGGTCTCTATCTCGTAGATCCTGCGGACCATGCGGCCGAGACGATAGGCGTTCAAATCCTTGTTGAAGAGCAGGGTATAATTCCACAGGTTTGAACGAACGCGGAAGTCTGAACATACCAGACCAGCACCTGCTGCTACCGCCGACGCAGCAGTGTCACCGAAGCCAAATTTCGATAGGACGTCTCCCAGCTGTTCCGGGGCGGGACCCATTACCAAAATACTGACCTGGCCAATGACGGAGGCCGATTGTAGTTCCAGCATTTGGAGAATTCCGGAAGTCGCCAGCGTCGGCTTCGGCCATTCTTCCGGTTCTTGGTCGAGCATCGTCACGCGTGTGACCGTCACGAACTCTGTGTGATATTCGACGCGCGTCTTGATACGGTCGGTCTCAGTTTGCCGAAAGATATCGAGCCGCCCATCTGTCTGGCAGGCGGTTGAGACGGCATCAGAGCAACATGCTCGACCAGTGCTGGTCCCGAGAAGTAGATGGACGGCCGTGCATGGAGCTCAGCCGTAAAGTTTGCTGTCGGCGGTTGATCTATCTCGTCTCTCAGCACGGACCACCCCACCTAAATCCCAATTGCCTCATAGGCGTCGGCGACCTGCCGAATGGAGGCGACATAGGCTGCGGTCCGATAATCACCGAGTTCCGGCTGCGCCTCGAGAAGATCGCCGATGCGGGCCCAGGTGCTGCGCATCACGTCTTCGAGGCCCGAGCGCACGAGGTCGATCTCGGCGCCACCTTCGAGGAACTCGTCGCGCATGTCGGCCGGAAAGTCTTTGCGCCGCGAGTGCCTCGACCTCCTCGGCATCGGCATTTGAGGCATAACGAATGCCGCCCTTGACCGGTTCGCAATGCTCACTGTGCAACGATCGCCAGCCGATGAAGCTGTACATGCGTCCCCTCAGCCGAACGCCGGAGCGAACCGTATAGGTCGAGTTGCATTGGATGATCCTCTCCGCCAGTCCCTCGGGTACCAGGAAGGACATGGCATGGCGGAAGTTCTGGTCGACGCTTTCGAGGAAATTGGCGGAATTCATTGCAATGCTCACTGTGGTCTACTGGTGTTGCAAGTGACGACATCGCCGAGACCACCTTCGGTCGGTGATCGATGAAGGTGTTAAGAGCGAAACGACCATACTTCAATAGGGACAGTTGCGGCATGCCAAGGCGACATATTCTCACCGAACGACAGCGCTCGGTGCTCTTCGCTCTGCCGACCGACGAACTCTCGTTGCTCAGGCACTACACGCTGGCCGACGACGACCTTGAACATATCCGGGAACGGCGCAGGCCGAAGAACCGGCTCGGGTTCGCTTTACAGCTATGTGCGCTTCGCTATCCCGGTCGTGCGCTCGCGCCAGGAGAGTTGATCCCGCAAGAAGTCTTGTCTTTATCGGAGCTCAACTCGGCATCCCGGCTGACGCGCTTCTCACCTATGCCACTCGCCGCCAGACCCGCCAGCAGCATATGGAAGCCCTACGCGAGATCTACGGCTACAAGGCGTTCGCGGGCCGTGGCGCACGTGATTTGCGAGACTGGCTTTTCGATCAGGCCGAAGATGCGAGGTCGAACGAGGATCTGGCGCAGCGCTTCGTCGCGCAATGCAGGAGAATGGTGACCATCCTGCCGGCGGTGTCAACGATCGAGCGTCTGTGCGCCGATGCTCTCGTTGCGGCCGAGCGACGCATCGAGGCACGGATAGCGGAAAGGCTCGATTTTAATGCGCGCGGGCGACTGGACGGGCTTCTGACCGAAATGGTGGACAGAAACATCAGCCGTTTCATCTGGCTTCGCCACTTCGAGGTCGGCAGCAATTCCGCGTCAGCGAACCGCTTGCTTGATCGGCTGGAGTTCCTGCGCGGTCTGGAGATCGATCCTCAGATCCTCATAGGTATCCCGCCACACCGCATCGCGCGTCTCCGTCGGCAGGGCGAGCGTTACTTCACGGATGGCCCGCGCGACATCAGTTCGGATCGGCGATGGCCGATCATCGCCGTCTGCGCCGTGGAATGGGAAGCCGGATCGCCGACGCCGTTATCGAGACCCGCGACCGTATCGTCGGGAAAACCTGGCGAGAGGCGAAACGGCTCCATGACGAGCGGATTGCCGGTTCCAAGGTGGCGGTCACGAATACCCTGCGCGCTTTCACGGCCTTGGGTGCCTCTTTGCTGGAAGCTCGCGACGATGGCATTCCGCTGGAAAATGCAATGGCACGATCGGCAGAATGGCATCGGCCTGAACAACTGGTCGCCGCAGGGACGCAACTCACCAATACATTGGCGGATGAACCATTGGCCCACGTCGGACAAGGATATCATCGGTTCCGCCGATACGCGCCGCGGATGTTGCGATGCCTGAAGCTGAAAGCTGCACCCGTGGCCGAGCCATTGATTTTAGCCGCAAAAGCCATCGGCGCGATGCGCATATTGCCCTCGGCCGACGCATCATTCCTTCGGCCAAATTCGAAATGGCAACGCCATCTCCGCGCGCAAGATGGAAGCGACAGTCGTTTTTGGGAAGTCGCGGTCCTGTTCCATCTCCGCGATGCTTTCCGATCGGGAGACATATGGCTGGATCATTCCCGCCGATACGGTGATCTAAAGCAGGTCCTTGTACCGTTGACCTCGGCGCAGGCGAACGCCAGACTGGCAGTTCCTCTTGATCCTCAGGCCTGGCTGACTGATCGCAAAGCCCGTCTTGCGGACGGCTTGAAGCGCTTAGCGCGTGCCGCTCGCGATGGGACTATTCCCCATGGCAGCATTGAAGATGGAACGTTGCGGATCGACCGGCTGACCGCAGACGTTCCCGAAAACGCAGAGGAACTGGTTCTCGATCTTTATCGTCGGATGCCGCCGGTGCGGATCACATCTTGCTGGAGGTTGATAAGGCGATCGGTTTCTCCGACGCCTTCTCCCATCTGAGAACCGGAGCGCCATGCGCCGACCGGGTCGGCTTGTTGAACGTCCTGCTTGCGGAGGGACTGAACCTCGGCCTTCGTAAAATGGCGGAAGCCTCGAACACGCATGATTACTGGGAGCTCTCACGCCTCGCCCGCTGGCATGTCGAGAGCGAGGCTATGTAACAGGCATTGGCAATGGTCGTAGGCGCGCAGGGGAAGCTGCCGATGTCCCGGTTCTGGGGCATGGGGACGACGGCATCGAGCGATGGCCAGTTCTTCCCATCGGCACGACAGGGCGAGGCCATGAACATGATCAACGCCAAGTACGGCAATGAACCTGGCTTGAAAGCCTACACCCACGTCAATGACCAGTTCGCGCCCTTCACGTCGCAGACTATTCCCGCAACGGTCAGCGAAGCACCGTACATCCTCGACGGCTTGCTGATGAATGAGGCAGGTCGGCAGGTTGGGGAACAATATGCCGATACGGCCGGCTTCACGGATCACCTTTTCGGCATCAGCGCCATGCTTGGCTATCGCCTCATCCTGCGCATTCGTGATTTGCCATCGAAACGGCTCTACGTGTTCAATCCCGCAGCAACGCCGAAGGATTTGCGCGGCCTGGTCGGCGGCAAAATCCGGGAAGAGCTGATCGTCGCAAATTGGCCCGATCTATTCCGGTGCGCCGCCACGATGGCTGCCGGCAAGATCAAACCGAGCGGTTAGTCCGCAAACTCGCATCCTATCCCCGACAGAACGATTTGGCGGCGGCACTGCGCGAGGTAGGACGCGTCGAACGTACTCTCTTTATCATAGAGTGGATCCTCGACACCGATATGCAGCGCCGCGCCCAGATCGGCCTCAACAAGGGCGAGGCTCATCATGCACTCAAGAATGCCTTGCGCATTGGCAGGCAGGGTGAAATCCGGGATCGAACCACGGAGGGGCAGCAGCGCATTGGGGGCGCCCATGACTTGTCAAAAGTCCCAAGCGCCCCGCCTCCACCGCCGCCTCGATGGTGATCGCAAACTTCGAGATAACCGCACCAAGGCTGTGCAGCAGGTGAACCTTTTCGATGCTGTCGCCGTCATGGGAGCCAATCGCGACACCGTGGCGGCGCGCCAGTTGCGCAAGACCTGTAACGATATTGAGCGCATCACCGCGCTGATAACCCCTGAGCTGATGGTCACAACAGCCTCTCGGGTAACAGAGGTGTCTTAATGAAGACAAAGCTTTGTCGCTGTGCCGACGCAATCTTCCCCGGCATCGAAGTCACAATTGAGCAGCTGTAGAGCGAGAAATTGGTTCGGTCTCAGATTGTCTGGCCAGTCTCGCGAGACTTGGCATAATCTTTGAAACTCATTCGGGGGCCACCTCACCATTCGCTGTGGAGACCGAAGCAATCATGTACGACAATGTCTTTAAGGATTACCCCGGGATGGCTGAAGCAAGCCGCCATGAAATGTTCATCAAGATGCACAGTTTAGAGAACCACTTCGTCATCTTCGATCGACGGGAGAGCGATTTCTCTTTGAGTACCGAAAGGATCACCCAGATTTGCGACAGCCGCAGAGGCGTGGGAGGAGAGCAACTTCTCACGATCGAGAAGCCGCGTTCCGCCGATGCGCATGCCGCCATGAGGATATTCAATATCGACGGCGAGGAAGTCGGAGCATGCGGAAATGCGACGCGGTGCGTCGGGCATCTCTTGCTGCAAGAAACGGGCAAGAGCGAACTGAAGATAGAAACCAAAGCTGGCACCTTAACCTGTAGAAAGGAGAGGATGGGACAAATAAGCGTCGCGCTAGGCCCCATAAGCTCTCGTTGGACCGATATTCCCTTGGCCAAACCAGTTGACACGCATCATCTTCCGATTGCGAATGGACCGCTCACCGACGGAATCGCGCTCAGCATTGGCAATCCGCATGTCGTATTCTTTGTACCTCAACTCGATCGTGTCGATATCGCCCGTTACGCGCCGCTTGTGCAAAACGCAAGTCTATTCCCCGTGGGGGTTAATGTCGGTGTCGCGGAAGTGGTTGACGACCATACGCTTCGCCTACTTGTTTGGGAAAGACCCGGCATTTTGACAAAGGCATGTGGGACCGGGGCATGCGTGGCCGCCTTTGCCGCTATCATGAGAGGTCACCTAAAGCCTACAACGATCACGGTGCGAGTGCCCGCAGGGGAGTTGGCGGTCCAGATCACCGAAGGGTCCATGGCTATCTTAGCTGGGCCGGTCGCGATTAGTTTCCGGGGAACAATCGAAATACCGTAACTCGCCTGCAGCGTTTCAGAGGCTGGCGGCGAATACGATACTTCACACCATTTTCCTCAATCCGTCCATTGGACTTGCTAGCCGCCAGGCGCCGCAATGGCGGGGCTGAACGGAACCAGAGGAATTCGACGCGGCTTTCGCCTGACGAAGCCGCAGAGCACCCCAACACGCCGTATTTGGCAGACTTTTGGACGCGCTTCCTTAGTCCGCGTGTGGAGAATGGTCGGGAATGGAACCGTCGATCGGTTAGGTATCTGACAAAACGTGGGCGATGCGACAGTTCACATCCTTTGAACCCTGGCCTTTACGGTTGGCACACGAATTGCTGCAACCATCATTACCATCCGCACAGAACATCAGGGCTTTACCATGACCAGTTTGAGAAAGCGCCGAGGCACCGCGAGCGAGCCTTCAGTTTGTTGCAGCGAAGCCACTGAGCACGCCCGGGGTTGTAGCGCTTCAATTGTTGAGGTTTGCAATATTTCTGGAGCCCTCAAGACATGGATGAAGTTGATGGCGGTGTGTTGCCGGCAGGTCCAATGATGGGACTGCGTAAAGAAATGGCTCTAAGTGGTTGGCACAGTGTGTGCCTTCGGACGAATTAGTGACCGTCTTCGGCCAAATGCTAATCGATATGAACGGAAGCGTGTTTCCAGCAGGTCGAAGTCAGGGCAAACAAGACCGACAATCCAGCAATGGTACGGGAGTATTGCACAATGTCCATCAATATATCAATTTTAGCAGGAGGCCTTTCCGCAGAATATGAGGGGTCTATCTCTTCCTTGATGAACGTCTTGTCAAAATACTGGGAATATCCGCCTGCGTTGCGGCCATTCGATATCAAAAACATATATCACGTTTCTCGAAAGACTGGCGATGTTCAGGTGATAGCGTTACACGAAAACTCCTCTATCGTCGACGTGAAACGCCAACTCTCAGGCTGCGACGACCTTCCAGGGCGTCCGCTTACAGAGGTCCTTCAATCTGCGAAAGAAGAGTATCTCATAAACTTGCTGCACGGCCAGTTTGGAGAAGACGGCGGTGTCCAAGCATTAGCAGATTTGTTGAAACTCAATGGAACATTTGGAGACCCCTGTGTCGCAGCCTTGACTATGAACAAGTATGCGATGTCCAGTTTCGTTTCATCCGCGTTGCCCGCAAGTGTTGTGAAAATCCCGCAGATGCAATTGTTGAGACCTCGTTCATCGACTGCTGCCGTCGAGGCTGCTAAAGCATCAGATCGTCCTATTGTGATAAAGCCGAATTCGCTTGGTTCATCATTGTGCACTCGCCTATTCCCGAGCCCTGAAGCTTCAAAGACGGAGATATCCGGCCTGTTGGCGACCATATTCGAGCGCGATAGTGCCGCTCTCGTCCAAGAATTCATCCCCGGAGATGATTACTCATGTGGCCTGTTTATGGTCCATGCGGAACCCATCATTCTTCCGGTCGTAAGAATTGAGGCAAGCGGGAACTTTCTCGGATACGAGGAAAAGAAATTCACATCGAAGAACAGAAAAGTTGTCCTCAAGGATGCCGACAGCATCTCCCTTAGAATAAAATCCGTCACTCGTTCAATATTGGAGTTTGTCGATGTATACGCAACGGCGCGCTTTGACTTCCGCGTATGCCCAGACGGAGAAATATGGTTTCTCGAGTGCAATTACGTTCCTGGACTTGCGGAGGATAGTATCTTTCAGGCCATGCTCAAGGGGTACGGCATAAGCGTCATAGATATGCTATCTCAGTTGTGCGCCGCAGCCCCAAAATACAATCGGAAGCCCCATATCATCAGCCTGGAAGAGTCTGCTTAGCTGGCTTCGCCCGTCGCCAGCTTTCTGCGAATTCGGCTGAACAGCGCAAATGGCAAATTCGGCGACGCTCGCCAACCGCGGAGAAGATTAATGAAGGACGTAGTAGTTATTGGCGCAGGCAAGATCGGTGGCGCCATCGCATTGATGCTGGCCGAGACCGGCGATTACAATGTCGTCGTAACCGATCGTGACCAGGCGCAGATCGACAAACTCGACAAGCATCCCGCGATTTCGGCAAAGGTCGTCGATGTCACTGACGATGCGGCACTCGTCGGGCTGCTTCGTGGGAAGTTCGCGGTTCTCTCCGCGGCGGCCTTCAGCCTGACCGGCAAAGTCGCAGAGGCTGCACTGGAGGCCTCGGTGCATTACCTTGACCTCACGGAAGATGTGGCAACGACCAAGAATGTCGAGGAACTCTCCAAGGGGGCGGATGTTGCCTTCATCCCCCAGTGTGGTCTCGCGCCAGGCTTCATCTCGATTGTCGCCAATGATCTGGCAAAGCGCTTCGACACTTTGGATAGCGTGCGCATGCGTGTTGGCGCACTGCCGCAATATCCCTCGAACGCCCTGAATTACAATCTGACCTGGAGCACGGACGGGCTGATCAACGAGTATATCGAACCCTGTGAAGCGATTGTTGAGGGCAAGTTCGTCACGGTTCCGGCAATGGAAGAGCGCGAAGAGTTTTCGCTCGATGGCGTCCCCTACGAGGCATTCAACACGTCCGGTGGTCTCGGTACGCTTGCCAAGACGCTGGAGGGCCGCGTTC
>NZ_NWTH01000026.1:0-103440 GCF_002531555.1 Sinorhizobium sp. BJ1
GCCCATCAGGCGGCCGCTCGACGAGCTCACCTCAAAACTAAAATGCAACTGTAATGCTAGAGCCTTTCCTGATTAAATTGAACCATTCTGCCGGAGCAGGTTTTCGTCAGAGCAGAGGCGATCGCCTCTGAGGCTGGCGGAAAGATGTCCGGCCCTTCGGGTTGGCTGAAGCGCGCGGCCTGTTTGCTCGGCCGGCTTCGCCGCAGCGTTGGCTCCGCCGCGCGCCAGCCGAGCAAACATTCCACTCCGCTTGAGCCAACAGAATGGTTCAATTTAACCAGGAAAGGCTCTAGCCGCCAGCGAGGTAATCCATCAGCTGCGACATGGAAGCGGCGGCGCCCGCTGAGTCTGCCGCCTCGATCGCGCGCATCACCTTCACGTGACGCTCCACCGATCCTTTCATCTTTTCCGGCGAGGCGGATGCGAACCAGATGCGCCGCGCATGGGTCTGGAGCGGCGCTAGCGCTGCGGTCAAAAAGCGGTTGGGGCAGGCCGCTTCCATCACCTCGTCGAACCTTTTATCCGCCACCAGAAAGCCCTCCAGATCGCCGTGACCGGCGCAGTCCGCCATCTGTTGCCGGCAGTCGCTAATCTCGTGGCGGGCCCCGGCGCTTGCATGCTCCGCCACAAGGGCTGCCGCCAACGGTTCGAGCTGTTGACGCGTCTGCATCAGATGCATTCGATCGTCCGGCCGGATGGTGCTGATTTGCAAGCCGACACGCGGGCGAACCTCGATCAGGCCTTGCCAGGCGAGCTTCTGGATCGCCTCGCGGACCGGCGTGCGGCCGTGGTTGGCGAGCGCCAGCAGCTGCCGTTCGGTGACGAGCGTTCCCGGCTTCAGCTTCAAGGTGACGATCAGCCGTTCGAGAGCCAGATAGGCGAGGTGCGATTGGGACGACATGAATGTCCTTGGGCATGTGATATATCAGAGGTTGACACAGTTCCGAAATCATGGCAAGTGAGCTGATATATCAGAACCAAGGAGGCTTCCCATGTGGCGCGGCGTATTTCCGGCAGTAACGACGAAATTCACCACTGAAGGCGATCTCGACAAGGCCGAGATGGAGCGCTGCTTCGCGCTGCAGTTCGAGGCGGGCGTCGACGGCATGATCGTCTGTGGTTCGCTCGGCGAGAACATGACGCTGGAGGCGGACGAAAAGATCGAGATCCTCAAGATCGCCAAGTCGGTCGCCGGCGGCAAGCCGGTGCTGATGACCATATGCGAAAGCGCAACGCGCCGCGGCGAAGCGGCGGCCAGCGCCGCCGCCAAGGCCGGCGCCGACGGTTTTATGGTTCTGCCGGGCGTCCCTTACAAATCGGCGCCTACCGAGACGCTCAGCCACATTCAGGCGATCGCTGTCGCCGGCGGGCTGCCGATCATGGTCTACAACAACCCGGTCGCCTACGGCGTCGACGTGACGCTTTCGATGTTCGACGAACTGGCCAAGAACGAGTTGGTCGTCGCGATGAAGGAATCGACCGACGACATCCGCCGCATCACCGAGGTGCTGACCCGTTTCGGCGAGCGTTTCGACTGCTTCACCGGCGTCGATAATCTGGCACTCGAAAGCCTGCTGATGGGCGCCCATGGTTGGGTTGCTGGTCTTGTCGTCGCCTTTCCGAAGGAGACAGTTGCGATCTGGAAGCTCGTCCAGGCCGATCGCCTGGAGGAGGCGAGGGCGATGTACCGCTGGTTCCGTCCGCTGCTCGATCTCGACGTCTCCACCAATCTCGTCCAGAACATCAAGCTCGCCGAAGTCTTCGCGATCGATTCCAACGATCGCGTCCGTGCGCCGCGGCTGCCGCTTGCCGGCGCCGAGCGTCAGCGGGTCCAGGGCATCATCGAAGCAGCGCTTGCGAAGCGGCCGGCACTCCCGGTTTAGTGGAGCATGCGCCGGGCGTCGCCCGGTGGCTTTTTTCTCCTTGGAGACAATGAAAACGGCCCGCCTGATGGCGGGCCGTTTTCGTCTGAGGTCGTTTCGAGACTTCAGTGCAGGATCTGGCTCAGGAACAACTTGGTGCGCTCGTGCTGCGGATTGTCGAAGAACTCGGCCGGCGAATTCTGTTCGACGATCTGGCCCTGGTCCATGAAGATGACCCGGTTGGCGACCTGGCGGGCGAAGCCCATTTCGTGAGTGACGCACAGCATCGTCATGCCTTCTTCTGCAAGGCCCACCATCGTATCGAGCACTTCCTTGATCATTTCCGGATCGAGCGCCGAGGTCGGCTCGTCGAAAAGCATGATCTTCGGGTTCATGCAAAGCGAGCGGGCAATCGCGACGCGCTGCTGCTGACCGCCCGAGAGCTGGCCCGGATATTTGAGTGCCTGCTCGGGGATCTTGACGCGCTTGAGGAAATGCATTGCGATTTCCTCGGCCTGTTTCTTCGGCATCTTGCGCACCCAGATTGGCGCCAGCGTGCAGTTTTCCAGGATGGTCAGGTGCGGAAAGAGGTTGAAGTGCTGGAACACCATGCCGACTTCGCGGCGCACTTCATCGATCTTCTTCAAGTCGTTGGTGAGTTCGATGCCATCGACGACGATCTTGCCCTTCTGGTGCTCCTCGAGACGGTTGATGCAGCGGATCATCGTCGATTTGCCAGAGCCCGACGGGCCGGCGATGACGATGCGCTCGCCGCGCATCACTTTAAGATTGATGTCGCGCAGTACGTGGAAGTCACCATACCACTTGTTCATGTTGGTGATTTCGATTGCGACATCCGTCTTCGAGACGGTCATCTTTGACGCGGTGGCCGTGTTTGCCATTTATGTTTCCCCTTTTTATCGGTGGCTCTTGTCGAGCAGGCGTTCCATGAAGCCTGAATAGCGCGACATGCCGAAGCAGAAAAGCCAGAATACAAAGCCCGCGAAGATCAGGCCCGTCAGCGGCGTTACCGCGGACGCCCAGTTCGCGTCGCTAAAGTTCAGGCGGACAATGCCGAGCAGGTCGAACATGCCGATGATCGAAACGAGCGAGGTGTCCTTGAACAGGCCGATGAAGGTGTTGACGATACCGGGAATCACCAGCTTCAGCGCCTGCGGCAGGATGATGAGGTTCATCTTCTGCCAGTAGCTGAGACCGAGCGAATCGGCGCCTTCATATTGGCCCTTCGGAATGGCCTGCAGCCCGCCGCGGACGACCTCGGCCATGTAGGCGGACGCAAAGAACGACACACCGATCAGCGCCCGCAGGAACTTGTCGAAGGTGACGCCCTGCGGCAGGAACAGCGGCAGCATCACGCTAGCCATGAACAGAACCGTGATCAGCGGGACGCCGCGCACCATCTCGATGAAGACGGTGCAGAGCATCTTGATTACCGGCATGTTCGATCGCCGTCCGAGTGCCAGTAGAATGCCGAGCGGCAGCGAAACCGCGATGCCGACGAACGAGAGGACCAGGGTGACCATCAGGCCGCCCCACAGTGCCGTCTCGACATAGGTGAGGCCGAGCCAGCCGCCGGGAAGCAGGATCGTGGCGAGGATCGGCAGGACCGCCAGCAGCAGAACCGCGTTCAACCCCTTGTAAGGAATCTTTGGGATCAACATCGGAACGAGGAGCAGCACGAAAAGGATGCCGACGAGGGCGGGACGCCACTGCTCCTCGAGCGGATAACGGCCGAAGACGAACTGCCCGAGCTTTGCATTGACGAAGGCCCAGCAGGCGCCGCTCCAGCCTTCCGGTTGCGAGCCGCCTTGGGCGACCGTGGCGCAGACGCCGCGACCGCCGCCTGTCCATGCGGCGTCGACGAAAAGCCACTGGATCGCAGGCGGCACCAGCCATGCCAGGATGAGTAGGCTGATGATCGTCAGGACGCTGTCCTTCGGCGTGGCGAAGAGATTCTTGCGCAGCCATCGGACGATGCCAGCTTCCAACGCGGGGGCGGGTGAGGCTTCGATCATCGAAGCACGAACAAAACTTGCCTGATGCGTGCTCATGTTCTCACCTCTCCACCAGCGCCATGCGGGCGTTGTACCAGTTCATGAACAGCGAGGTTGCAAGGCTCAGGCTGAGATAGACGATGAGCCAGATGCTGACCACTTCGATCGCCTGTCCGGTCTGGTTGAGGATCGTGCCGCCGACGGCGACGAGATCCGCATAGCCGACGGCGACCGCGAGCGATGAGTTTTTGGTGAGGTTGAGATATTGGCTGGTCAATGGCGGAATGATGATGCGCATTGCCTGCGGAACGACGACCAGACGAGTCGTCAGCCTTGGGCGTATGCCAAGTGCGTGAGCGGCTTCCGTCTGCCCCTTCGAGACTCCCCGGATGCCGGCCCGGACGATTTCCGCGATGAAGGCCGCAGTGTAGAAGGAAAGCGCGAGGAAGAGCGACATGAATTCCGGTCCGACGACCGAACCGCCCGTAAGATTGAACTTGCCGGCGATCGGAATGTCGAAAGTCAGCGGAGCGCCGGTCGCCAGGAACGTTATCAGCGGCAGACCGATGAGCAAGCCGAGCACGATCGACAAAACGGGCAATCGCTGACCGGTTGCCTCCTGCCGTTGCCGGGCATAGCGGGCGAAAACGAAGCTCGCGACGACGGCGATGATCAACGCGAACAGCGTATATTGCGAACCCTCTCCGAAGATGGCCCTCGGAAACGCAACGCCGCGGTTGCTCACGTAGATATCGAGGGGGAGGGCGAGCGCATCTCGCGCCTGGGGTAAGATCGCCAGAACGCCGCTATACCAGAAGAAGATGACCAGCAGCGGTGGAATGTTGCGGAACACCTCGACATAGGCGAGCGAGAGCTTGGCGATGATCCAGTTGTGCGACAGACGTCCAACGCCGACGATGAAGCCGATGATCGTTGCCGTGATGATACCGGTGATCGCCACCAGCACTGTGTTGACGAAACCGACGACGAGAGCGCGGCCGTAGGTGGAATCGCTCGTGAAGGCGATCAGTGATTGTCCGAGATCGAACCCCGCCCGGCCGTTCAAAAAGCCATAGCCGGATGCGATGTTCGCGCGCTGCAAGTTCTCGACCGTGTTTTGGATGGTCCAGTAGATGAGAACCGCGAGGATGATGATGGTGATTGCCTGGTAGAATATGCCGCGTACCTGAGGATCGTTGATGATAGATCCGGAGGATTTGCTCTTCTCAGGCGCGTTTGTAACGCCAATGGCCATACAATGCCTCTTTCCCCGATCCGCCCTGTTCTCGGGCGTTCTTATTGTAGAACGGAGGAGCGGCGTGCCGCTCCTCCGAGACTCTCAAGCCGACCAGCTTTTAGCGGACCGGCGGTGCGTACTGGATGCCGCCCTTGTTCCAAAGCGCGTTCAGGCCGCGCTCGATCTTCAGCGGGCTGCCAGCTCCGATGTTGCGGTCGAAGACCTCGCCGTAGTTGCCGACGGCCTTGATGATGTTGACGGCCCATTCATTGGTGAGGCCCAGGTCCGTACCGATCTTGCTGTCGGCTTCGACACCAAGGAAGCGCTGGACGTCAGGGTTGGCCGACTTCTTCATCTCTTCGACATTCGCCTGGGTGACGCCGAATTCCTCGGCCTGGACCAAGGCGAAGTGAACCCAGCTGACGATGTCGTACCACTGGTCGTCACCTTGGCGGACGGCCGGGCCGAGCGGCTCCTTCGAAATGATCTCCGGCAGGATCATGTGGTCATCCGGCTTCGAGAGGGTGAGGCGCAGGGAGTACAGGCCGGACTGGTCGGTGGTGTAGACGTCGCAACGGCCTGCGTCATAAGCCGCGTTCACTTCCTCGAGCTTCTCGAAGACGACCGGGTTGTACTGCAGGTTGTTGGTCTTGAAGTAGTCGGCGAGGTTCAACTCGGTCGTGGTGCCGGTCTGGACGCAGACAGCAGCGCCGGAGAGTTCGAGCGCGGACTTCACGTTGAGGCCTTTGCGGACCATGAAGCCTTGGCCGTCATAATAGTTGACCGGGCGGAAGTTGAAGCCGAGCGCCGTATCGCGGTTGATGGTCCAGGTCGTGTTCCGGGCCAGAACGTCGACCTCGCCGGACTGCAGCGCCGGGAAACGCTCCTTTGCGGAGGTCGGCGTATACTTCACCTTCGTGGCATCGCCGAAAACGGCTGCAGCGATCGCCTTGCAATAGTCGACGTCGAAACCGCTCCAGTTGCCGGAAGCGTCAGGGGCTGCGAACCCGGCGAGACCGGTGTTCACGCCGCACTGGACAAAGCCCTTGGCCTTCACGTCGTCAAGGGTCGCGGCCGATGCCGCATGTGCGCCAATCCCCATGACAGCAGCGCCAAAAAGAGCTGTCAGAATTCTTCTTGCCATTTTTTTGAACCTTTTCGGTTGTTCGTAAGTTCCCGTCTGCACCGTGCGTTCTGTCGGCGCGTGCAGCCTCAGCCACCCTCCTGGCATGAGTGCAATCTATCTCATGCTCAAAATCCATGAGGGTCAAGAGATGTTGCCGATTTTCTCATTTTCGATGTGAAAAACTGAAATTTCGCCAGAAGTTTAAGCAGATTTCGCTGGAAAAGCTCCGATCCTGAATAAAAAACCACCAATTGTGCCCTTGTCGCGGATGCACATCTCGGCATTGATTTTTCCCTTGACCCCACCCGTGCAGCGTTCGATGAGTTTCCATCGAGTTTTCAACGGCGGAATCGTTCAATGGCAGACAAAATGAGCGCGCGCGGAGAGATCGGCATCAACACCCGCCTCGCGCACACCGGCAACAATCCTTTGGACTACCATGGATTCGTCAATCCGCCGGTGGTCCACGCGTCCACCGTGCTTTTCCCGAACGCGAAAACCATGGAAACGCGGGCGCAGAAATACACCTACGGCACGCGCGGCACGCCGACGACCGATGCGCTCTGCGACGCAATCAACGAACTCGAGCGAGCGGCCGGAACGATTCTCGTCCCCTCGGGCCTGGCCGCGGTCACGGTGCCCTTCCTCGCCTATCTCTCCTCGGGCGATCACGCCTTGATCGTCGATTCGGTCTATTTCCCGACCCGGCACTTCTGCGACACGATGCTGACCCGGCTTGGCGTCACGGTCGAATATTACGATCCAATGATCGGTGCTGCTATTGAGAACCTGATCAGGCCGAACACGCGGCTGGTGCACACGGAGGCACCGGGCTCGAACACCTTCGAGATGCAGGATATCCGGGCGATCGCCGATGCCGCCCACCGCCACGGTTGTGTCGTCACTATGGACAACACCTGGGCAACGCCGCTCTACTTCCGCCCCCTCGACCACGGCGTCGACGTTTCTATCCACGCGGCGACGAAATACCCGTCCGGGCACTCGGACGTGCTGCTCGGAACCGTTTCGGCCAACGCGGTACATTGGCCGGCCTTGACGGAGGCGATGGTGACGCTCGGTGTCTGCGTCTCGCCGGACGACAGCTATCAGATCCTGCGCGGCCTGCGGACCATGGGCATACGCCTCGAGCGCCACCAGGAAAGCGCGCTGGCGCTCGCCCGTTGGCTCGAAAGCCGCGAAGAGGTGGCGCGCGTGCTGCATCCGGCGCTGCCAAGCTTTCCCGGGCACGAGCTCTGGAAGCGCGACTTTGGCGGGGCGAGCGGCATTTTCTCATTTGTGCTGAAGGCCGAACCCGAAACAAGCAAGGCGAAGGCGCATGCCTTCCTCGATGCGCTCTCGTTCTTCGGCCTCGGTTATTCCTGGGGCGGATTCGAAAGCCTCGCGCTGCATGCGAACCTTTCCGATCGCAAGGTAGCCAAGGCGCCGGACGGAGGTCCGGTCATTCGACTGCAGATCGGCCTCGAAGATGTTGCCGACCTGCGCCGCGACATCGAGGCAGGTCTCGCGGCGGCCAATGCGGTCTGAGTAATGAACAGGGCCGGGGCAGGCGGGAAGAATTTCTGTCTGCCGTTTAGCGCTTTTTGCGTTCCGAGGCGTCGTAGCCATAGAGCCAATCGAGATCGGCGGCGAGCGCTTCCGCGCCCTTCAGCGCGAGGACCAGGTTTCGTGCGACCCGGACCGGTCCCCGGGCGTGGTAGGCGAAGCGGTTGAAGGCGGCGCGTTTGCGCACCCGGGCGATCCGTGCCCGACGCGCGTGCTCGTAGCGCGCGAACGCGGCCGGAGCCTCGGCGCACGCCGCAAGGCAATGCGCGAGTTCGCGGGCATCCTCGATCGCCATCGCCGCGCCTTGGGCAGCAAAGGGCGACATCGCATGGGCGGCATCGCCAATGAGGATGATGTCTCGCCCATTGTGCCAGGCCCCCTCGTCGACGGTGCACAAGGGCCAATAGGTGGCTGAGACGGCATTTTCGATCATCGAACGCAAGTCGGGGTGCCAGGCTTCGAAAGCGGCCGCAAATTCCAGCCGTCGCTCCTCTGATTCCTTGCCGACCCATTCAGCGTCGCTCGACTTGCCGTCGACGATCGCGACGAGATTGAAGCCGTCGATTTCGCGCAGCGGGTAGGCAACCAGGTGCGCTCTAGGTCCGAGGAAGGCGGTGATGCGATTTGACGACAGGCAGGCGGACGCTCCGGCGCGCGGTAGCAACAGTCGCCAGGCGATACTGCCGGAAAACCGGACGGCGCCCGCGCCGGGGATGGCCGCTCTTGCCTGCGACCAGATGCCGTCGGCGCCGATGACCACCGTCGGGCGGCGTCCCGTTGCCGCGGCAACGGCCGCCACCGGATCACCTTCAATGCGGCTTCCCAAATGAAGGCGGCAGCGTGGCTCCGACCGTGCGGCGTTCAAAAGGATTTCCTGTAGACTGGCGCGGTGCAGCACCCCGTAGGGGGCGGCCCAGCGCTTACGCGCATTCGCACCGGCCGGCACTTCCGCGAGCGGTCGCAGAGAGCGTCCGTCGACAAGCGTGATCGATTCCGGTTCGCTCCACACGTCCTCAAGGGCAGGGAGCAGGCCGAGTTCCACCAGAATGCGCGAGGCGTTCGGCGACAATTGCAGGCCGGCGCCCACTTCGTCCAAGGTGGCGGCCTGCTCGAAAATATCCGCGGCAATCCCGTTCCGTGCGAGGCACAGCGCCATTGTCAATCCGGCGATGCCGGCGCCGACGATCGCGACCGAAGCAGAGTCTTGCATCGACTTCGCGCCAGCGGAGGCAGGGAGGTCAGGCAGCCTTGGTCTCGAAGAGACAGCCCGGCGGGATTGTTTCGGTCGCCTTCAAGCTCGAATTGTAGCGATAGAGCGTCGAACAATAGGAGCAGACCTTCTCGTTGTCGTCGCCCATGTCGATGAAGATATGCGGGTGGTCGAAGGGAACGGATGCGCCGGTGCACATGAATTCCTTGACGCCGATCTCGATGACCCGATGCCCGCCGTCATTCTGGAAATGGGGGATGCTGTGGCCGGCCATGTCGTACTCCGATGAATGCAAGTCTGGTGTCGATTTTGCCGGCACCATAGTAAGCTTTGGCACAAATGTGTAGCAGCAATCATGACGCGATTGTGGTTTTTGAGCCGGCGGGGGTTTTCGACAATTCCGTTACCATCTAGTTTGCCGGGAAACGGATTGATGTCTGGGAAAACCATGGATTTGAACCCTCCGCCATATTCGCTCTTCACGCATGACGGCCTGGAAATCGCCTACTTCGACGCGGGTGACCCGTCGGGAGATCCAGTCCTGCTCATTCACGGATTCGCTTCGAGCGCCAATGTCAACTGGGTCTACCCCGGCTGGCTGAAGACCCTCGGCGACGCCGGCTATCGGGTCGTCGCGCTCGACAACCGCGGCCATGGCGCGAGCAGCAAGCCCTATGACGCTTCGGTTTACCATCCGCACCAGATGGCCGGCGACGCGGCCGCCCTCCTCGTCCATCTTAGTATCGCCGAGGCGCATGTCATGGGTTACTCGATGGGCGCGCGCGTCTCGGCATTTCTGGCGTTGCATCACCTGCATCGCGTCCGTTCGCTCGTGTTCGGGGGCCTCGGAATAGGCATGGTGACCGGGGTGGGGGACTGGGATCCGATCGCCGAGGCGCTGCTTGCACCGTCGCTCGAAGATGTGACGCATGAGCGTGGCCGCATGTTCCGCGCCTTTGCCGACCAGACGAAAAGCGACCGCCACGCGCTTGCCGCCTGCATATCGACCTCACGAGACCTGCTTTCCGCAGAGGATGTCGGGCGCATCGATGTGCCCGTTCTGATCGGGGTTGGAACGAAGGATGACGTAGCGGGTTCCGCCCAGGACCTTGCCGCTCTGATGCCGCATGCCAGGGCCTTGGATATTCCGGGCCGAGACCATATGCTGGCGGTCGGCGACCGCGTCTTCAAGAAGGCGGTCCTGGAGTTTCTCGGTGAGGTCGGCCGAGCATAGTGGCTCGAAGTGACCGCCGATCGAAACGCTGCGCGCCCATTTATGTCGATCGGGATTTGCCCTATATATGTGGCAGCGCAGGCCAAAGATCGGCCCGGCAGCGTTTGACCAGGCCACGTTTGACTCGGCCACGTCTGACTAGGCCACGTTTGACCAGGAAGGAGCGCGACCATGGTCGCCAAGACCGAACTTCGCCACACGGAACCGCTGAAGGCGATCGATCCCATCTGGGACAGCCTGCGTGAAGAGGCCCGCTTCGCCGCCGAGCGCGATCCGATGCTTGCAGCCTTCCTCTATTCGACTGTAGTCAACCAGCATTCGCTTGAAGAGAGCGTGATCTATCGGATTTGCGAGCGGCTCGACCATCCCGACCTGCAGGCAAATCTGCTCCATCAGACCTTCGTTGAGATGCTCGAAGATTGGCCTGAATGGAGCACGATCCTGCGGGTTGACATCCAGGCCGTCTACGACCGCGACCCCGCTTGCACCCGGTTCCTCGAGCCTGTGCTTTATTTCAAGGGCTTCCACGCGATCCAGACGCACCGGCTTGCCCATTGGCTGTGGAACCGCGGGCGGAAGGATTTCGCGCTTTATCTCCAGAGTCGCTCCTCGAGCGTCTTCCAGACCGATATAAACCCGGCCGCCCGCGTCGGACGCGGCATCTTCCTCGACCACGCGACAGGCCTCGTTGTCGGCGAAACGGCGGTCATCGGCGACAATGTGTCGATCCTGCACGGGGTGACGCTCGGCGGCACCGGCAAGGAGGGCAGCGACCGTCACCCGAAGATCGGCGATGGCGTGCTGATCGGCGCCGGGGCGAAGATCCTCGGCAATATCCATATCGGCCATTGCTCGCGGGTGGCGGCCGGATCGGTCGTGCTGAAGGCGGTTCCCCCGAAGACGACGGTGGCCGGTGTCCCCGCCAAGGTCGTTGGCGAGGCCGGGTGCTCCGAGCCGTCGCGGCAGATGGACCAGATCCTGGCAAGCTTCGATATCTGAGGCGGAGGAGGGGCGCGCTTTTTCGCCTCATTCGCTGCAGATCCGGAAAAATCTGAGCGGTAATACAATGCGTTACGGCTATCCTTGATCATCTTCATGAGTGCTCGGCGTCGTGATGGGTTTACACCCGGCAATGCCGCATGCGAGAAGCGCGGCAAATCAATCGGCTACGGAGAATAGATTTGAAGCCCGAAGAAATCCGCAAGCTTGAGGCCTATTTCAAGCGCACCTTGAATCCGGCGATGGTTGTCAAGGCCCGTCCCAGGAAGGACGAATCCGCCGAGGTCTATCTCGGCGACGAATTCCTCGGCGTCATTTTTCGCGACGATGAAGACGGCGAGCTTTCCTATAATTTCTCGATGGCGATCCTCGACGTAGATCTGTGAACTGCAGCGACGCGCCGGCCGTGAGGGCCCCGCGGAACTCATCACCCACCGCTGCCGGCCTGAACTATCGGGCCGGCTTTTCTTATTAAGTCATATTTTTACTGAAATTTGTCGATGACGGCTGAAGCTTCATCAAGTCGTTGCAAGCATTATGGTTTACTGCATCGCACACTGAACTTGACTTTTTGTGCAGTGCACCTAGACTAACGCCTGCCCACCGCCCACAAGGAGAAGCTTGATGTTTAACCTCGACGACGCAAACAAGAAAAGCAAGGAAGCACTGGATGTGGCTGTGAAGAGCTACTCGGCGCTGACCAAGGGCTATCAGGCCATTGCGACCGAAGCAGCAGACTTTTCGAAGAAGTCCTTCGAAGACGGTATCGCTCATCTCGAAAAGCTGTCCAGCACCAAGAGCCTCGAGGCTGCTTTCGAACTCCAGACGAACTATCTGAAGTCGAGCTACGAAGCTTTCGTCGCCGAAGCATCGAAGATCGGTGAAATGTATGCCGATCTCGCCAAGGACGCCTACAAGCCCTATGAGGCACCGGTCGCCAAGACAACTGCAGCCGTGAAGTCTGCTGCCGCCGCCTGACGCTAGAGACCATTGCTATCGCAACAAGGCCGGTCGCGGTTGCCGCGGCCGGCCTTGTCGTTCTGAAATGCTCGGCCCCTGGAGATCTTGGGAAGAGGCTTAATGCCGAGCGTAGCGCCCGAAGAAATTTGATCAATCTTGTGTTCGGCCGTGCGAATATGATTGCAGTGCGTTGGTTCGGTCTTAAAATCCAAGAACGAACCATTAGATAAAGGCAAGCATGCTGCAGCCACCTTCATGGATTGCGGCTGTCAAGGGAATGAAACAGAATGATCGCCATGCCGGTCCGGATGCAGCAGGGTAGCGATGGAAACGGAGGCGCCCCCAATCGCGGCACGTCCGTTATCACACGCACCAAGCCGAAGACCAAGAAGCCGAGTTTGTACCGCGTTCTGCTTTTGAATGACGATTACACGCCGATGGAGTTCGTCGTCCATATCCTGGAACGTTTTTTTCAAAAGGACCGGGAACAAGCGACGATCATCATGCTTCATGTCCACAACCACGGCGTTGGAGAATGCGGCGTCTTTACCTACGAAGTCGCCGAAACCAAAGTGACGCAGGTAATGGATTTCGCCAGGCAGCATCAGCATCCCTTGCAATGCGTCATGGAAAAGAAATGAGGATCTAACGTGCCAACATTTTCGCCCAGCCTCGAAAAGGCGCTGCATCAGGCACTGACTTTTGCCAACGAGCGCCATCATGAATATGCGACGCTCGAGCACCTGCTGCTGGCATTGATCGATGATGCCGATGCGGCGGCCGTGATGGGCGCATGCAATGTAAATCTAGAAACGCTTCGCAAGACCGTGACGGACTATGTCGACAACGAATTATCCAATCTGATCACCGGCTATGACGAAGATTCGAAGCCGACCGCCGGCTTCCAGCGCGTGATCCAGCGGGCCGTCATCCATGTGCAGTCCTCCGGCCGCGAAGAGGTGACGGGAGCCAATGTGCTCGTCGCGATCTTCGCCGAGCGCGAGAGCCATGCGGCCTATTTCCTGCAGGAGCAGGAAATGACGCGCTACGATGCGGTGAATTTCATTTCGCACGGCATTGGCAAGCGGCCGGGCAGTTCGGAATCGCGGCCGGTGCGTGGCGCAGAGGACCAGGAATCGGAACAGAAGTCACCGCGCGAGAGCGAGGAAGCCAGTCCGAAAAAGCAGCAGGATGCGCTGACGGCCTACTGTGTCAACCTGAACGAAAAGGCCAAGTCCGGTAAGATCGATCCGCTGATCGGCCGGCACGCCGAGGTAAACCGGACCATCCAGGTCCTTTGCCGGAGGTCCAAGAACAACCCGCTCTATGTTGGCGACCCCGGCGTCGGCAAGACGGCGATCGCTGAAGGGCTTGCCAAGCGCATCGTCGAGAAGCAGGTGCCGGAGGCACTTCAGGACGCCACGATCTTTGCGCTCGACATGGGAACCCTGCTCGCCGGCACGCGCTATCGCGGCGATTTCGAAGAGCGGCTGAAGCAGGTCGTCAAGGAACTCGAGGACTATCCCGGCGCCGTCCTCTTCATCGACGAGATCCATACGGTGATCGGCGCCGGCGCGACCTCGGGCGGTGCGATGGATGCGTCCAACCTTCTGAAGCCGGCGCTCTCTTCCGGCTCGATCCGCTGCATCGGTTCGACCACCTACAAGGAGTATCGCCAGTTCTTCGAGAAGGACCGGGCGCTTGTCCGCCGTTTCCAGAAGATCGACGTCAACGAGCCGACGGTCGCTGACGCAATCGAGATCATGAGGGGGCTGAAGCCCTATTTCGAGGAGTATCACCACCTCAAATATTCGAACGATGCGATCAGGGCGGCCGTCGAGCTTTCGGCCCGCTACATCAATGACCGCAAGCTGCCGGACAAGGCGATCGACGTCATCGACGAATCGGGAGCGGCGCAGATGCTGTTGCCTGTCAGCAAGCGCCGCAAGCTGATCACCGAAAGGGAGATCGAGGCGACGGTCGCCACGATGGCGCGCATTCCGCCGAAGTCGGTTTCCAAGGACGACGAAGCCGTTCTCGCCAGTCTGGAGAAGGAACTTCGCTCGGTCGTCTATGGCCAGGATCTGGCGATCGAGGCACTCGCCTCGTCGATCAAGCTCGCACGCGCCGGGCTGCGGGAACCGAACAAGCCGATCGGCTGCTACGTGTTCACCGGCCCGACCGGTGTCGGCAAGACCGAAGTGGCGAAACAGCTGGCGACGTCGCTCGGCGTCGAACTGTTGCGCTTCGACATGTCGGAATATATGGAGCGGCATACGGTTTCCCGTCTGCTCGGCGCACCGCCCGGCTATGTCGGGTTTGACCAGGGCGGTCTCCTGACCGACGGCGTCGACCAGCATCCGCACTGCGTGCTGCTGCTTGATGAGATCGAGAAGGCCCATCCGGACCTCTTCAACATCCTTCTGCAGGTGATGGATCACGGCTCGCTGACCGACCACAACGGCAAGAAGATCGACTTCCGCAACGTCATCCTGATCATGACGACCAATGCGGGCGCCTCCGACATGGCGCGGCCGGCAATCGGTTTCGGCTCGTCGAAGCGCACCGGCGAGGACGTCGAAGCCCTGAATCGCCTGTTCACGCCGGAGTTCCGCAACCGTCTGGATGCGGTCATTCCGTTCAACTCGCTGCCCACGCCTGTCATTCATCAGGTCGTGCAGAAGTTCGTCATGCAGCTCGAGACGCAGCTGGCCGAGCGCAACGTCACCTTCGACCTCGCGCCGGAGGCGATCGCCTGGCTTGCGGACAAGGGCTACGACGAAAAGATGGGCGCACGGCCGCTGGCGCGCGTCATCCAGGAAAACATCAAGAAGCCGCTCGCCGACGAAATCCTCTTCGGCAAGCTCAAGAAGGGCGGCGTCGTCAAGGTGACGATCGGCACGAAGGAGGACGGTACCGAGGGGTTGCTCCTCGATGCCGTGCCCGAGACGGCACCGATCAAGCCGAAGGCGGAAGTGTCGCGGCCCGGCGGCAAGAACGTCAAGCCGAAGAAATCGGAGGTGGAAACCGTCGCCGCCGAGGCTGGGCCGAAATCGAAACCGAAGAAGTCCGCCAAGGCAGCTTCGGATGCGGTTCCGCTGAAGGGCAGAACGGTCCCCAAAGTCCCGCGCAAGAAATAGCGCAATCGCGATTTTCGCAGACGGTGCCGGGTGGCTTCACCCGGCACCGTCTTGTTGAGCGGGGCAGTCCCATTCCGCGTGATTTCCATGGATGATTTCGAAGACGAACGGTCAACGCTTGCCTGGTTTTTGACGGGCGCCCGGGGGATTTTCAGTCTTCCGGCCGTCATCCTGATGCTTTCCTTCGTCGGCTTTTGCTCGCTGACCGTTCAGGCCGGCATCCCGCCGGAGCAGGTCGTCTTCATGACCGGAATCGTTTGGGCCTTGCCGGCGAAGGTCATTCTCGTCAGCTCGATCCTGAGCGGCGCGAGTCTTGCGACTGCGTTCCTGGCGGTTACTCTCTCATCGGTCCGCCTGATGCCGATGGTCGCGGCGCTCGTTCCGGAATTGCGCAGCTCGAAAACGCCGACCTGGCTGCTGCTCGTCCTGTCGCACTTCGTGGCCATCACCGCGTGGGTCTTCGCGATGGAGCGTGTACCGCAGGTGCCGCGCGACCATCGCGTCGCCTTCTTCGCCGGCTTCGGCATTACCCTGGTGGCGGCTAACATGGTGCTGGTCGGCATCGTCTATCATCTTGTCGCCGACTTTCCGCCGCTGGTGGCGGGCTGCCTTTTCTTCCTGACGCCGGTCTATTTTCTCACTTCGATCTGGCACTCGGCCCGACAGCCGGTCATCTATGTGGCGCTTGCGATCGGCCTCGTTGCGGGCCCGCTGTTCTACTGGATCGCACCGGAATTCGACATCCTCCTGGCCGGCGTCATAGGCGGCACGCTTGCCTGGGGCGCGGAGCGCTTCTGGCGTTCGCGACGGGAGGCGCGCCCGTGACCTGGACCGACGGATGGTGGGCCTATGCCTTCATTGCCGTAGCCGGCTGGCTCGCCACCGATCTCTGGCGCTGGCTCGGCGTGCTCGCCGGCAAGCGGCTTCGCGATGATTCGGAGGCATTGAATTGGGTGAGGGCGGTCGCGACCGCCTTGGTCGCCGCGGTGATCGCGAAGCTCATCCTTTATCCGACCGGGGTCCTCGCGCAGTCGCCCCTGTGGCTGCGGCTCGGCGCCGTTGTCATCGGCGCAATCGCCTTCTTTCTCGCCCGGCAAAAGCCGGTCGCGGGCATCGCGACATCGATCGCGGTGCTCGCCATCGGGCTATGGTGGCTGGGGTTCTGACGGCAGGTCGTCTAGATCAGCGCTCGCCGGATCTTCTCGGCATTGGCTGCCAATAGCTCGCCATCCTCCATCTTCCCGGAATGTGGCTTCAGCGGAATGCCTTCCCGGCGCGGGATCACGTGGAAATGCAGGTGGAAGACGGATTGGCCGGCCGGCGGCTCATTAAACTGCATGATCGTCACGCCGTCCGCGTCGAAAGCGTCCTTGGCGGCAATCGCGATCTTCTGGACAGTGGCGATGAGCGCCGGCAGGGTGGCGGCGTCCGCATCGAGAATGTTGCGCGATGGCGACTTCGGCAGGACGAGCACATGCCCTTCCGCCTGCGGCATGACGTCCATGAACGCCACCGTTGCGTCGTCCTCGTAGACCCGATGCGAAGGAATTTCGCCGCGCAGGATCTTGGCGAAAATGTTGTTGGTGTCATAGCCGCTCATGTCGTTTCCTCTTGTCGGTTCGTCGCGGAAGTTCGCTTTTGGTCAATGTTGTTGGCGCTCACCCTTGCGGAAAGGCCCGTGCTCGGCAAGGAATTCGCCGGTTTCTTCGACGTCGCGGCGCTCCCGTTCGAGGTAATCCGCGACCGCCCTTGCCAGACCTGGATGGGTGATGAAATGGGCGGAATGGGTCGTGACCGGCATGTAGCCGCGCGCCAACTTGTGCTCGCCCTGCGCGCCCGCTTCGACGCGCCTCAGCCCTCTGGCGATCGCGAAGTCGATTGCCTGGTGATAGCAGACTTCAAAATGCAGGAAGGGATGTTCCTCGATGCAGCCCCAATGGCGCCCGTAGAGCGCATCGCCGCCGATGAAATTGATCGCGCCGGCGATATATCGGCCGCCGCGCTTGGCCATGACCAATAGAATGTCGTCTGCCATCCGCTCGCCGATGAGCGAATAGAAGGCGCGGGTCAGATAGGGCCGGCCCCATTTGCGTCCGCCGGTATCCATGTAAAAAGCGAAGAACTGGTCCCAGATGGCTTCGGTAAGATCGCGGCCCGTCAGCCAGTCGATGGTAATTCCATTTTCGACGGCTGCCCGACGCTCCTTCTTCAGCGCTTTGCGCTTTCGCGACGCAAGCGTGGCGAGGAAGTCGTCGTGCGAGCCGTAGCCTTCATTGATGAAATGGAATTGCTGGTCCATCCGGTGCAGAAACCCGGATCGTTCGAAGCTCGGCATTTCCTCAGGGGGGACGAAGGTGACGTGGGCGGAGGAGACGCCGTGACGGCGCGAGAGTTCCTTGAGGCCGGCGGCAAGCGCCTCGCGCACCGGGCGCGGATCGCCGCCCGCGGCGCTGAGCAGGCGTGGCCCAGCCACCGGCGTGAACGGCACGCAACATTGCAGCTTCGGATAGTAGCGGCCGCCGGCCTGTTCGAAGGCGTTTGCCCATCCATGGTCGAAGACATATTCGCCCTGGCTATGGTTCTTCATGTAGCAGACGAGGGCGCCGCGCAGGAAGCCATCGGCATCCTCCATCAAGAGATGCTGACCGAGCCAACCCGTCTCCGCCGTCGCCGAGCCCGACTCCTCGAGCGCCGACAGATAGGCGTGCGAGACGAAGGGATTATAGGCCGTGCCGGGGAAGTCTTTCGAGGCGCCGGCAAGCCTGTTCCAGCTCGCCGGCGGGATCGAAGTGAACGAATGTTCTATGCGGATGTTGATCGCGTCTGACATGCGCCTAGGAAATCATGGTCTCCCTGGGATCGAAACCCTCGAACGTCATCTGATCGGCGTGGGCGAAGGTGTGCTCCTGCGCTCGGCCGTCCCGCACCGTCCAGGTGATGATGGTACGGCCGAGCGCTCGCTCCTTGGTTACGAAGGGGTTCGGCAGATCGCCGTAGAAATAGGAGATGAAATCGAGCCCGAGCTGCATGGCCTCCTCGTGCACGAAGAATTTTTCCGGATTGGCGCCGTCAGCGGTAAGGCCGAGCGGATAAGGGGCGTCGAGCGCCTTCAGATCCTTGAGCAGCCAGTGATCGAAGCTCATCAGCGCGACCGGTCCCTTGTACCCCTCGAGCGTCTCGAGCACGGCCGCCGCAAAGCCCTCGTCGTCATCTTCGCGGCCCTTGAGTTCGAGGACGAGCGGCACCCGTCCGTCGACGAGACGGAGCATCTGCGTGAGCGTCGGCACCTTGTCCTTCGTGCCGCCGATCGACAATAGGCCGAGCTCGCCGGCGGTCTTCGCCCGCACGTCCCCCCTAATGCCGCAAAGACGCTGAAGGTCGTGGTCGTGGAAGACGACCGGAACGCTATCCGATGTAAACTGCAGATCGCATTCGATCGCAAAGCCTGCTTCTGCGGCGCGGGAGAAGGCTGAGAGTGTATTTTCCCAGACTTCTCGGTTCATGTCGTGGTAACCGCGATGGGCGATCGGCTGGGCTTTGAGCCAGGAAATATCCTTCATCGAGAGTCCCTGATCAGGCGATTTCGAGGATGGCGTCGATTTCGACGGCCGCGTTGAAGGGCAGGGACGCCATGCCGACGGCGGCCCGCGCATGCTTGCCGGCTTCGCCGAGCACGGCGGCAAGGAAGTTCGACGCGCCGTTGATGACGAGGTGTTGCTCGGTGAACTCCGGAACGGAGGCGACGAAGCCGTTGATCTTCACGAGCCGGCGAATGCGTCCGAGATCGCCGCCAAGAGCGGCTTTGGCCTGGGCCAGGATGTTGACTGCGCAGAGTTCGGCGGCGCGCTGCGCGGCCGCGACGTCGACATCCTTGCCGACATGGCCAGTCACAGCGACCTTGCCTGCTTCCATGGGCAGTTGGCCGGAGATGTAGAGCGTCGAGCCGGTAATGACGTAAGGCACATAATTCGCGACCGGCGCCACCGCCTCTGGAATGACGATGCCAAGTTCGTTGAGACGCGTTTCGATCTCTGCGGACATGGAAGGCTCCCTTGTTGTCTTTTGTGATAAAATCCTGCATGCAAAACAGGATCGTGACAGGCACGGAACGGATCTGCCTCGCTTCTGCCGAATGTTTGTTTATCCCATTGCCGGCGAGTCCAACAGGAGGAAACGGATGTTTCGTAAAGGCTTCGGTCGTCTCACACTGGGGAGCGCCTGCCTCGCCGCCGTGACCGTCGCGGGCGCTGCGCACGCGAGCGCACTGGCACCGCACCGCGCCGTCTACGATCTTGAACTGAAAAATGCCTCCGATCGCTCCGGCATCACCGGCATGTATGGACGCATGGTCTATGAGTTCAACGGGTCGGCCTGCGAGGGATATACGGTGAGCTTCCGCTTCGTCACCCAGGTCGACACCGGCGAGGAAGTTCGCCTGACCGACCAGCAGACCACCACCTACGAGGACATGAAGAACAGGAGTTTCCGCTTCCTCACCCGCTCCTTTACCGATGAGAAGCTGGACAAGGAGGTGCGCGGAAGCGCTCACGACGACAAGTCCGGTGTCAAGGTCGAACTCACCGCGCCCGACAAGCGCGAAGTGGCTCTGGCCCAGAGCCGGTTCCCGACCGAGCATATGCTGGAGGTGATCGAGCGGGCCAAGCGCGGTGAGACGCTTTTTGAATCCCGTATCTTCGATGGCTCCGATTCGGGCGACAAGACGCTGATCACCTCTACCTTCGTCGGCAAGCCGGGCAAGCCCACGTCCGACGATGCGGACGCCGGAAAGGCAGGGAAGCTCGCCGGCGACAGCTATTGGCCGGTGACGATATCCTACTTCAACGACGAGGCGAGCGGCGATGCGCTGCCCATCTACCGCATGTCCTTCAAGCTTTACGAGAATGGCGTCACGCGCGACCTGACGATGGACTACGGCGACTTCGTGCTTTCCGGTAAGCTTGCCGATCTCGAAGTCTTCAATGCGGAAGAGTGCAAGTAGCGCCTGTCACCCGAACTGTGGAGCGGATTCGGGGCAAAGACATGCGACACCCTCTAGACAGCGGTAAAAAACAGACTTCCTGCCTTGATTTATCGGGCAGTTGCAGCTAAGGGGCTGACCATTCCACACGTGAGGCATGGGATTTTCCGGGAGAAATCCGGATTGTTCCGCCGGTGGGCGCATCAAGATGCGCTCGACGCCTTGCGGA
Organism: Sinorhizobium sp. BJ1; assembly: GCF_002531555.1. Taxonomy (NCBI): domain Bacteria; kingdom Pseudomonadati; phylum Pseudomonadota; class Alphaproteobacteria; order Hyphomicrobiales; family Rhizobiaceae; genus Sinorhizobium; species Sinorhizobium sp. BJ1. The sequence goes on from NZ_NWTH01000026.1 coordinate 20,554, forward strand.
GGTTCAACCGGAAAAGGAGAAAAAGGCATGGCATTGCCTGACTTTACCATGCGCCAGCTTCTCGAAGCAGGCGTGCACTTCGGTCACCAGACGCACCGCTGGAACCCGAAGATGAAGCCGTACATCTTCGGCGATCGTAACAACGTTCACATCATCGACCTCGCCCAGACCGTGCCGCTGCTGTCGCGTGCCCTGCAGGTCGTCAGCGACACCGTTGCCAATGGCGGCCGCGTGCTCTTCGTCGGCACCAAGCGCCAGGCGTCCGAGATCATCGCCGACGCTGCAAAGCGCTCTGCCCAGTATTACGTCAATGCCCGCTGGCTCGGCGGCATGATGACCAACTGGAAGACGATCTCGAACTCGATCCAGCGCCTGCGCAAGCTCGACGAAATCCTCGCTTCGGAAGCCTCCGGCTTCACGAAGAAGGAGCGCCTGAACCTCGAACGCGAGCGCGAGAAGCTGAACCGCGCCCTCGGCGGTATCCGCGACATGGGCGGCACGCCGGACCTGATGTTCATCATCGACACCAACAAGGAATCGATCGCGATCGAAGAAGCCAAGCGCCTTGGCATTCCGGTCGTTGCCGTCATCGATTCCAACTGCGATCCGGACCAGATCGACTATCCGATCCCCGGCAATGACGATGCGTCGCGTGCGGTCGCTCTCTATTGCGATCTCATCGCCCGTGCCGCCATCGATGGCATCGCCCGCCAGCAGGGCGCTTCCGGTCGTGATCTCGGCGCAGCCGAAGAGGCTCCGGTCGAGCCGGCTCTCGACGAATCGTCCGAAGCCTGATCGGGCGTCCGGCAGCCTACCGCGCCGTGCGTCTCTTCAGACGCACAAAGGTCGCTGTAGCACTTTGAATTGCTGCATGTTTTTGTCCTTGAATCGGCTAGGATTTAAGGAAACATGCAGTAAGCTGTCGCACCCAGGAAATAGCGGGACGAGGCCGTTTGCGATGAAAATCTGAACGGCCTTGTTCTTTTCAGCAAGGAATGGTGCCGGGACTACCCTTACCCGCGCAAGCATCGAATGACGGCGTCATAACGATGTCACAGTGAAGGGCCATTCCCTGCCAAACCCACTGGCACGGCGCCATTCGCGGTTGGCGCGCCAGCGAAACAGACAAGAGGCAACAAGATGACTGTTACTGCCGCAATGGTGAAGGAACTGCGCGAAAAGACGGGCGCAGGCATGATGGATTGCAAAAAGGCCCTTGCCGAGACCAACGGCGACATGGAAGCTGCCATCGACTGGCTGCGCGCTAAGGGCATTGCCAAGGCCGACAAGAAGTCCGGCCGCACGGCGGCCGAAGGCCTCATCGGCATCGCCAGCGCCGGCAACACGGCCGTCGTCGTCGAAATCAACTCCGAAACCGACTTCGTGGCCCGCAACGATGCTTTCCAGGACCTGGTTCGCGGCGTCGCTAATGTCGCGCTTGGCACCGACGGCACCGTAGGGGCCGTCGCCAAGGCGACCTATCCGGCGACCGGAAAATCTGTCGAGGATTCCATCAAGGATGCGATCGCAACGATCGGCGAAAACATGACGCTGCGCCGCGCCGCCTTGCTCAAGGTCGAGGACGGCGTGGTTGCGACCTACATCCACAACGTGGCTGGCGACGGTATCGGCAAGCTCGGTGTTCTGGTCGCGCTGAAGTCGACTGGCGACAAGGAAGCGCTGAATGCGATCGGCCGTCAGGTTGCGATGCATGTTGCTGCGACCAACCCGCTCGCCGTTCGTCCGAGCGAGATCGACCCGGCCGTCGCCGAGCGTGAGCGCAACGTCTTCATCGAACAGTCGCGCGCTTCCGGCAAGCCGGACAACATCATCGAGAAGATGGTCGACGGCCGCATGCGCAAGTTCTTCGAAGAAGTCGCGCTTCTGTCGCAGGCTTTCGTCATGAACCCCGACCAGACCGTCGAGGCAGCCATCAAGGATGCCGAGAAGACCGTCGGTGCACCGATCGAGGTTGCCGGTATCGCGCGCCTGCTGCTCGGCGAAGGCGTTCAGAAGGAAGAATCCGATTTCGCGGCGGAAGTTGCGGCGGCCGCAAAGGCTTGATTTCTTCTTTCCAATTGGGAAAAGCTGGGGGCATCGCGTGACAACGCGGTGCCCTTCGTGTATCCGGCATGCGTTATTGCGGCGGACCCGCCCGGGCTGTGCCAGGTCGGTCGATACCACGCAAGACGATTTGTCCTCACGCCGCTGTGCGCGTCTGTCGCATGCGTGCCGATCTGCTCAGGAGTGATGATGTCGGCCAAGCCAATCTACACGCGCGTTCTTCTCAAAGCCTCCGGTGAAGCCTTGATGGGAAGCCAGGGCTTCGGCATCGATGTGGCCGTGGCCGATCGGATCGCCTCGGACATTGCCGAGGCGCGAGCCATGGGTGTCGAAGTCGGCGTCGTCGTCGGCGGCGGCAACATCTTCCGCGGCGTCGCCGTCGCCTCGAAGGGCGGCGACCGGGTGACCGGCGACCACATGGGCATGCTGGCGACCGTCATCAATGCGCTTGCGCTCGCGACCTCGCTGCGCAAGCTGGATATCGATACAGTCGTGCTGTCGGCGATCGCCATGCCGGAGATCTGCGAGAGCTTCTCGCAGCGCGCCACGCTCTATCATCTTTCGCTCGGCCGGGTCGTGATCTTCGCCGGTGGCACCGGCAATCCCTTCTTCACCACGGACTCCGCAGCGGCGCTCCGCGCGGCGGAAATGGGGGCGCAGGCGATCTTCAAGGGCACGCAGGTCGACGGGATTTATTCCGCCGATCCGAAGAAGGACCCATCCGCGACGCGCTTCGATCGCCTGACCCACAGCGAGGTCCTCGAGAAGGGGCTCGCCGTCATGGACATTGCCGCAGTGGCGCTGGCGCGGGAAAATGCCATTCCGATCGTCGTATTCTCGATCCATGAGAAAGGTGGCTTCGCGGACATATTGACCGGCGGCGGTCGCGCCACCATCGTGTCGGATAATAATTGATAATCTGCAGAGGCCCAAACGGCCCTCGAGATGAAGAATGGGAGTCTGAACCATGAGTGAAGGTGTGGATCTGAAGGAATTGAAGCGCCGCATGGACGGAGCGATCGCCGCATTCAAGCACGACATCGCGTCGCTGCGCACCGGCCGCGCATCCGCGAACGTTCTCGATCCGGTGACTGTCGAAGCCTACGGTTCGCGCATGCCGCTAAACCAGGTCGCGAACATCACGGTACCGGAGTCGCGGATGCTCTCGGTTTCCGTCTGGGACAAGTCCATGGTCGGTGCTGTCGATCGGGCGATACGGGAGTCCAATCTTGGTCTCAACCCGATCATCGATGGGCAGAATCTGCGCATTCCGCTGCCGGAACTGAACGAGGAGCGGCGCAAATCCCTGGTCAAGGTCGCGCACGACTATGCAGAGAAGAGCAAAGTCGCGGCGCGTCACGTCCGGCGCGATGGCATGGACGGTCTGAAAAAAGCCGAAAAGGATGGCGAGATCAGCCAGGACGAGAGCCGCGCTCAGTCCGAGCGGGTGCAAAAGATGACCGACGAAGTGATTTCCGAAATCGACCGCTTGCTCGCGGAGAAGGAAAAGGAAATCATGCAGGTCTGACCGCGGAAAATCGAGTCTCTAGTTTCGGACGGCCCATGCAAGAATTCGTTTCCACAAACGTGCCGGCTCACGTCGCCATCATCATGGACGGCAACGGTCGTTGGGCGAACGCGCGTGGATTGCCCCGGACGATGGGCCACCGCAAGGGCGTCGAGGCCGTACGCGGTGCGGTCAAGACGGCTGCCGAGCTCGGCATCCGCTATCTGACGCTCTTCGCGTTTTCCTCGGAGAACTGGAGCAGGCCGGAAGACGAGGTCAGCGACCTCATGGGCTTGCTCAAGGCGTTTATTCGGCGGGATCTCGCGGATCTTCATCGCGAGAACGTCCGTATCCGCGTCATCGGCGATCGCGCTAATTTGAGCGGCGACATCCTGCCGCTCTTGATCGAGGCCGAGGAGACGACGAGCGGCAACACCGGGATCACATTGGTGATCGCCTTCAACTACGGCGCACGCGACGAACTGGCGAGAGCGATGCGGCGTCTCGCAGAAGAGGTGGCCGCCGGCCGCCTTCGTCCGGACGATATTACCGCCGGCCGGATCGCGGCGACGCTCGACACCGCAGGCATACCCGACCCGGATCTCATTCTTCGAACGAGCGGCGAGGAGCGCCTTTCCAACTTTCTGCTTTGGCAGGGGGCCTATTCCGAATTGCTGTTCATTCCCGAACTTTGGCCGGACTTCACGCGCGATACATTCATCGCCGCCATCGAGAAATACGCCTCCCGCGAACGCCGATTCGGCGGGCTGCCGCAACCGACTCTGGCGGTCGGGTCCTGATGCAGAGAGAACTCAAGCTGCGCATTGCATCGGGCCTCGTGCTCGCGGCGATAACACTCGGCGCCACCTGGGCGGGCGGCTTCGCCTTCCAGCTTCTGTCTGTCGCAATCGGCCTGCTCGTCTACTACGAATGGTCGATGATCACGAAGCTTGCCGAGCGGGATTTCCAGGGCAATGCCGTGGGCTGGCTTGCGCAGGTCGTCATCGCCGCCCTGGTGCTGATGGACTACATGCCCTACAGCCTGCCGGTGCTCGGCGGCAGCTTGGTCCTTTCGGGTCTCTGGGTGTTGCTCAAGAAGACGAGTTGGTGGCTGCCGGCTGGTGTCGCCTATGCCGGACTGACGAGCATATCGCTGGCGGCCATCCGTGGTGCGGATTACCTGGGCCTCATTGCCATGCTCTTCGTGTTCGCCGTCGTCTGGGGAACGGATATCTTCGCCTATTTCGTCGGGCGGGCGGTCGGCGGTCCGAAACTGGCCCCTGCGATTTCGCCCGGCAAGACTTGGTCGGGGGCGATCGGTGGCGCGGTTTGCGGTGTTCTCGCGGGCGTCGCAGTCTTCATGGCGCATTTCTCGCTCGACGAGGTGCGTCTCCCGGTCGTGGCGCTGTTGCTCTCTGTTGCCAGCCAGATCGGGGACCTTTTCGAATCCTTCGTGAAGCGCCGCTTCGGCGTCAAGGATTCCGGCCGACTGATCCCTGGACACGGCGGCGTCATGGACCGAGTTGACGGGTTGATTTTCGCCAGTGTCGCGGCGCTGCTTCTGGTCCTGGTTCAGCTCCTGCTTGGTGGCGGAAGGAACGAGAACTTCGCTTCCGTCCTGTTGGGACTGTAACCAGGAAGCCTCACGCTTTTGTCATCACATCCGGGGCTGCTGCATAGTTTCTTAAACACCACTAGAAATCAGCGTAAGATCGCGCGGCAATCCGAAGTCTGACGGCGGCGACAACAGCGGATGCGATAGGAATCGATATGAGCCTTCTGCTTGACAATCTGCAATACACCATTCCCACCTTCCTGTTCCTCCTGACACTGCTGGTCTTCGTCCATGAAATGGGGCACTACCTCGTAGGTCGCTGGTCCGGCATTCGCATCGTCGCCTTCTCCGTCGGCTTCGGCCCGGAACTCTTCGGCTGGACGGATCGCCTCGGAACGAGATGGAAGTTCTGTGCAATTCCGCTTGGCGGCTATGTGAAGTTCTTCGGCGACGAGGATGCGGCAAGCACGCCCGACTACCGGCGGCTGGAAACGATAAAACCGGAAGAGCGCGCCCGGACCTTCCTCGGCGCCAAGCTGTGGAAGCGGGCGGCAACTGTCGCGGCCGGGCCGATCGCCAACTTTCTCCTGGCGATTGCGATCTTTGCCGTCCTCTTTTCGATCTACGGCCGGGCCGTCGCCGATCCGGTGGTGGCATTCGTGGCACCTGGCAGTGCAGCCGAAAAGGCCGGCGTCCTGCCGGGCGACAGGTTGATTTCGATCGACGGCAAGCGGATCGCCACCTTCGACGACGTTCGCCGTTACGTCAGTGTTCGCCCGGAATTGCCGATCAAGGTGCGTATCGATCGTGCCGGCGCGGTCGTCGACCTCGACATGGTGCCGCAACGCACCGAATCGGTCGACCCGCTCGGCAACAAGGTCGAGGAAGGAAAGATCGGCATCGGTACGAATCAAGAGGCCGGCAATTTCCGCGTCGAGACCTATGGTCCCCTCGAGGCGGTCGGGCAGGGGGCGTTGCAGAGCTGGCGGATCGTCACCGGTACGTTCGATTATTTATCGAATTTGTTCGTCGGCCGGATGAACGCCGACCAGGTGGGCGGACCGATCCGCATCGCACAAATGTCCGGACAGATGGCAAAACTCGGCATTGCCGAAGTGCTCAACTTTGCCGCGGTCCTCTCGGTTTCGATAGGATTGCTTAACCTCATGCCGGTTCCGGTTCTTGATGGCGGCCATCTCATGTTCTATGCGGTCGAGGCGCTGCGCGGCAAACCGGTCGGCCCGGCGGCCCAGGAGCTCGCGTTCCGGATCGGCTTTGCCATGGTGCTGATGCTCACCGTCTTTGCCGCCTGGAACGACATCAACTGGCTGTTCGGTTAGCATTGCGGGCGCGAATGAGGGGATCCGAACTTTCAGGAAAGCTGTGAACGAGCGAGTTTCACAAGCTTGCTTTGCAACGATTTGTTTACGATAACGCAACGCCGTAGTGGCTGTTAAGCCACGGTTCGAATTGAAGTAAACAGAAATTAACGAGCTGGCTTGCTTGTATGGGAAAAGCGGGTAAAACGGCAACCGTGACCGGAGTCGGTACGAAATTGCCGCGGGACGTTGGAAAAAGGTAAGAATTGCAATGAAAGCTGGTTCAAGGTTTTTGAACGCGGTGTCGGCGTTTGCGCTGTCGGCAAGCATGGTTGCGACAGGAACCGGTGCGGCGCTGGTTGCGAGCGCGTCGGTCGCACAAGCCGCGGTCATCAACCGTGTTGAAGTGCGTGGTGCCACGCGTGTCAGCCCGGAAACCGTTCGCGCGAACATAACTATTGTCCCCGGCAGGACCTTCAGCAACGCGGATATCGACGCTTCGGTGAAGCGCCTTTATGCAACCGGCTATTTCTCCGATGTCAGCATCAGCGTATCCGGCGGCACGCTCGTCGTGAACGTCAGCGAGAATCAGCTCGTCAACCAGGTCGTCTTCAACGGTAACCGCAAGATCAAGGACGATAAGCTCCAGGGTGTCGTCCGCACGCAGCCGCTCGGTCCCTACAGCGAAGCAACGGTCGAGACCGATATCCAGGCCATCAAGGATGCCTATGCCGCCATCGGCCGCAGCGACGTCACCGTGACGACGCAGGTCGTTCCGATCGCCGAAGGCCGCGTCAACCTCGCCTTCGTCATCAACGAAGGCGAGCGCACGAAGATCACGCAGATCAATTTCGTAGGCAACGAGGCCTACAGTGACGGTCGCCTGCAGTCGGTGATTGCGACCAAGGAGTCCGGAATCTTTTCGTTCCTGACACGCAAGGACGTCTACAACCCCGATAAGCTCCGCGCCGACGAAGAACTGCTCCGCCAGTTCTACTACAATCGCGGCTTTGCCGACTTCCGTATCATTTCGTCCGAAGCGACGCTCAACGAGGCGTCCAACGAATACACGGTGACGATCACCGTCGAGGAAGGGCCGCGCTACGACTTCGGCGCGATCAATGTCGAATCGACCGTCGAAGGCGTCAATGCCGAGGAGTTGAAGGGCCTCGTTCAGAGCCATCAAGGTTCGGTCTACAAGGCCAAGGACATCCAGGACACGATGAGCGCGATCTCCAAGCGTGTCGCCTCGGCGGGCTATCCCTTCGCCCGCGTGACGCCGCGCGGCAACCGCGACCTCGCCAACCACACGATCGCCGTCGACTATCTCGTCGACCAGGGCGAGCGTGCCTATGTCGAGCGCATCGAGATCCGCGGCAATACCCGCACGCGCGATTATGTCATTCGTCGCGAATTCGATGTCGGCGAAGGCGACGCCTTCAACCAGGAAATGATCGCGCGCGCCAAGCGCCGGCTTGAAGCCCTCGGTTATTTCTCGACAGTCAACATCACGACCGAGCCGGGCAGCGCGGCTGACCGCGTCGTCGTCGTTGTCGACGTGCAGGACCAGTCGACGGGCTCGTTCGGCATCGGCGCCGGCTATGCGGCCGGCAGCGGCGGCGGCTTCCTCGTCGAGGCCTCGATCGAGGAAAAGAATTTCCTTGGTCGCGGTCAATATATCCGCTTGGCCGCCGGCAAGGGCGAAGACAGCCAGACCTACAATGTCTCGTTCACGGAACCGTATTTCCTCGGCTACCGACTGGCTGCGGGCTTCGACCTCTTCAAGAACGAGCACGACTACGACGACGATCACTACAGCTACAACGACCAGGGCTTCAGCCTGCGCGTTACGGCGCCGATCACCGAGAACCTGTCGACGACGCTGCGTTACAACTACACAGAGCTTGAATATTTCGGCGATCAGGACGAACTGTCGTCGCCTTACGACCGCGTGATCGACGGCAGCCCCTGGACGCGTTCGTCCGTATCGCAGTCAGTCACCTACAACACGCTGGATGACGCGCAACTGCCGCACGAGGGTATCCTCGCATCGGTGACGCAGGAGTTCGCCGGCCTTGGCGGCACGTCCGATTTCTACAAGCTTACAGGTAAGGCCAAGTGGTATTACACGGTGAACGACGAAGCGGACATCATTGCCTCGCTCGCCGGTAGCGCCGGGCACCTGTTCAAGACCTCGGGTTCGATGGAAGTCTTCGACCAGTTCCAACTGGGCAGCAACGACATTCGCGGCTTCGAGCGCAACGGTATCGGTCCGCGCGCCAACAATGGCGATGCGCTGGGCGGCACGACCTATTTCACCGCCTCGGCCGAGGCGTCGTTCCCGCTGCCAGGCATTCCGCGTGACAGCGGCTTCCGCGGTGCCTTCTTCGTTGATGCGGGCACGCTGTATGGCAACGACGTAGCGCTGACCGGAGCGGGCGAATTCGCCCGCGGTACTGACGCCTCCTTGCGCGCTTCCGTCGGTGTCAGCCTGATCTGGGCTTCGCCGTTCGGTCCGCTTCGCGTCGATTACGCAGTGCCGGTTGCGAAGGAAGACTTCGACGAGATCCAGAACTTCAAGTTTGGTATCAACTCGTCGTTCTGATAAGTGCAGTCCAGAACTGCCAATAAATCGTTCTGGAGTGTCCATGGAACAGAACTGGTTTTTTCCGCCCCATCAAGGGATTCGTCTGGGTGACCTCGCGCATCGGATTGGGGCGGAACTCACTGACGCCAGCGTGGCCGATCATGCCATCCGCACGGTGGCGCCGGTCTATCGCGCCAAGCCCGGCGACGTTTGCTACATGCTGTCGCGCAAGAGCCGGGATGAGTTGGAGACCTGCCAAGCCTCCGCGATCATCTGCGACAAGGCGATCGCATCGATCGTTCCAAGTCATATTCCCGTTCTCCTGACCCAGAAGCCGCATACCGCATTCGCGCTCGCCGGCGCGTTGCTGCATGAGGAGGCGTTGCGTCCATCGTACAACACGAGCGGGCGGGGCATAGCGCCCGGAGCCTTTGTCGACCCGACGGCCCGTCTCGAGCCTGGGGTCGAGGTGGAGCCGACGGCGGTCGTCGGCGCAGGTGCCGAGATCGGCAGCGGCACGCGGATCGCCGCCGGTGCGGTCATCGGGCCGCAAGTTCGGATCGGCAGGGACTGCACGATCTCGGCTGGCGCCAGCATCCTGTGTGCGCTGATCGGCAACAATGTGATCATTCATCCGGGCGCGCGCATCGGCCAGGACGGCTTTGGCTATGCGCCTGGGCCCAAGGGCGGAATGATCAAGATCGTTCAGGTCGGCCGCGTGATCATCCAGGATCATGTGGAAATTGGTGCCAATACGACGGTCGATCGTGGCACGATGGACGATACGGTGATCGGCGAAGGCACGAAGATCGACAATCTCGTCCAGATCGGTCACAACGTCCGCATCGGCCGCTATTGCGGCATCGTCAGCCAGGTCGGCATCGCCGGCAGCGCGCGCATCGGCGATGGCGTGATGATCGGCGGCAATGCCGGCGTCAACGGACATACCACGATTGGAGATGGAGCGCAGATCGCCGCGATGAGCGGTGTGGCGAGCGATGTGCCTGCGGGCGAGCGATACGGCGGAATTCCGGCGCGGCCGATGAGGGACTTCCTGCGGGAGATCGCGGAAATCGCCCTGCGATCGAGCGAAAGGCATAAGAAAAAGGGTGGCAAGGATGAATGACGCTGCGACAGTTCTCGGTACGGCGGATCTTCAAGAGATACTCAGACTTCTTCCTCACCGCTATCCGTTCCTGCTCGTCGACCGGATCATCGAGATCGATGCCGACAATTCGGCGATCGGCATCAAGAACGTGACGGCGAACGAGCCGCATTTCACCGGCCATTTCCCGGAAAAGCCGATCATGCCGGGCGTGCTGCTGATCGAGGGCATGGCCCAGACGGCGGGCGCCATCTGTGCACGCAAGTCGGGCATCGGCAGCAACCTCGTCTACTTCATGACGATAGACAACGCGCGGTTCCGCAAGCCCGTGGTGCCAGGCGATCGGGTCGAGTTCCACGTCACGAAGCAGAAGCAGCGGGGCAATATCTGGAAATTTCACTGCGACGCGAAAGTTGACGGGCAACTTGTCGCGGAAGCTGATATCGGCGCGATGATTGTCAGCAAGGAAGATGCCTGAAAATGATTGCATCAAGTGCCAAGGTCCACCCGGCGTCGGTTGTCGAAGAGGGCGCGGCGATCGGCGAGAACGTCAAGGTCGGCCCGTTCTGCCACATCGGGCCGAATGTCGTTCTGGGCGACGACATTGAACTCCTGAGCCATGTGGTCGTGATCGGGCGCACGACGATCGGCAAGGGAACGAAGATCTTCCCTGGCGCGGTGATAGGCGGCGATTCTCAAAGCGTGCATCACAGCGCCGTCGACACGACGCTTGTGATCGGTGAGAAATGCACGATCCGCGAAGGCGTGACGATGAATACCGGCACTGTCGAACATGGCGGGGCGACCATCGTCGGCGACAACAATCTGTTTCTCGCCTATTCGCATGTGGCGCATGATTGCCAGCTCGGAAACAATATCATCCTGTCGAACAACGTGATGCTTGCCGGTCATGTGACCGTCGAGGACCGCGCTATTCTCGGCGGCGGCTCGGCCGTTCATCAGTTCACCCGCGTCGGCAAGAATGCCTTCATCGGCGGACTGTCGGCTGTCAGCTACGACGTCATTCCCTATGGCATGCTGAACGGCAATCCCGGCGTGCTGAGCGGTCTCAATGTCGTCGGCATGACGCGCGCCGGCATCGATCGTCAGGTCATCCACGCGGTGCGTCGCTGCTACAAACAGATTTTCGAGGGCCCGGAATCGATCCGTGCCAACGCGGCTGCGATCCGCAACGAATATCTCGACTGCCCGCCGGCATTGGAGATTCTCGATTTCATTGCCGCGGAAAGCGACCGCGCGCTGTCGTCGCCCAATCGCGGCGGTAAGGGTTGAGGCCCATGGCCGCTCCGCGCCTGCCGGCTACCGGCGGCAGGCTTGCCATTATCGCCGGCGCCGGCGCGCTTCCCCACCACGTCGCAGAGGCGGCCCGCAGACAGGGGGAAGATCCGTTCATCATTGCGCTTTCGCGGGAGGCCGATGCCGACTGGAGTGGATTCGACCACTCCACTCTGGCCATTGGCGATTTCGCGGCGATCAGCCGAACGTTCGCGACGGAGGGGATTGATCGAGTCGTGCTTTCCGGCGCAGTTCGTCGGCGGCCGGATTGGCGTGACATTCGTCCGACACTGAGAACGCTTGCAAAAGTACCGAGCGTCCTGCGGACGCTGGTCTCAGGCGGCGACGATGCCGTCTTGCGCATGGCCATGGAGCTTATCGAAGCAAGCGGCGCCCGAGTGATCGGCGCTCACGAAGTTGTTCCCGACCTGCTTGCGGATGCAGGTCCTGTTGGAGAGCATGCGCCGACGGATGAGGATCGACGCGACGTCGAGGCGGGCATTGCTGCCGCCGACGCGCTGGGGGCGCTAGATATCGGGCAGGGGGCAGTCGCGGTCGGGGGCAGAGTGGTGGCGCTTGAGGGCGCCGAGGGAACGGACGCAATGCTGGCGCGGGTCGCCGAATTGAAGGCGGATGGCCGCGTATCGAGCCGTCGTCGCGGGGTTCTTGTCAAGCTCTGCAAGCCGCAACAGGACGAGCGCGCAGATCTGCCGTCGATCGGGCCTTCGACCGTGGCGGGTGCCGCGGCGGCGGGGCTCGCCGGCATAGCGGTCGAGGCGGGGCGCGCACTCGTCCTCGAACGGTCGACGGTAATCGAGACGGCGAATGGATGCGGACTCTTTGTTCTGGGGATCGAGCGGAATGCTCGGGAGCGGCCGCGATGACAGAGCAGACGTACCGGCTGGCGATCATCGCCGGGGAGGTTTCCGGAGACCTGCTCGGCGCCGATCTGGTGCGTGCGCTGCAGGCACGGGTCGACGGGCCGATTGAACTCGTCGGCGTCGGTGGCGATGCGCTGGAGGCCGAGGGCCTCGTCTCCCTGTTCGATTATTCCGAACTGTCGATCATGGGCTTCTCGCAGGTCCTGGCGCGCCTGCCGAAGCTGCTCATGCGCATCCGGCAGACGGCTCGAGCCATCGTGGCGACGTGTCCGGATGCCCTCGTGATTATCGATAGCCCCGATTTTACCCATCGCGTCGCCCGGCAGGTGCGCGCCGCCCTGCCGAACATGCCGATCATCGACTATGTCTGTCCGAGCGTCTGGGCCTGGAAGCCGGAGCGGGCGCCGCGGATGCTCGGCTATGTCGATCATGTACTTGCCGTCCTGCCCTTCGAGCCAGAGGTGATGGCGAAGCTCGGCGGTCCGCCGACCACCTATGTCGGCCACCGGCTGGCGTCGGACGCCAACCTGCTCGCGGTTCGGGAACACCGGCGTCGGAGACAGCAGATGAATCCGGGGGACGAAACCAAGACCTGTCTGCTGCTCCCTGGCTCGCGTGCCGGCGAGGTCAGCCGCCTGCTGCCGATGTTCGGTGAAGTCGTTTTGGAAATTGCGGCACGCAACCCCGGCACGCGTTTCCTGTTGCCGACCGTGCCACGCCAGGAACGGCGCGTGCGCGAATTGACGACATCCTGGAAGGTCCAGCCGGAGATAACCGTTGATTCGGAGATGAAGTGGCGTGCCTTCAGTGAGGCGGACGCGGCGATTGCCGCGTCGGGCACGGTGATTCTCGAATTGGCCCTGGCAGGCGTTCCGGTTGTTTCGACCTATCGGGCGGACTGGCTCGTCACGCTTCTCCACGAAAAGATCCGCATCTGGACGGCGGCACTGCCGAACCTCATCGCCGATTTTCCGGTCGTTCCCGAATATTTCAACAAGGCCATTCGGCCAGGGACGCTGGTTCGTTGGTTCGAGAGGCTGTCGGTCGAAACGCCGCAGCGCGCCGCCATGCTCGATGGCTTCGCGATCGTGCAACAGCGCATGACGACAGAGCGTCCGCCGGGCGAAGAAGCGGCTGAGATCGTTCTCGGCTATCTCCAAAGCAAAAAGCCCGGCCATTCCTGACCGGGCTTTTTCGCTGCGATCAGCGCTTGGAGAGCGGCACGTAATCGCGCAGCGGTGCGCCGACATACAGCTGGCGCGGCCGACCGATGCGCTGTTCCGGATCCTCGATCATCTCGTTCCACTGGGCGATCCAGCCGACCGTGCGGGCAAGCGCGAAGAGAACGGTGAACATCGTGGTGGGGAAGCCCAGCGCCTTCAGCGTAATACCGGAATAGAAGTCGATGTTCGGGTAGAGCTTCTTCTCAATGAAGTACTCGTCCGTCAGTGCGATGCGCTCGAGCTCCATCGCTACTTCGAGGAGCGGGTCGTCCTTGTGACCGAGTTCGGCCAGCACCTCATGCGTCGTCTTCTGCATGATCTTCGCACGCGGATCATAGTTCTTGTAGACGCGGTGACCGAAGCCCATCAGGCGGAACGGGTCGTTCTTGTCCTTGGCCCTGGTGATAAATTCCGGAATGCGATCGACGCTGCCGATCTCGGCGAGCATGTTGAGGGCCGCCTCGTTGGCGCCGCCGTGAGCGGGACCCCACAGGCAGGCAATGCCGGCAGCGATACAGGCGAACGGATTGGCGCCCGACGAGCCGGCAAGGCGAACGGTCGAGGTCGAGGCGTTCTGCTCATGGTCGGCGTGCAGGATGAAGATGCGATCCATCGCGCGCGACAGGACCGGATTGACGACATAGTCCTCGCAGGGCACGGCAAAGCACATGCGCAGGAAGTTCGAGGCGTAGTCGAGGTCGTTCTTCGGATAAATGAAGGGCTGGCCGATATGGTACTTGTAGGCCATTGCCGCAATCGTCGGCATCTTGGCGATCATGCGCAGCGAGGCGACCATGCGCTGATGCGGGTCAGTGATGTCGGTCGAGTCATGATAGAAGGCCGACAGCGCCCCGACGCAGCCGCACATGACGGCCATCGGGTGGGCGTCGCGACGGAAGCCGGTGAAGAACCGCGACATCTGCTCGTGAATCATGGTGTGATGCGTCACGCGATAGTCGAAGTCGTCCTTCTGCGCCTTGGTCGGCAGCTCGCCGTAAAGCAGAAGATAGCAGACTTCGAGGAAGTCACCGTGATCGGCAAGCTGCTCGATCGGGTAGCCACGGTGCAGCAATACGCCCTCGTCGCCGTCGATATAGGTGATCTTGGATTCACACGATGCCGTCGACGTGAAGCCAGGATCGTAGGTGAACATCTTGGTCTGCTTGTAGAGCGAGCCGATGTCGACCACGTCCGGACCGATGGAGCCCGATCGTACCGGGAGGTCCGCTGTTTTTCCATCGATAGAGATCGTCGCGTTTGTTCCTGACATGGGGCCCTCCGTCTAGTGGCGCTGTGGCACGTCGTCCAGTGCCACCAAATTAAGCGTTGCGATTTTGCTATATGATTTACTTTCGACTGCCAAGCTGTACGAAAGGCAAATTGTGCGATGCGAAAATGTGCATATGGCGGCGCAACAATCGTATGCTATGGCAATATATCCGCAAAGATCAATGATCGCTAATCTGGCGGGGCAGCCTTATCCTCGAAGTTCTGCCTATTTTTTCGGCAGCTAGTCTTCCGATTGCAATACGTTTCCTTTGGTTGCAGGATCGATGCGGGCAGCCTGAGGGACAGAGCGGAACGAAATGCAGGAGGGGCAGGGACAGGCAGCGATGCGCGACACGGAACGTAGCGCATGGCGTCTCTCCGGCCCCGAGGTCGTCCTTCAGACTGCCGAACTCCCGCAGATCAAGGCAGGTCAACCTCCCTCGGCGAGGCTCGATCGCCGCTTTTCTGCCGGCCGGCTCCGATCTGCGGCGGGCTCCATAGCTGGTCCTCTGCGCTCAGCGCTGCTCGAGGAAGATGATTTCGGCCATGGTTTCGTGTTGATCCCGGTGCTTCTCGCGCTTGGCGCCATTCTGTGGTTTTCGCTGCCAGAGACCGTCGGTATTGCTAAACTCGCAGCGCTGCTTTGCATTTTCGGCATATCTGCATCGCTGTGCAGGGGAAAAATGCGTGCGTGGCGGCCGCTGGCGCTCGCGCCAACTCTCCTGGCAGCCGGCATGCTGCTCGCCGCGCTCGAGACGCGCCGTGTCGATACTGTTATCCTCGATGGTCCGGTGACGACGAACCTGCGCGGGACGGTGCTATGGCGTCAGCCGGACGACAAGGGGCGATGGCGCTACCTGGTCGAGATCGTCCGGACGTCCGGGCCGAAGCTTCGCAGGCCCCCCGAGCAGGCGACGCTTTTGGCACGCAGTCGCCACGAACCCTTCCCCATTGGCTCGAGTATCAAGGGCCGGGTTCGTCTCTCGCCGCCCTCCGGTCCGGCGCTGCCGGGCCTCAACGATTTCACGTTAGATGCCTATTTCAAAGGCGTGGGCGCCGTCGGTTTCTTCTACGGTGCGCCGCGCAGGGCGGAGGATAGCGCCGATCTCCCCCTCTCATTGCAGGCGAGCGCCCGCCTGGCGGCGTTGCGCGAAGCGGTCGGCAATCGGATTCGCTCGGCGATCGGCGGGGATACCGGCGCCATCGCTGCCGCACTGGTCACCGGCGAGGAACGCGCCATCAGTCGCGAAACCGTCGAGACGTTGCGGGCCGCCGGGCTTTCGCACGTGCTTGCGATCTCCGGGCTCAACATGGTACTGGCAGCCGGCACCTTCCTCATCGGCGCGCGAACGCTGCTGAGCCTGGTCCCCGGCCTTGCGGCGAAGCGGCCGATCAAGAAATATGCAGCGTCGGGCGCGCTGCTGATGGTTTTCCTCTACATCCTGATTTCCGGCGGCGCGGTGTCGGCCCTCAGATCCTGGATCATGATCTCGATCATGCTCGTCGCCGTCCTTTTCGACCGCGTCTCGATCAGCCTGCGCAATGTCGCGCTTGCCGCGCTCATCATCATCGTGTGGTCGCCCTCGGCAGTCGCCGGTCCCGGCTTTCAGATGTCCTTTGCTGCGACCCTGGCGCTCGTGGCCGGCTACGCCCGCTGGCGCGACCATCGGCTGCGGAACGCGGAGGCCAAGACGTCTCGACTGAGCCTCGGCCAAGTCTCCGGTCCGGTCGTCGCCACCGTCGCGACATCGCTGATAGGCGGCCTGGCCACTGCCGTCTATGCCGCAGCGCATTTCCACCGCCTGCCGGCATACGGCCTGCTGGCGAATGTGCTCACGACCCCGTTGATCGGCATTTTCATCATGCCGTTCGGCCTCTTTGCCATGCTGCTCATGCCCTTTGGGCTCGAATCTTACCCATTGATGGTGATGGGGCAGGGGCTGGATTGGATGCTTGCCGTCGCGCGCTATGTAGCGGCGCTCGATGGTGAGTGGGTCACCGGTCGGATCGGCGTCACAGGCTTTTTCCTGCTCGCTTTCGGCGGCGTGTTGCTCTGCGTGCTGAGGACCCGTCTCGCTTCCGCCGGTGCCGCACTGATCCTTCTGGGCGGGTCATCCATCGCGCTGGAACGCCAGGCGGAACGACCCTCGATCACGATATCCGAGGACGGCCAGTTAGTCGGTCTGATCTCCGGCGACGCGATCGCTACCAACAAGGCACGGCCGCCGGAGTTCATCTTCTCGCAATGGCAACGGGCGCTTGCCCTCGACAACCATACCGCGCCAGTCGAGACGTCCGCCTCAGGCCAGGCCCCTAAGAACGGTGTCGACCGCCCCGCGCGGAATGGCGCAGGCTCGCAACAGATCGATAGCGTGGCGAGTGCCGCCAAGGCGACGACGGCCCTGGCTGCCGCGAAGCCAGGAGCCTTTTCTTGCCGCAAGGACGAATGGTGCGTCGGCCGCAGCCGAGAAGGCTGGACGGTTGCCGTGGTCGATGCGCCGGATATCTTCGCCGTCCTGTGCGGCCGCGTCGATCTGCTGGTCGCGGCAACGCGGCGGACGTTGCCGACCTGTTCGTCAGATAAGTCACTGGTCGTGACGGGCAGGACATTACGGCAGACCGGTGCGGTCGAGATTTATGTTAGTGCGGCTGTTAGTGCGGCGCGGCCTGCGCGCTTTCGCATTGTGACGTCGTTTCCATCGACGCAGAGGCCTTGGCAGCAGCATCGCCGCTATGACTGGCGCAGCGACACTTTTGCCTCGCAACAGGCGGCATACTAGTGCATGTCGCCCAAAAGTGTGCAGCGGTATTGGGATGACGACATGCACGCAAACAGATCCTAAAGCGCGCCGCACGAATACGTTCGAATGCGGCGCGATTTAGGAAGTACCGCGGCGCGCCGTTCCGTTTCGGCGTTGCCCCGCCGTTATTCCTGATTATTATACTCCAGAAATCCTTGTCATCGGAGCCTGGTTTGTCGTAAAGAGCGGCGACCTGTTGAGATTGATCTGCCTGACGCGCCGACGTCGATCGGAAAGCGCGCGAAATTGTGAGGAACGAGATGTCGAATCGGAGCCGACCGACCTTGAACATGTTGCTGGCGGCTACGCTTGCCATTTTCCTTTCGGGTCCGGCTGTGGTCGTAGCCCAGACGGCACCATCGGCGCCGGTCGGGCAGCAGACCGCCGCTCCGGCTGCGGCGGAGAGCAATCCGGCTCCCGTAACGACGCCGTTGCCAGCCGAAGGCGTCGTCGGAAGCGCCCCCATCCTTCCGCACGACCTGTCGCCGGTCGGCATGTTCCTCGCAGCGGACGTGGTCGTCAAAAGCGTGATGATATCTCTTGCTTTGGCCTCGGTGGTCACTTGGGCGATTTTCTTCGTCAAAACGCTGGAGCTTGCCTTTGCGAAATCGCGGATGAAGCGCGCGGCTCGCGTGCTCAGTGCAGCAAAGGGTCTGGCCGAGGTGGAACTCGACCGCAAGACTGGAGCGGCTGCCGAGATGGTCGCTGCTGCAATCGACGAGATCACCCGTTCCGAGGCGGTGCTGGATCAAGCGCCGGTAGCAGGCGTCAAGGAACGTGTCGCCTCGCTGCTCGCGCGCATCGAGATCCGCGCCGGCAAAAGGATGAGCGCAGGCACCGGCATTCTCGCATCGATCGGCTCGGTCGGTCCCTTCGTCGGCCTGTTCGGCACAGTCTGGGGGATCATGAACTCCTTCATCGGCATCAGCAAGGCGCAGACCACCAATCTGGCGATCGTCGCGCCCGGCATCGCCGAGGCCCTGCTGGCGACCGCCATCGGGCTTGTCGCGGCCATCCCGGCCGTGGTGATCTACAATTACTTCGCCCGCTCGGTCGGAGGGTACAAGCTGATCCTGGCGGATGCCGCCGCCGCGGTTGAAAGGCTCGTCAGCCGCGATCTCGACCATCGTCATATCCGCAAGACGCAGCCGCGCCGGCAGGATGGTTACGGCCATGGTGCCGATGCGTCGATCGCCAGGATCGGGTGAGGGTCATGGCGGGAAGAATATCCGAAGGCAGCGGCGATCTCGACGAGAACAGCGATATCAATGTCACGCCGTTCATCGACGTGATGCTGGTTCTCTTGATCATCTTCATGGTGGCGGCGCCCCTGGCGACGGTCGACATGAAGGTCGACTTGCCGCAATCGGTCGCCAGGCCGACGCCACGCGACGACAAGCCGGTGTTCGTGACGTTGAAGGCGGACCTCTCACTCGCGATCGGCAATGAGGAGACGGGACGCGACGCCTTTGTGGCAGAACTCGACCGGCTTACGAACGGAAACAAGGAAACCCGCGTCCTGCTTCGCGCCGACCGGCTGGTCGACTACGGCGAGTTGATGGCGGTCATGAACCTCATACAGGGAGCGGGCTACGCCAAGATAGCGCTCGTCGGGCTCGAGGCTGCTCCGGGGCGCTGACGGCTCTCGCCTTGTCAACCGTCGTCAATCCGATCGCATCGAGCCGCCAGCCTTGCCCGCTGGCGGCTTCGCTTTTTGCGGGCTGAATGCCGCGGTCGCTTGAAACCGGCGGTGTGGCGAATTATGAGCTTAGGAAGAGGCTGTCACGCAGCCAGGCTAAGATCGCGCGGGGTGCCGGGTCGGCGGCGCCGCGTCCATTCGCACACGAGGCAGTATCATGAACTTCGAAGCAGCGCGCATTAAGATGGTGGACAATCAGATCCGAACGACGGATGTGACATCCCATTCGGTTCTGACTGCCTTCCTCTCGGTGCCACGCGAGGAATTCGTGCCAGCGAAGATGAAGGAACTGGCCTATATCGATACCGATATCGAGCTCACTGGCGGCACCGCCCCGCGCTACCTCATGGAGCCTTCTCCGCTGGCCAAATTGCTGCAGCTCGCTGAGATCAGCAAATCGGACAAGGTGCTCGAGATCGGTTCGGGGACCGGTTACGCTTCCGCGGTGCTGTCGCTCATCGCCGGCTCCGTCGTGGCGCTGGAGAATGATGAGTCGCTGGCCGGGTCAGCGACCGAGACGCTGGCGCGTCTCGACTATGGCAATGTTACGGTCGCGACTGGCGATCTCACCAAGGGACACGCTGCCGAAGCGCCCTATGACGTGATCTTCATCAACGGCGCGGTTGAAGTGATTCCCGCTTCCCTTTTCGAGCAGCTTCGAGACGGCGGCCGCCTGGTCGCCGTTGAAGGGTTTGGTAACGCATCGCGTGCGAAACTCTATGTACGCGAATCGGGCAGGACGTCCGAGCGATCCGATTTCAACACGTCGGTGAAGCCGCTGCCTGGCTTCCATCGCGCGCGGTCGTTCATTTTCTGAGGTGCCCCTTGTTGAGGCACCTCAGCATACGCATGTGAAGACCAAATCTGCAATGTTGCCAATCGGCAACGTACCATGTGTTTCTTTTTGAAATACCCCCCTCGTATGCAGTGCACGGTTGTCGTAAGTTCGAATCCGGGGTTCAAAGTGGAAAGAAGCGGTGATTTGCCCGCCGAGGGGTGGCTGGGCGGATCGTTGCATGGAATTGAACAGGCCGCCCATGAGGATTGGTCTGCTGGAAATTGCCGGGTGCGTGCCGCCTGGCTGAACGGAGGGAAGATGGTGTCGATTGTCCGCAAAGCAGCCTTGTGGGCGGCTGTCTCGACCAGCGTATTGCTTGCGCCGCACGCCGTGCTCGCTGAGACGATCTACGGGGCAATGGCCAAGGCCTATGCCAACAATCCGGATCTGAATGCCGCGCGTGCCGGCCTGCGTGCCACCGACGAAGGCGTTCCGATAGCCAAGTCCGGTTACCGCCCTCAAGTTGCAGCTTCGGCGACCGGCACGCTGACGCGCGTCGAAAGAGAGGACGGAACTTTCAACTTTCATGACGGGCAGGTCGGGATATCGATCACCCAGATGATCTTCGATGGATTTCAGACCCTGAACAACGTCAGGGCGGCGCAGTCAGACGTATTCTCCGGACGGGAGACGCTGAAGGCGAACGAGATCCAGATTCTTCTGTCGGCCGCCCAGTCCTATGCGAACATCGCCCGCGACCAGCAGATCGTCTCCATACGACGTCAGAACCTGGCCTTCCTCCGGGAGCAGTTGAATGCCGCTCAGGCTCGCCTCGATGTGGGCGAGGGGACCCGGACGGATGTGAGCCAGGCGCAGGCGGAACTCGCCAATGCGCAGTCGCTGCTGGTTTCGGCAGTTGCACAGTTGAAGCAGAGTGAGGCGGTCTATGTCCAGATCGTCGGTGCCGCTCCGACGGGCATCCGGCAGCCGAGGCCGGCTTCGAAGGGCATGCCGAGGTCTCTGGATCAGGCGGTAGCCACGAGCCTGAGGGAGAACCCGCAGATCATCGCCGCCCAGTACAACGTCGACTCGGCGGGCTTCCAGGTGAAATCGGCTGAAGGCACGATGCTGCCCGGTGTCGTTCTTCAGGGATCGGTCACGCGCAACACCGGCAATTCCGGCGGCGGCCTCGACGATACCACCGCGAGCGTTACTGCCCGTGTCGAGGTTCCGATTTACCAGGGTGGCGCTGAATACGGCCAGATTCGCCAGGCGAAGGAAGTTCTGGGTCAGCAGCGCATCCTCGTCGATTCCGCACGCGCCTCGGTGCAGCAGACGGTCGTTACGGCCCATGCCCAGCTCGAATCTGCCCTTGCCCGGATCACGGCCAGCAGGTCGCAGATTTCGGCCGCAAACCTCGCCCTGGAAGGCGTCATCGAAGAACGCAAGGTCGGCCAGCGCACGACGCTGGACGTGCTCGACGCGCAGCAGGACGTTCTGGATGCGCAGGAATCGCTCGCCGGCGCACAGCGCGATGCCGTCGTGGCGAGCTACGCGCTGCTCGCGGCCATGGGCAAGCTGACCGTCTCGGTTCAAGGTCTGCAAGTGGCCGAGTATCGCCCGGAACAGCATTACGAAGCCGTCAAGGATAAGTGGTTCGGCCTGCGTACGGTCGACGGACGCTGAGATTTCCACGCTTCGCTCTGCTTGAACCCGCTTCGGTTTAAGCAGAGGGCTCCTATTGTAACGAAGTATCGCGCGCCCATGGGTTATCATGGGCGCGCGATTTGCTTTCGTTGCTGTGGCGCCTGCTGAAAAAAACAAATCTGTGCAACAATTTCCTCAGCTGATTCGCGACATTTGTTTCGTTCGCGAACTCACATAAGGTTCGTTCGAAATCGGCACGCGGACAGCTTTTGACTCGCGCTCGTCCGCAGCAAACGAGGATGGAAATGGCACAGCTCAATGTCGCACGAGAACCTTCGATGGATGAGATCCTGGCATCCATTCGCAAGATCATCGAGAACAACGAGCCTGGTCTTGCCGGCGCCTCTGCACTGCAAAACTTCGAGGAAGGTACGGACGACGAGATCGAATTGACGATCGACTCTGAAATCGATGCTGCGGTATTCGATTCATCCGACCACCATGCCTCTTCTCGCATCTCGTCATCGGGCGCCGAGCCGACCTATAGCGGCGCCGGCGCGGCGGCTGCATCCTCTTCGCCGCCGCTTTCGCTTGCCGATGTGGCGGCACGCGTGCGAGCGGCCTCCGAGCGGCATGCATCGCATTACGGCGCCAAGGAGCCGACAAACCCGGAGCCAGCAGGTCCGGTCGAGGACAGCCCGCTGATCACTTCGCGAATGGCGGCAGTGTCGTTTGCGAAAGCGCCTTCGGCCGCCGCCGAACAGGCGCCCGAAGGCGCTTCGTCGCGCATCCTTGCCGAAGAGCCTGCGCCGGTGGCCGCCGTGCCAGCGGCTCCATCGTACCCGCCCGCTCCGGAAGCGGCTGCAGAGAATGAGATGACCGGCGGCGCGATCGTTTCACCGGCCGTGAGCCGTCAGGTGGCGCGTGCTTTTGACGATCTGGCGCATGCGGTGGACCGGGGGCCGAGGCGCTCTTTCGACGAAATTGCCGAAGCCATGCTTCGCCCGATGCTGCAGGAATGGCTCGACGACAATTTGCCGACGCTGGTCGAGCGATTGGTTCGCGAAGAAATCGAACGGGTCGCACGCGGCCCCCGTCGCTGAGCTGTTACGCGCTCAAGATAGCGGCGGGACGCAAGTCCGAGATTCTATCCGGTAGAGCAGTTCAGACGCAAGCCGCTGCCAGACACTCGCGATTCGACAAGATAAAACCGTAATCGTCGCGGCTTTTTCCCGTGTGTGTTGACTTGCCCAGGCCGTTCCGGTTTACAAAACGCAGACATCAATCTCCAAAATTGGTCAAAAAATGCTCGATAAGACCTACGATTCCGCATCCGTCGATCCGCGTATTTCCAAGACGTGGGACGATGAAAACGCGTTTCGTGCCGGCGCCGGCGCAAATCCGGGTGCCGAGACCTTCTGCATCGTGATTCCGCCGCCGAATGTTACCGGCTCCCTGCACATGGGCCATGCGCTCAACAACACGCTGCAGGATGTCATGGTGCGCTTCGAACGCATGCGCGGGAAGGATGTGCTCTGGCAGCCGGGCATGGACCATGCCGGCATTGCCACGCAGATGGTCGTCGAGCGGCAGCTCGCACAGCGCAAGCTGCCGGGGCGCCACGAGATGGGACGCGAGGCCTTCATCGAGAAGGTCTGGGAATGGAAGGCCGAATCCGGGGGGCTGATCTTCAATCAGTTGAAGCGGCTCGGCGCCTCCTGCGACTGGTCGCGCGAGCGCTTCACCATGGACGAGGGGCTGTCCGAAGCGGTCATCGAGGTCTTCGTCAGCCTTTACAAGGAAGGGCTGATCTACCGCGACACCCGTCTGGTCAACTGGGATCCGAAACTGCAGACGGCAATCTCGGACATCGAGGTCGAGCAGGTCGAGGTCAACGGCCATCTCTGGCATCTGCGCTATCCGCTCGAAGAGGGCGTCACCTATCAGCATCCGGTCGCCTTCGACGAAGACGGCAACGCCACCGAGTGGGAAACCCGCGACTACCTGGTCGTTGCCACCACGCGCCCGGAAACGATGCTTGGCGACACGGGTGTAGCGGTGCATCCGGACGACCCGCGCTACAAGGGGATCGTCGGCAAGCACGTCATCCTGCCGATCGTCGGGCGCCGCATACCGATCGTCGCCGATGAATATCCGGACCCGACGACTGGGACCGGTGCGGTGAAGATGACGCCGGCACACGACTTCAACGATTTCGACGTCGGCAAGCGCAGGGGGCTTCGTCAGGTCAGCGTACTGACGCCCGACGGACGGATCTCGATCAAGAACAATGAGGACTTCCTCGAGGGCTTGGATCACCCGGCAGCGCTCCACGGTGCCTGGGACCAGATCGAGGGCAAGGACAGGTTCGAGGCGCGCCGGCTGATCGTCGAGATCCTCGAGGCCGCGGGTCTCGTCGACCATATAGAGCCGCACAAGCACACGGTGCCGCACGGTGATCGCGGCGGCGTGCCGATCGAGCCTCGCCTGACCGAGCAGTGGTATGTCGACGCAAAGACGCTGGCCAAGCCAGCCATTGCCTCTGTCAGGGAAGGGCGCACGGCCTTCGTTCCCAAGAATTGGGAAAAGACCTACTTCGAGTGGATGGAGAATATCCAGCCCTGGTGCATTTCGCGTCAGCTCTGGTGGGGCCATCAGATCCCCGCCTGGTACGGCCCGGACGGTCAGGTCTTCGTCGAGAAGACGGAGGAAGAGGCGCTGCACGCGGCGATTCAGCATTACCTGGCGCATGAAGGACCGATGAAGGCCTATGTCGAGGACCTGCTCGAGAACTTCAAGCCGGGTGAAATCCTGACGCGCGACGAGGATGTGCTGGATACCTGGTTCTCGTCCGCCCTCTGGCCCTTTTCGACGCTCGGCTGGCCGAAGGAGACGCCGGAGCTCGAAAAATACTACGAGACCGATGTGCTGGTTACCGGTTTCGACATCATCTTCTTCTGGGTCGCCCGGATGATGATGATGGGCCTGCACTTCATGAAGGACGCCGATGGAACGCCGGTCGAGCCGTTCCACACCGTCTACGTCCATGCGCTCGTTCGCGACAAGAACGGGCAGAAGATGTCGAAGTCGAAGGGCAACGTCATCGATCCGCTCGAACTGATCGACGAATACGGTGCCGACGCGCTGCGTTTCACATTGGCGATCATGGCGGCCCAGGGCCGCGACGTGAAGCTCGATCCCGCCCGCATCGCCGGTTACCGCAACTTCGGCACCAAGCTCTGGAACGCCACGCGCTTTGCCGAGATGAACGGCGCCACGAGCAGCGACGGCTTCATTCCGGAAGCCGCCTCGCTGACGGTGAACCGTTGGATCCTGACCGAGCTGTCGCGCACGATCCGCGACGTCACGGAAGCGATCGAGGGATATCGGTTCAACGACGCGGCCGGAAGTCTCTACCGCTTCATATGGAACCAGTTCTGCGACTGGTACCTCGAACTGTTGAAGCCTGTCTTCAGCGGCGAGGACGAGGCCGCCAAGCGCGAATCGCAGGCCTGCGTCGCCTACGTTCTGGATGAAACCTACAAGCTGCTGCATCCCTTCATGCCCTTCATGACCGAGGAGCTTTGGGAAAAGACCGCCGGTCCGGGACGCGATCGGGCGACGCTTCTGTGCCACGCCGAATGGCCGGGGGCCTTTTACGCGGATGATCTGGCCGCGGACGAGATCAACTGGCTGATCGATCTCGTCTCCGGGATTCGCTCGGTGCGGGCGGAAATGAACGTTCCGCCCGCGGCAATGGCGCCGCTGGTGATCGTCGGCGCCAAGGGCTTGACGGGCGAGCGGCTCGATCGGCATGCCTCCGCGATCAAGCGGCTGGCAAGGGTGGAGAGCATCGAGCACGCGGCGGCGGCGCCGCGCGGCAGCGCCCAGATCGTCATAGGCGAGGCGACGGCATGCCTTCCGCTCGGCAGCCTCATCGATCTCACAGCCGAAAAATCTCGCCTAGAGAAGGCAATCGCCAAGGTCGAGGTCGAGCGCGAGAGAATTCTCGGCAAACTTGCCAACGAAAAATTCGTCGCGAACGCAAAACCCGAACTGGTCGAAGCGGAACGGGAGCGATTGGCAGAACTCACCCTGCAGAAGGACTCGCTTGGAGTCGCTCTAAGCCGCGTCTCGGAAGCAGGTTAGCCTTCTTCGTGCTAGGATGAAGACGCGAATCCGCGGCAGAAATGCCGCGGATTTTTGTTCGTCGCAGTGCAACTGCGAATCGGTCCGCTCCGGGCGATCAATGGGACAATTACACGCATGGGTTTTGATGAGACCTTTTCCAAGGGGCCTTATCCGGGCTGCTTTGCAAAAAGCAATGTTGTTGTCGTGACGTCACACATTGCTGGTTTGTTAGAATTCTTTTTTAAACTGGGGAGAGTTCATACTGAAAGTGGGAAATGCATTTCGTGTACTTGGGAATATGGCCGAATCGTGAAATTCTTACGTAAATTTGATGACCGAATCTGTCGGGTTCAGGCCCCGCGCCGCGAATTGCCAATCACCGGATCGTGACGAATATTCAGCCCAAGTGCGGCGGCGCGAGGTGAAACGCCGCATTCATGAAATGCAGGGGAGGAGCTGAATGGCTCGAAATAGATTGAAGAAGAGCATTCTCGCAGCGTTTGCCGGAATGCTCGTCGCGTCGGCTGCGCAGGCGGGGGGGCTCGAGCGCAGCGGCTACAATATCGATCTCTTGTTCGATCCTTCGGATTTCGCGGCGGAAGCGACGGCGACTTACGTCAATCCTCAGCGTGAATTGAAGAATGTCGTCGATACGAACCCCGCAAATTCGGATGCGGTCGCGGAGACATTCGGGGGTGGTGACTTGAACTACCGTCCCAATTCTGCAGATGAGACGGAGAGTTATTGGGCGCCCCGCATCGGCTTTAAGGCTGCTTTGGGTGACAGTGTTGACTGTATGGCGGACTACTCGCAGCCTTGGGGCGCCCACACCAATCCCGGCCAAAACTGGGCCGGCGCAAACAACAATATTGAAACCAAAGTCGAGAGCAATAACTACGCGGCGACGTGCTCCTACAAATGGGACATGGGGCCCGGTTTTATGCGCGTTATCGGAGGTGTCTTCTACCAGGAAGTGGGCGGCTTTAAAGAGCGGCTTGTACAGGATTTTACCGGTACCGGGCTCCCATTCTCGGGCGTCGGAAGGCTTGAACTTGAGGACAGCGGATGGGGCTGGCGGACGGGTGTCGCCTACGAAATCCCCGAATATGCCATGCGGGCGAGCCTCGTCTATAATAGTGCTGTCGACCTCGACAACCTCAGCGGCTCCATCGACCTACGTCAGGTCGGTTTTGTGATCCCCGGTGTTGGAGTAGTCAGCGGCAGCAAGTATGATGTCCACGGCTCTGCATCAATGCCAGATTCGCTGGAGCTCAAGGTTCAATCCGGCATTGCTCCCGGGTGGCTGGCCTTTGGTTCGGTTAAGTGGACTGACTGGAGCCAGTTGCAAGTGTTGCGCTTCGTGCCAAATGAACCGGGCTTTGGGAGGTTCGGCACGAGCCTTGACCTGCTGTATCGTGATGGTTGGACAGTCACCGGCGGCATTGGCCACAAGTTCAACGATCAGTGGAGTGGAGCCATCAGTCTCACTTGGGACCGCGGCACGAGCCATGGCTATGGAGCGCAAACCGATACCTGGTTGCTTGGGACAGGCGTGACCTACGCGCCGACCCAGAATGTCGAACTTCGCTTCGCTGGCGTCGCTGGGATCATGACTAGCGGCAGTTCGGGGCAGGTCACCTACCAAGGCGAGGTCATTGGCGACGACGTCTCCTATGACTTCGACAATGACTTCGTCGGGGCGATCTCGACATCGCTAAAAGTCAGGTTCTGATCTCCATCGATCAGCATCTCGAGGCCCGGTTCGCCGGGCCTTTCTTTTTGGCTGGGCGGCGCAGTTCGGCCGCCTCTTATGAGCAATCGCGAATGTGACGATTCAGCAACACATTTATTACTATGGTTTGCTAGTATCCTGTCCGTGTCGGATATGTCCATTTCCCGCCACAAAATGGGAGCAGCGATATTAGCGACAGACGTGCGAGTGCCGTGTTTGCGTTTGAGGTGAACTGAGTTTGTGTGCCGCCAAGACATCCCCTAGCAACTGGCGCTTTGCGCGTGGTCGGACCGATATCGATCGCGGCAAGGCTGACGAGCGCGGCAAGCGAATGAGCCGACCGGCGTCGCTGCGAGAGAGCGCTCGGACGACACAGGGCATGGTCGATGTTGTGGATGGTGCTTGGGTCGGCGTAGCCGGCCGGAACGGAAGAAACTGATTGTGATGCGCACGGGTGAATTCAAGTCGCTTAGGGTGGCGGTACTGGGCATGTCACTGGCGGTTGGCGCCGCCGCCGGGCCGGCGCGAGCCTTCGATCCGTCCGCGGGCGTGACGAAGGAATCCGGTCCGTTCGCGCTCTTCAAGTTCGGCTTCTCCGCCTACAAGAACGGCCGCAAGGACGAGGCGGTCGAGGCCTATCGCTACGCCGCCGAGAAGGGCCATACGGGGTCGCGCTGGGCGCTTGCCAATATGTACGCCTATGGCGACGGAGTCGCCGAGAACGATCTCGAAGCATTCAAGATCTACAGCGAGATTGCCCAGCAGGGCGTCGAGCCCGGTTCGGAAGATACCGGCTATTTTGTCAACGCGCTGATCGCGCTTGCTGGCTATTACCGGCGCGGCATTCCGGACAGCCCAGTAGCGGCGGACCTGCCGCAGGCAAGACAGCTTTATTTCCAGGCGGCCTCGACGTTCGGCATTGCCGAGGCGCAGTTCCAGTTGGCACGGATGCTGCTTTCGGGCGAGGGCGGCACGGTCAATGTCCAGCAGGCCAAGAAATGGCTGAACCGGGCGCGCAAGAACGGCCATGCCGGCGCCATGGGCGTTTTTGGAAACGTCATCTTTCAAGAGGGGCAGACGGTGCGCGGGCTCGCCTACATGACGGCGGCGCTCGACCAATGTTCGCCGAAGGACAGGCTATGGCTCCAGTCTATGCAGGAGCAGGCCTTCTCGCTCGCGACCGAGGACGACCGCCGCGTCGCAATCGCTATGGCGCAGAATATGCATCCGCAGGCCGACGAGTGAGCGGGCCGAGCCGGCTCCTATAACGTCTCCGACCGGCATGCAGCGAGGCGGACGCCTCGCTTTTCGATTCTCAAGCCTACTCAGAATGCAAATTGGGCGGCGACCGGCACATGGTCGGACGGCTTTTCCCAGGCGCGGACATGCTTTTCGATCGATGTCGATACGAGCTTGTCGGCCGCCTCGGGCGACAGCATCAGGTGGTCGATGCGGATGCCGAAATTCTTCTGCCAGCATCCGGCCTGATAATCCCAGAATGAATAGAGCGGCACTTCGTCCGTCGTGGTGCGAACGGCGTCGGTGAGGCCGAGATTGCGCAGCCGCCGGAAGGCTGCGCGCGTCTCGGGGAGGAAGAGCGCATCGTTGCGCCAGACATTGACATCCCAGCAGTCATGGGCCTCCGGAATGACGTTGTAGTCGCCGGCGAGGATGAGCGGCTCCTCGAGTAACAGTCTCTCCTTGGCGAAGGACGCGAGCCGCTGCATCCATCCAAGCTTGTAGGGGTATTTCTCCGATTCGACCGGATTGCCATTCGGCAGATAGAGGCAGCAAACGCGGATCGCCCCGCCCGCAACGGAAAAGACGCCTTCGATGAACCGTGACTGCTCGTCGGAATCATCGCCCGGCAGTCCGCGGTTGACTTCGTCCGGACGCAGCTTCGAAAGCAGCGCGACCCCGTTGAAGCCTTTTTGACCGTGCGTCTCGATGTGGTAGCCGAGCGCCTCGATCTCCTCCCTCGGGAAGGTGTCATCGACCGACTTGATTTCCTGCAGGCAGGCGATATCCGGGTTCGATGCCTTGAGCCAGGCAACGAGGCCATCGAGCCGCGCCTTGACGCCGTTGATGTTCCAGGTGGCGATCTTCATGGGGCCGCATCTGCCTTTCTTTTATGGTCTCGCGTTGGCGCCGAGTCGTTGTAGCGGCTGCCATTTCTTTTGACAAATCCGATAGCTGCAACATTCGCTTCGCTGGGAGGTGATCGGCAACGGGCCGAATTTTCCGTGCGTTCGCATAAGGAAATGCAGCCGTCGGTGGCGGAATTGATTCCTCATTCGGTCCGTCTATAGTCCCGCGCATGATCGCGTTCATCGAGAATTATTGGCCGCATTTCCTGGCGCTCCTGTCGTTCGCACTGGGGGTGCCGGCGATCATTCATGCGGCCATGACGAAGGACGATGTACGCGCTGCCGCCGGTTGGGTCGGCGTCGTCCTGCTTTCGCCTGTAATCGGGGCAGCCATCTATGCGGTTGCTGGCATCAACCGCATTCGCCGCTCCTCGATCGGCTTGCAACGCTCGCTGCTGCGCACGAGCGGTCCGGATCCGCTTCTCGGTTTCGATGTCACGGACGAAAACGTTGCGGTGCGATTCGGACAGCGATTCGCGGCGATGAAGATCCTCGGCGACCGGGTGTCGCGTTTCGCGATGTCGACCGGGAACCACATCGCCATGCTGGAGGGCGGCGACGACGTCTATGGGGCGATGCTCGAGGCGATTGCCGGCGCTCGCCGCAGCATACTGTTCGAAAGCTATATCTTCGATCGCGATCAGATCGGGCTTCGTTTCGCCGATGCACTGATCGCCGCGGTCAAGCGCGGCGTCAGCGTGCGGGTGCTGATCGACGCGGTCGGTGCTCGCTATTCCGTGCCGAGCATCGTCAGCTATCTGCAGGAAGGAGGGGTCACGACCGCAGTCTTCAATGGCAACATCATCATGGGCCTGAGGCTGCCCTATGCCAATCTGCGGACGCACCGAAAGATCGTCGTCATCGACGGTGGGGTCGCCTTTACCGGCGGCATGAACATACGGGCGGGCTTCACGACGGAGATGGCCGGCATCGCCGCTTCGTTCGACACGCATTTCCGCGTTACCGGACCGATCGTTGCCGACATCTTCCAGGTGGCGGCCGAAGACTGGCAGTTCTCGAGCGGAGAACTGCTCGCGGGCGAGAGTTGGGGGCTGGCCGACCTTCAGGAGCGGGGCGATACGCCATCCGTGCTGATGCGAGCCGTTCCATCGGGACCTGACAGCACCAATGAGACCAACCACAAGATGCTGATGGGGGCCTTCTCCATTGCGCGCAAGCACATCCGGGTCATGTCGCCCTATTTTCTTCCCGACAGGGAATTGATCAGCGCGCTGGTGACGGCTGCGCGCAGAGGCGTCGAAGTCGATATCATCGTGCCGGCTGTCAACAATCTGACCCTTGTGGATCGTGCAATGACCGCGCAATTCGACCAGGTGCTTGAAGGTCACTGTCGCGTGTGGCGGGCGAAAGGCAGCTTCAACCATTCGAAATTGGTCGTCGTCGACGGTCATTGGTCCTATGTCGGCTCGAGCAACCTGGATCCGCGCTCGCTCCGCCTCAATTTCGAATTCGATGTCGAGATTCTCGACGAGGATTTTGCGAGGACGATCAGCGACAAATTCTGCGCGGTACGCGAGTCGGCCGCGGAAGTGACGCTCGCAAGCCTTGACGCGCAGCCCTTGCTGAACCGACTGGCGAACCGCCTTCTTTGGCTCGGTTCGCCCTATCTCTAGCACTTGGGGTGGGTGGAGGAGGTCCTCTAGACCGAGAAGCTTGTTCCGCAGCCGCAACTTGCGACGGCATTCGGATTCTTGATCTGGAACGACTGGCCGAGCAGATTGTCGACGAAGTCGATTTCCGAGCCGCCCATATAGACCAGCGAGAGGCTGTCGATCAGCACCTTGGCATTGCCCTTTTCGAGGACGAGATCGTCATCGTTCTCCTGGTCCACCAGGTCGAACTTGTAGGAGAAGCCGGAACAGCCGCCGCCTTCGACGGAGACGCGCATCGCCGTCTTGTCGTGTTCTGTCTGAAGTATCGTGGCGATGCGCCTGGCGGCCGCATCCGAAAGCGTCACTGTTTCCTGCATCATGTCTGGCCTCCTGCCGGGGTCAAGAACCGGAGAGATTCGTTAGCGTCCTGGCGTTACAATTGCTGCGCTTGAGAAGCGAGCCGCGGGGTGTCCCGGTCATTAAGCGGCGACTCCCTCGTCGCTTTCCTGCAACGCATACTATAGGTATGAAGGCTTGAATGTCCCGTCAATGGGACGGCATCGCAGGTGTGAAATGGCTTTCGACACAAAGGCCCTGGGCTTCGGTTATGGTGAGCACGCAGCTTTCGCTTCCAATCCTTGGGCGTCGCGCGGCAGGCTCTATCCCGAAGCCTCCAGTCCGACACGTTCCGATTTTCAACGCGACCGCGACCGCATCGTCCATACGACCGCCTTCCGTCGCCTGAAACACAAGACCCAGGTGTTCATTGCCGCCGACGGCGACCATTACCGCACGCGTCTCACGCACACGATCGAAGTCGCGCAGATCGCGCGCGCCTTGGCGCGGGCCTTGAAGCTCGACGAGGATTTGGCCGAAGGGGTGGCGCTTGTCCACGACTTCGGCCACACGCCGTTCGGCCACACCGGCGAGGATGCGCTGCACGAGATGCTGAAGCCCTATGGCGGCTTCGATCACAATGCCCAGTCGCTGCGCATCGTCACGAAGCTCGAGCGTCGCTATGCGGAATTCGATGGCTTGAACCTCGCCTGGGAGAGCCTCGAGGGCCTGGTCAAGCACAACGGGCCGCTGATGACGCCGGAAGGCGAGGGAATCCGCGGCCCGGTGCCGCAACCGATCCTTGACTATTGCGCCGTCCACGATCTCGAACTGGCGAGCTTCGCCAGCCTCGAAGCCCAAGTGGCCGCAATCGCCGACGATATCGCCTATAATACCCATGACATCGACGATGGATTGCGCGCTGGCTACCTGACGCTCGAGATGCTGGAAGAGGTTCCGTTCCTGGCCCGGGTGATGCGCGAGGTGCACGACCGTTATCCCGCCTTGGAAACCAGCCGCTTCACCCACGAGATCATGCGCCGGCAGATCACCGCGATGGTCGAGGACGTCATCGGCGTCGCCCAGACGCGTCTGCGCGAAGTTCGCCCCAAGAGCGCCAGCGACGTGCGTAACGCCGGCCGGGTCATCGCGACCTTCTCCGAGGAGATGAGCGGGACCGACCGGCAGATCAAGAACCTGCTGATGACGCGCATCTATCGTCACCCGGAGGTCATGCGTGTGCGCCAGGCAGCGGCATCGATCGTCACCGACCTCTATCGGGCGTTCATGGCCGACCCGCTGTTGATGAATGAACACTACTGGATCGACCAGATCGCCGGGATGGCCGAGCCGGCCCGAGCGCGCCATGTGGGCGACTATCTCGCCGGCATGACCGATACCTTCGCGATCAGCGTGCACCGGCGCTTGTTTGACCACACGCCGGATTTGCGGTAGTGACGCGCCGCGCGGAGGCTGCAGGTTCCCTACGGACCCGGCCTCCTTTTATAGTTTTGCGCCATTTTCCAGTTGGCCTGGAAAGAGCGGATGGATCAGATGAACCTTTTCACAGACTTCGAATCAAGAATTAAGAGAATTCTGGAATCGCTTGATATCGTTCGTGAAAAGCGATCCGAAATCGACTTCGGACGGGTTAGCATAGAGCCGCCGCGCGATCCGAGCCACGGCGATGTTGCGACCAACGCAGCGATGGTTCTCGCCAAATCGCTCGGCACGAACCCGCGCGCCCTTGCCGACCTTATCGTTGAGAAGTTGCGCCAGGACCCGGAGGTGGCGGAGGTCACCGTTGCCGGGCCGGGATTCATCAATGTCCGGTTGTCGGTATCCTATTGGCAGAAGCTTCTTTCGGCGATGGTTCGGGCAGGGACGGATTTTGGACGCAGCACAGTCGGCGCCGGGCGGAAGGTCAACGTCGAATATGTTTCGGCGAACCCGACCGGGCCGATGCATGTCGGCCATTGCCGTGGCGCCGTCGTCGGCGACGCCCTGGCAAATCTTCTCGCCTTCGCTGGCTATGACGTCGCCAAGGAATACTACATCAACGACGCTGGCTCGCAGATCGACGTGCTCGCCCGCTCGGCATTCCTGCGCTACCGGCAGGCACTCGGTGAGGAAATCGGCGAGATTCCAGCGGGGCTTTATCCCGGCGATTATCTCGTGCCGGTCGGCGAGGCGCTTGCCGACGAGTTCGGCACGAGCCTGCGGATCATGCCGGAAGACAAATGGATGCCGCTCGTCAAGGAGCGCGTGATCGACGCGATGATGGCGATGATCCGCGAGGACCTGGCGGCGCTCAACGTCAATCACGATGTCTTCTTCTCCGAACGGACGCTGCACGACAACGGCGCGGCGCGGATTCGCACGGCGATCAACGACCTGACCTTCAAGGGCCATGTCTACATAGGCACGCTGCCGCCGCCGAAGGGCCAATTGCCGGAAGATTGGGAAGACCGCGAACAGACGCTCTTCCGTTCGACCGAGGTGGGCGACGACATCGACCGGCCGCTCATCAAGTCCGACGGCAGCTATACTTACTTCGCCGCCGACGTTGCCTATTTCAAGGACAAGTTCGACCGCGGATTCCACGAGATGATCTACGTCCTTGGCGCCGACCACGGCGGCTATGTCAAACGCCTGGAGGCGCTGGCGCGGGCAATATCCGAGGGGACGGCGAAGCTGACGGTACTGCTGTGCCAGCTCGTTAAGCTCTACCGTAACGGTGAACCGGTGAAGATGTCGAAGCGCTCGGGCGAATTCGTGACGCTGCGCGACGTGGTCGACGAAGTCGGTCGCGATCCGGTCCGGTTCATGATGCTCTACCGGAAGAGTTCGGAGCCGCTTGACTTCGACTTTGCCAAGGTAACGGAACAGTCAAAGGACAATCCGGTCTTCTACGTTCAGTATGCGCATGCGCGTTGCTGCTCGGTCCTCCGCCAGGCAAAAGAAGCTTTCTCCGATCTCGATTTGGCTTCGATCGATCTTGCCGGTGCAGTGATCGGGGCTATCGTTGATCCTGCCGAACTGCAGCTCGTCGCCAAGCTCGCAGAATATCCGCGCGTCGTCGAGGCTGCAGCACTCTCGCAGGAGCCTCATCGAATCGCTTTTTACCTGTATGATCTTGCTGCAGCCTTCCACGCACTCTGGAACAAAGGTAAGGAAAATCCGGAATTACGTTTTGTTAACGATAAGAACAGACAATTGAGCATTGCCAGACTCGGGCTGGTGCATGCTGTCGCCTCGGTATTGAAGTCGGGTCTGTCTGTTACGGGCACCTCGGCACCGGAAGAGATGCGGTAAGTAGTGTCACCATTTCCCCACAATGCGCTGGCAATTCAACGCAGGCAGTTGTGAGTGGAAACTATGGCAGACAAACAATTCGCACGAAGCGGGCCGGCAGAAGTCGATAGATTGGCCGATGATGATCCGTTGAGCGAACTTGCCCGCATTGTCGGTTACGATGCTCGGCCAGCAGTTCAGCAACTGCAGGAGTTGCAGCGGCACCAGGAGGCGATCCGGCGCGATCCGACTTTTGACCTCGAAGACGAGCTGCTGCGCGCATTCGACAGCTACGACGCCCCGCGCGCGGCGCCGGTTCACCCCGACAGCGGGCTCGTCGAGCATCCGGCCGCCAACGCGTCTGCCGGCACGCGTGCCGAGCCGGTGCTGGAAAGCCAAGAACCTGAAGGCGCTGAGCGTTCCGCGCCGAACGTCGAACCCGTCGACGAGGTGGCCCACGAGTTGGTAGCGTTGTCCCCGGCTTCCGAAGACCAGATCGCCAACGACCACCAGACGGAAGTTGTTGCGACGCAGGACGTCGATTCCACGGTCGACCTGGAACGCGAACTCGAGCTGTCGCTCGGCTACGAAGATCTGTCGGCGGAGCCGGCACACCGCGTCGATGCGGTGGAATCCGGTCCGCAGGCCGAGACGCCGGAGCTGCCGGCATTCGAAGACTGGCAGGAGCCGCTTGCCTCCAGGCTCGCTGCCGCCGGCAAGGCTGCCGAGCGCGCGAATATCGCGGAACCGGTCTATCTCGATATGGCCGGACCCGATCTACCGCAGGAGGCAGCCGTCACCGAGGCGATTGCCGCGCATGTATCGCCGCCGATGCCGTCCGAGCCGGCCGCTTCGGACCATGTCGATCGGCTGCTCGCCGATGTGGAGCGCTTTCCGGTAATGCCGATTGTCGCGGCAGGCGCTGCGGTCACAACCGCGGCGGCGCAGGCGGCGTCTCCGGCCCCTGTCGCAAAAAAGAACACTTATCCCTTCACGCCGACGTTCAGCCGCGCGACGCCGGTTGCCTCGAGCGCCGGTCCGTCTCAGCAGCGAGCCTTCGCCACGCCGATGTCGGCTCCGGAGGCGGTGAAGACACCGGTCGCTCCGGTCGTCCCGCCGGAGGCAGTCGCCGAACCGGAACCGGAGATCGCGCAAAACAGGCTGCCGCAGGGTGAGGCCGAGCCGAGCTTCGATCTCGATGATTTCGAGCTGGAACTCGCCGACATTGCGCTGGATATGGATATGTCGAAAGACGATGAGCCGCAGGCAGTTGCAGAAGCGCCGCCGGTGGTGGGTCATCCTGCCTTGGTCGAGCCGGCTGCTCAGCCGTTCCTGCAGGCACTCGCTCCGGCGAGCGAGCCGGAACCGCGTCGCGAACAGGCACCGGCGCCCTTAGTTGCTCAAGCGCCTGCGGTCACCGAGGTTGAAGAGACAACGTCCGAAAGTCCGCTGCCCTTCGATCCCGCCATGATCGGCGAGATGGAAAGCGGTGTCGCACCGATCGCCGATCTCGATGTCCCGCAGCTGCCGTCACTGGAGGCCGAGGAGAAGCCGGTTTCCTACCCGGGTGATTTCGACCTGGACATCGACGCGGAAATGGCACAGCTCTTCAGCACGCCGGCTTCGGCTGCAAAGGGCGGTGTGCGCTCCAACCAGGCCGACCTCGCGCCCGCAGCGCACGCCGGATCAGCGGGCAACGGCGGCGCCCCGCTCGCTTCGCTCAACGATTTCGAAGAATTCGAGAAGGCGATGGAAGAGGACTTCCAGCGGTCGATGTCGGAGCGCCGAAGCGCGGCGCAAGACGCCGAGGGGCTGGCGGCAATGCCGCGGGCCGAGGCGGACGACTTTGTTGAACAGAGCTACGGCCGCCGTTCGCAGGCCACGATGCTGCTCGCCGCAAGTGTTGCCGGTGTCATCATCCTCGGGGGTGCCGCCGTCTACGCCTGGATGGGCGGGAGCAGCGCGGTCCTGTCCGGCGACGGCCCCAAGATCATCCTGGCCGACAAGGACCCGGTTAAGATCGTGCCCGAACAGAAGGGCGGCAAGATGGTGCCGAACCAGGACAAGGCGGTCTACGACCGGGTGGCGGGCGACCAGAGCAATGCGCCGCGCCAGGAAGCCCTGGTCTCCTCGACGGAAGAGCCGATGGACGTGGTTCAGAAGACTCTGACACCCGAAACCCTGCCGCTTGAAGGCAGTGACGACGGCGATGCGTTGCCCGGAGTATCCCCCCCGGACGAGGAAGAAGTCGCACGCCTGGCGCCCGATGCGCCTGCGGACGAAGCTGCGGCCGAGCAGGAAAGCGCTCCGGCCGTCGCGCCGCGCAAGGTTCGGACGATGATCGTCAAGCCGGACGGGACGCTCGTTCCTCGCGACGAGCCGGCCGCCGAAGCCGACAGCACCGCTGCGGCTGCCACTCAGCCCATCCCTGCCAGCGCTTCGGCGGAAGCGGGCGCTTCCGGCTCCAAGGGCAAGGCGGCGGTCGCGGTTGCTGCAGGCGAGCTGCGCGCCGTCGCAGAGCCGGCCGCTCCCGCCGAGAAGGTTGCGCTTGCAGCGCCAAGCGAGCCGGCCCAGAACGAGGTCGCTCCCGTCCGCAGCGTCAAGACGACGGCCGTCGGCAGCGAACCGGTCCCGCAAGCGCGCCCCGCGGCCGAAGCTGCGGTCGCTGCGGCGCCGAGTGCGGCGCCGCAAACCCAGGCGGCCACGGAAACGGCAGCTGCACAGCTCACCGCGCCGCTGGCGACCGCATCCGT
Organism: Sinorhizobium sp. BJ1; assembly: GCF_002531555.1. NCBI lineage: Bacteria > Pseudomonadati > Pseudomonadota > Alphaproteobacteria > Hyphomicrobiales > Rhizobiaceae > Sinorhizobium > Sinorhizobium sp. BJ1. The sequence goes on from NZ_NWTH01000026.1 coordinate 58,291, forward strand.
CCCGGCCGGCAGCTATGTCGTCCAGATTGCCTCGCTGCCTTCCGAGGCCGAGGCGCAGAAGAGCTACAACAGCCTCGCGGCCAAGTTTGCGAGCGTCATCGGCGGTCGTGGCGTCGATATCCGCAAGGCGGAAATTGCCGGCAAGGGTACCTATTACCGGGTGAGGATACCGGCCGGTTCGCGGGATGAAGCGAATGCGCTTTGCTCGCGCTACAAGGGCGCCGGCGGAAGCTGCCTCGTGACGAAGTAGTTTCAAAAAGCGTTCTGGGAACAAAGCGGGCGCGGCAGGAATGTCGCGCCCGTTTCGTTACTGCATGTTCCTTAAATCGTATCGATTTAAGGAACATGCAGCGATTCACAGTGCTACAGCGCCGTGAGTCTGATAAGGCGCACGGCGCTGTAAGGCAGGCGTTTGCCTGTGCACGGAGATGCCCGGCGTCGGTTTGCGGCTTCGCGGTTCGGCAGCAGGATACTATGATCGACTTATGAGCGAATCAAAGGCATTCATCTCGGGCTGCAAAGGCCTTTCCCTGACGGCGGAAGAGCGCAGCTTCTTCGCCGGCGAACGCCCCTGGGGCTTCATTCTGTTCGGCCGCAACATCGGTGAGGAAGAGCAGATTTGCGATCTCGTCGCGGCCCTGCGCGACAGCATCGGCAATCCGAAAGCACCGGTCCTGATCGATCAGGAGGGCGGCCGTGTCCAGCGCATTCGCCCGCCGCTCGCGCAGCAATATCCGAGCGGTGCGGCCATCGGCGAGATCTACCGACGCGACGATCAGATGGGGCTGCGCGCCGCGTGGCTGCTCGGACGCCTGCATGCGTTCGATCTCATGCGCTTCGGCATCACGGTGGATTGCCTGCCGGTCCTCGACGTGCCAGTGCCCGGCAGCCATGACGTCATCGGCAACCGGGCCTATGGACACGATCCGGTGACCGTGACGGCGATCGGCCGTGCGGTGAGCGAGGGCCTGAAAGCCGGCGGCATGCTGCCGGTGATGAAGCACATGCCCGGCCATGGCCGCACCTTCGTGGATTCGCATCACAATCTGCCGGTGGTCAACGCCTCGCTGGAGGAACTGAAGCGGGTCGACTTCCAGCCTTTCGCCGCCATGAAGGACGAGGCAATGGCCATGTCGGCGCACATGGTCTTCATGGCGATCGATCCGGACAATCCCGCGACGACGTCTCCAAGGGTCGTGCGGGAGATCATCCGCGACTATATCGGCTTCGACGGCCTGTTGATGTCCGACGATGTGTCCATGAACGCACTTGCAGGGGATATGACAAGCCGCGCCCGCGGGATTATCGGCGCAGGGCTTGATCTCGTCTTGCATTGTCATGGCATTATGGAGGAAATGAAGGCCGTCGCCGATGTGGTGCCGGTTCTTGCGGGCGATCGGCTGCGCAGGGCCAGGGCGGCCGAGGCTGCCTTCCGGCAGCCTGATGGTTCGGACGAAGACATATTGCGAGCGGAGTTCAATGCGATGTTCTCGCTCGTTTAAGAGCTGATGAGCAAAGGCGGCTCCGGCCGCGCCGGGGGGCATGGTGGCGATGGGTTCTGACGAGAGGCAGGGACAGCCTGCGGCAAAGACGCCGATGGAGCCTTTGTGGCAGGAGGAGTCCGCCGATCGCGGCCTTCACGAGGAAGAGCTCGTCGTCGACATCGGCGGCTTCGAGGGACCGCTCGATCTGCTCCTGCATCTTGCCCGCAGCCAGCGCGTCGATCTTTCCCGCATCTCGGTTCTGGCGCTTGCCGAACAGTATATCGCCTTCATCGAGCGGGCGCGTTCCATCCGTATCGAGCTTGCCGCCGATTACCTGGTGATGGCGGCGTGGCTTGCCTATCTGAAATCGCGCCTGCTGATCCCGCAGCAGCCGAAGGACGAGGGGCCCTCCGGCGAGGAGATGGCTTCCGCCCTCGCATTCCGGCTGAAGCGCCTCGAGGCGATGCGCGATGCGGCGACGCGGCTGGTCAACCGCAACAGGCTGGGTCGCGATGTCTTCGCGCGCGGCGCACCCGAGCATCTCGTATCGGAGAGAAAGTCCGACTACGACGCTTCGCTTTACGACTTGCTCACGGCCTATGCCACGCTCCGGCAACGCCAGGCGATAACCCAGGTGACGATCGAGAAGCGCCATGTCTGGTCGCTTGCCGACGCGCGCCTGATCCTCGCCAGGATGGTCGGTGGCCTCGAAGATTGGACAGCCCTCGACCATTTCCTCATCCGTTACATGACGAGCCCGAAGGAGCGCGCAACGGCGATTGCGAGCTCCTTTGCCGCCTCGCTCGAACTGGTGCGGGAGGGACGTTTGGAAATCCGGCAGGAAGCCGCTTTCGCGCCAATTTATCTGAGGCGCGGGCCGAGGCCGATCGATGCTGCGACCCTGGCGGAAATGGAGGCAGCGCGTGGCTGAGGCACAAAAATATTTGCCCGGATTACCCGGCGACGAGGAAGAGGTGGGCATTCTCATCGATCCCGGACTCGCGGAGGAGGCGGAGCGGATCGCCGAAGCGCTCGTCTTCGCATCGGCGCAGCCGATTTCAGAGACCTATATCGCCAGCCGGATACCCCGTGGCGTCGATGTCGGCCGGATCATGTCGCGGCTCAAAGCGTCCTATGCGAGCCGCGGCGTCAATCTCGTGCAGGTCGCCGATCACTGGGCCTTCCGCACCGCGGCCGATCTCTCCTTCGTCGTGCAAACGGACGAGCAGGAAGTCAAGAAGCTCTCCCGCGCCGCTCTCGAAGTGCTGGCCATCATCGCCTACCACCAACCGGTCACCCGCGCGGAGATCGAGGACATTCGCGGCGTGCAGACCTCCAAGGGCACGCTCGATGTGCTGATGGAGGCGGGCTGGGTGCGCTTTCGCGGCCGCAGGCGCACGCCGGGGCGGCCGGTGACGTTCGGGACGTCACGGGATTTCCTCGACCATTTCGGGCTGGAGGAAATCCGCGATCTTCCGGGGATCGAGGAACTGAAGGGCGCGGGTCTCCTGTCCGGTCGCGTTCCCTCGAACCTGCATATCCCGGTGCCCGTCGGCGAGGACGAGCTTTCCGACAATGAAGATCCCATCACCCAGATGGACCTTGAGGAACTGGGCCTCTTGACTCCGAAGGCTGAAGAAGACGAATAGAAATCCTGAGTGGGCGTATCGGCTTTAAAGCCGCTATGCGCGCCGATGCCTTCGGTTCAAGGAATGCAGGTATGGTTTCAGACACGCTCAACGGCGCCCTTGCGACGACGAGGCGGTCGGGCGTGTCGTTTGCCGCAAGTATTGCATTCGAAAACATCAGCCACCGATATCATTCCAAGGACACGATCAAGGGCGTCTCGCTGACCGCCGAAGCCGGAGAGGTGCTGTGCCTGCTCGGGCCCTCGGGCTCCGGCAAGACGACCTTGTTGCGCATTGCCGCCGGTATCGAGATGCAGACCGGCGGCCGTCTTCTGCTGAATGGCCAGGAAATATCGGGTCCTTCCGTTTTCCTGCCGCCGGAAAGGCGCGGCGTCGGGCTGATGTTTCAGGACTTCGCGCTCTTTCCGCACATGACGATCCGGGACAATGTCGGCTTCGGTCTGACCGCCTTGCCGAAGAAGGAGGCCCTTATCCAGGCCGATGCAGCACTGGATCGCGTGGGCCTGGTTCATTACGCCGATCGCTATCCCCATGTACTTTCTGGCGGCGAGCAGCAGCGGGTGGCGCTTGCCCGGGCGCTCGCCCCGCGGCCGGCGGTGTTGTTGATGGACGAGCCTTTCTCCGGCCTCGACTCCCGTCTGAAGGACTCCATCCGTGCCGACACGCTGGCCATTTTGCGCGAAACGCGGGCGACGGCGATCGTCGTGACCCACGACGCGGAAGAAGCGATGCGAATGGCCGACCGGATCGCGCTTCTGAAGGATGGCTGTCTGATTCAGGTCGGCACTGCCGACGAGCTCTACCGCAAGCCCCGCAACCTTTTTGCCGCGGGGTTCTTTTCCGAAATCAACGTGTTCGACGCGCGTGTGCGCGGCGGCCGCGTCGAAACGCCGCTTGGTGGCGTGCCTGCCGGAGAGTACAAGGAGGGGCAGCCCTTGAGCGTGGCCGTGCGGCTCTCCGGTGTTCAGTTGAAGCCGGAAGGCGGCGACATCCCGGCGCGCATCCTGTCGCGGCGCTTTCTGGGCGTGGTCGAGCTCCTCGAACTCGCGGTACCGCAGTCGGAACGGACGGTACGGGCCCGCATTCGCGCCGACCTGTTGCCGCAAGGATTGCGTGACGTCACGCTTTCCGTTAACGAGCGCGACATATTGGTGTTTGAAAAAGACGCCTCGACATCTTAGGTTCGGTCAGAACGACGGCGAGCTTTTAAGCGGCGCCTGAAAAATGACAACGTGATGGCTTTAAATCGATAAAGCCGCGAGGGAGTAAGTGGATGGGTTCGTTTAGCATCTGGCATTGGCTGATCGTTCTGGTGGTCGTGCTGCTGTTGTTTGGTCGCGGCAAGATTCCGGAATTGATGGGCGATGTTGCCAAGGGCATCAAGAACTTCAAGAAGGGCATGACCGACGAGGACGCCGCCTCGGCCGACAAGACGCTTGACGGCAAGACCGTCGAACACAAGTCCGACGAAGTCCGCTGACGATCGGAAAATGGCGGGATCGGGTGCGTAGGCGCCCGATGAGCCGCATTACGGGTTTGTAGGGCGCGTCGGATGCTTGATATCGGCTGGACCGAGCTTGTTGTTATTGCAATCGTCTTGATCGTCGTCGTGGGACCGAAGGACCTGCCGCCCATGCTGCGGGCTTTCGGACGGATGACGACACGGATGCGGGGCATGGCCTCCGATTTCCGCCGTCAATTCGATGAAGCGCTGCGGGAGGCCGATCTCGACGAGGTCCGCAAGACGATCAGCGACGCGCAAAGCCTCAATCCGACCACGGCGTTGCGCGACGCGATGAACCCGCTGCGGCAGCTCGGCAACGAGATCAAATCGGACCTGCAGAAGGCGACGACCCCCGACGCGCCGGCTCAACCCGCAACGCCCGAGCCTCCCGTAACGCCCGAACCTCAACTCGAGCCTGCGAGCGCGCCCGCAGGGGTGCCAGCGAAGCCCGTCGACACGGTGGCGGCCGCCGCGGTCGGGTCTGCGTCCCGGCAGATGGAACGTGCAGCCGCGGAGGTCAAGGTGGCGGCGGCCACTGAGGCGACGCCGAAGCGCGCCGCCAAGTCCAGGGCCGGAACCGCTGCGCAGAAGGCGCCGACCCAAAAGGAAGCCACCGACGGGGCAGCCCGGAAGAGGACCGCGTCTGCGGCAGCGCCGAAGAAGGCGGCTGCCAGGAAGACTACGGCAGGCGAAGGCGCGGTCGCTGTCAAAACCGATAAGACAAGCGCGTCTGCGCGCAAGAAAAAGGGTGACGCATGAGCGGCGACATCGAGGACAAGCCGCAGCCGTTGATCGAGCACCTGATCGAGCTTCGCGCGCGGCTGATGTGGGCGGTCGGCGCGTTCTTCGTCGCCTTTCTGGTCTGCTTCTATTTCGCCAAGCAGCTATTCAACCTTCTTGTCCTGCCGTTCAAGTGGGCGGTGAACTGGGCTGGCCTCAGCCATCGCAACGTCGAACTGATATACACCGCGCCGCAGGAATTCTTCTTCACCCAGATCAAGGTGGCGATGTTCGGCGCGTTGGTGATCGCCTTTCCGGTCATTGCTTCGCAGGTCTACAGGTTCGTCGCACCCGGTCTCTACAAGAATGAACGGGCCGCCTTTCTGCCGTTCCTGGTCGCCTCTCCGCTCCTTTTCCTGCTCGGCGGCGCGCTCGTCTATTTCTTCTTCACCCCGATGGTCATGTGGTTCTTCCTGGCCATGGAGCAGGGCGGCGGTGAAGGGCAGGTCGCGATCCAGCTCTTGCCGAAGGTATCGGAATATCTGAGCCTGATCATGTCGCTGGTGTTCGCCTTCGGGCTGGTCTTCCAGTTGCCGGTCGTCACCACGCTTCTGGCACGTGTCGGCTTCGTCACCTCGCAGGGGCTCGCCGAAAAGCGCAAATATGCGATCGTTATCGCTTTCGTCGTCGCCGCGGTGCTGACGCCACCGGATCCGGTTTCCCAGATCGGTCTTGCGCTGCCAGCCATCCTTCTCTACGAGATTTCAATCTATACGGCGCGACTCGTTGAAAGACAGCGGGAAGCTGAGGCACGCGCAACCGAGTCTGCCTCGTCGCAGGAAGGTTCTTCGGGGACGGTCGGGCCTGCCCAGGGCTGACGTTCTCGCGCCGTGACCTGACCAACGCGTGGGACGACTATGCTCGATATCAAATGGATTCGTGAGAATGCTGGCGTGCTCGACAGTGCTTTGGCGAAGCGGGGCGCGGAGCCGCTGTCCTCATCGCTGATTGCACTTGACGAGCGCCGCCGCGCGATCCTGCAGTCGTTGCAGGAGATGCAGTCGCGCCGCAATACCGCCTCAAAGGAAATCGGCGCTGCCATGGCGCAGAAGAACAGCGAGCTCGCCGAAAAAATCAAGGCGGAGGTCGCCGAACTCAAGGACGCCCTGCCGGCCGCCGAAGAGGAAAGCCGGCAGATCGAGGCCGAGCTCACGGACATCCTGTCGCGCATTCCGAACGTTCCGCTCGATGACGTCCCGGTCGGACCGGACGAGAGCGGCAATGTCGTTAAGCGGGTCGTCGGCGCCAAGCCCACGTGGAACCACAAGCCTCTCGAGCATTTCGAAATCGGCGAGGCCCTGGGCTTCATGGACTTCGAAGGTGCCGCACGCATTGCCGGCTCGCGTTTCACCATTCTGAAGGGGCAGCTTGCCCGCCTTGAGCGCGCGCTTGGCCAATTCATGCTGGATTTGCATACGCAGGAGCACGGTTACATCGAGGTGCAGCCGCCGCTGCTGGTCCGTGACGATGCGATGTATGGCACCGGCCAACTGCCGAAATTCGCAGAAGACCTTTTCCGCACCACGGACGAACGGTGGCTGATCCCGACGGCGGAGGTTCCGCTGACGAACATGGTGCGCGAACAGATCCTCGAGGGCGAGAAGCTGCCGCTGCGCTTTGCGGCCTTGACGCCGTGCTTCCGCTCGGAGGCGGGTTCGGCCGGGCGCGACACGCGCGGCATGCTGCGCCAGCACCAGTTCAACAAGGTCGAACTGGTATCGATCACCGATGCCGAAAACTCTATCGAAGAGCATGAGCGGATGACCGCTTGCGCCGAGGAGGTGCTGAAACGGCTCGGTCTCCATTACCGGGTGATGACGCTCTGCACCGGCGACATGGGCTTCGGCGCACGCAAAACCTATGACCTCGAAGTCTGGCTGCCGGGGCAGGATAGCTATCGCGAAATCTCGTCCTGCTCGGTCTGCGGCGACTTCCAGGGGCGCCGCATGAATGCGCGCTATCGCACGAAGGAAGAGAAGGGGACGAAGTTCGTCCACACGCTGAACGGTTCCGGGGTCGCTGTCGGCCGTGCGCTGATCGCCGTCATCGAGAATTACCTGAACGACGATGGCTCGGTCTCCGTGCCTGAGGTCCTCATCCCCTATATGGGCGGCCTGCGACGCATCGAGAAAGCGGCCTGAGGCTCGGGCAAGCGAAAGAGACCGGAATGCGCATCCTGCTGACCAATGACGATGGCATTCATGCCGAAGGGCTCTCTGTCCTGGAGAAGATCGCGCTGACGATCTCGGACGACGTCTGGGTCGTCGCGCCGGAAGTGGACCAGAGCGGTCTCGCCCATTCACTGACGCTATCGGAGCCGTTGCGGCTGCGACAGGTTTCGGAGAGGCGTTTCGCCCTGAGGGGAACGCCGACCGACTGCGTGATCATGGCGGCGCGGAAGATCCTCGATCGCAAGCCGGATCTTGTCCTTTCAGGCGTCAATATCGGCGCCAACCTTGCAGACGACGTCACCTATTCCGGTACCGTGGCCGGCGCCATAGAGGGCACGCTGCAGGGGATACGGTCGATCGCCGTCAGCCAGGCCTACCAGCATGCGCTCGGTGGCGCCGTTTCGTGGGATGCGGCCGAAACCCATGCGCCCGCTTTGATTCGCACCTTGATGGATGTCGAGCTTCCCGGCGGAACCCTTCTCAACGTGAACTTCCCGAATTGTGCGGCCGACGCCGTGGCAGGCGTGGAAGTGACCTCGCAAGGCAAGCTCGAATTCGGCCTCAGCATCGACGAACGTATCGATGGTCGTGGCTTTCCCTATTTCTGGCTCCGCTTCGGCGAACGCTCCGGCGACTTCCGCTCGGGAACGGACATTCGCGCCGTGCGCGAAAACAGGATTTCGGTAACCCCGCTTAAACTGGATATGACCGACTATGCCGTCCAGGAGCGCCTGGCGCGCGCACTGCGGGAAGGGACTGGCGCTTGAACGGACGCGTTTCGCAGCAGGAAGGGTTGGCGGCCATGGCGCTGCGCCTTCGTTCCGCCGGCGTGGTCAATCACGATCTGCTCAAGGCCGTCGAGCAGACCCCGCGAAACAATTTCTGCCCCCCGCAGTATCAGGACGACGTCTATTCCAAGAGGTTGATACCGCTTGATTGCGGTTCGTTCATGGAAGGTTGCGACTTCGCCGTTCGCCTGCTGCACTGCCTCAATATCAAGCCGGGCCAGCGCATTCTGGAAGTCGGGACAGGCAGCGGCTTCACGGCGGCCGTGATGGGGCGTATCGCGGAACGCATTCTGACGATCGACCGTTATCAGACATTGGTGAGTTCGGCGCAGAAGAACCTCGAAAAGACCGGCATGCGCAATGTCGTCGTGAGACACGCGGACGGCAGTTCCGGGGTGCCGGGCGAGGGGACGTTCGACCGGATTCTCATCACTGCCGCCTTCAACAGCCTGCCCCGGATGTTTTCCGATCATCTCGTCTCCGGCGGCACCTTGTTGGTGCCGATCATGATGAGCGAGACCCAGTGCCGCATCGTGCGGGTCAGCCGGACAGGCAGCCGCTTCGATCGCGAAGATCTGTTCGACGCGCCTTATCTACCCATCGTGCCGCAGCTCGCTTCGTTTCTTTAGTGCATCGCTTCTAAGATCGTCGAAATCCCGCGTCGCGTTCGAAAATCAGCGTCGCGGCAGCAGGTGATTCTCGGCACCAGCCATGACACAGGCCTTCCTGCACCCTTCGGCTGGCCTCCTTTCAGAACAGTCGGTTAACGCATTTTTAACGAAATCCAGCTTCGCGCAAGCTTACAACCGTAGCCCGGACGGGCACGATGGCTGAAGGCGCGCTTGCCTCGCTCCATCGTGTCAGTGACGGAGACGGTGGATGGAGATTGCAAACAGGCTGACTGCAGCGACGACCGGTGACGGTTTGGGCGATCTTGCCGGCCGTCCCGCCGGGCAGGTTGTCTCCGGAAGCAAAGACGACGGCGGGGCTCAAGCGACGCCGGCAAACTTCTTCGATCCGACGCCGCGCATTTCGCTGTCGGTGGACGCGTTGCTTTATCTGAGCCGGACAAAAAAGGCGCCCGAAAAGCTGCCGCCATTGACCAGGGACGAATGGAACAACACGCTTTCGCCCCAGCTGGCTGCGCGCGAATATCAGGCGTTTGGGAAGCATGCCGAAACCGGCGACTACAAGGCCTATTATAGTGCCTTCATCGATTACCATGACAATCTCCGCCCGGAGGACCAGAACAGCTTGCGTTACTTCGGCACGCGTGAGGCAGCCGTGGCCGGTTTGCGGTCACTCGAATACGATGCTGAAAGTGGGTTGGATACGGGCGGAAATTTCGAAAAGCTCGTTAGCGTTTTCCTGGACAAGGACAAGACGGCGTCTCCAGCCGGCGTCACTGACGTGCCGGCGCTCGAAACCCCTTTCGCCGGTTGGGACGTCGGCAGTATCAGCTATGAGGAGCAACCGCCTCAATCGCGGTCGCTTTCGGGAATCGAACGCCTCTATTCCGAGCTTCTCTAGGCTAAACTAGGCTTCGTCCACAGCCGCGCTTCGCGCGGAGCAGCCCTTCGCCGCATGGCTGGCGGACATCGTATGGTTAGCATTTCGTCAAATCATTGCCGCCCTTAACCGGGCGGTAACTCTAATGCGCTTTAATCATTCCACAGCGAGTTGCGTTCGGAGTGGGTAAGCGTCATGCGTAATTTTTCATCTCCCAGTGCAGGGAAGTCTTTGATCCGCCTGTGCGGGGCGGTTTTGCTGGCAAGCGTCGCGACCGGTTGCAGCTCCGACGTAAGCCGCTTCAACGGGCTCTTTTCGAGTTCCGACGATATTACCACCAGTTCCATCCCGGGAAATGTACCGCGTGGCGATGTTTCTGGCGGCCAACTGGCCTCGTCCTCCAGTTCTGGTGGCGCGTCTTATGGCCAGGCTTTCCCGAACTCCGGCCAGAGCGCATCCTACGATCCGATGAGCACGGCAAGCACTCCGGTCTCCAGCGCCCGGGCTGCTTCCACCCCGGTTAGCGTTCAGCGTACCGCCTTGGCGGAGCCGGCGCCTGCCGCGCCGGCTCCGCCGCAGGCGCCAGCTGCCCGCCAGGTGCAGCCCGCACTCGCGACGGCTGAGCCGTTGCCGTCGGCTCCCAAGACGGCTTCGAACAAAGGTGGCTGGACGACCAACAATGCGCCCACCATCATGGTTCGCCCGGGCGATACGGTGGCCGCATTGGCTCGCCGCTTCGGCGTTCCGGAAAAGGAAATCCTCAAGGCGAACGGCTTGAAATCCGCGAACCAAGTAGAGCCGGGGCAGCGCCTTATCGTGCCGACCTTTGGTGGTGCGAGCAGTGCAGCGAAGGCCGCAGCATCCGGTTCCATCGCCGACTTCGAAGGCGGTAAAAGGCAGCCTTCGCCGCTGCCGGCCGGCCAGCGCGAAGTGGCAATTCTCCCCGGCCAGTCGCAATCCCGCGACAAGAGCGAATCGCGCAGCGATGTGGCCGCGGGCAAACTCAATAACGCCGGTGCCGGTGACGGCTCGGATGGCGCCTATACCGTCAAGCCGGGGGACTCGCTGAACAAGATCGCGAAGGCGAACGGCGTCTCGGTGGCGGCCCTGAAGCAGGCAAACGGCCTGACGGCAGAAGGCATTCGCGTCGGCCAGAAGCTGAAGATGCCCGGTGCTGCAGCAACGGCAACCGACGCGGTCGTCACGGCCTCCGTTCCGGCGAAGGGGGAGACGAAGGTGGCGTCGCTTGATCAGGGCAAGCCGGCGGAATACAAGCCGCCGGTCGCCAAGGAAAGCGTATCGGACGTTGCCATCAGATCCGATGTCGACCAGGAGTCTCCGAAGTCGACGGGCATCAGCAAATATCGCTGGCCGGTCCGTGGCGCGGTCGTTGCCGGCTACGGCGCAAATGTCGACGGCAATCGCAATGACGGCATCAACATCTCGGTGCCTGAAGGCACGCCGATCAAGGCGGCCGAGAACGGCGTGGTCATCTATTCCGGCAGCAGCTTGAAGGAACTGGGGAATGCTGTGCTGGTCCGCCACGATGACGGGACTGTCACGGTCTATGGCAATGCTTCGCAGCTCAAGGTGCAGCGCGGCGAGAAGGTGCAGCGTGGTCAGACGCTTGCCGCCTCCGGCATGACCGGCAAGGCAAGCCAACCGCAGGTGCACTTCGAGGTACGCAAGAATGCGACGCCGGTGAACCCGGCGACCTTCCTCGAGTAGTCTTCATCGCGCGCCGCAATGCGCGTCCAATTAGGCGGTTTCGTCAAGTTGGCGGCGCAGACGGCCAGCCAGATCCTGAATGAACTGCCAGGCGACGCGGCCGGATCTCGATCCCCGCGTCGTCGCCCATTCCAGCGCCTCGGCGTGAAGTGCCTCGCCCTCGACAGGCAGGTGGAAATAGCGCGCATAGCCATCGACCATGGTCAGATAATCGTCCTGGCTGCACTTGTAGAAGCCGAGCCATAGCCCGAAACGATCCGAAAGGGAGACCTTTTCCTCGACCGCCTCCGAAGGATTGATGGCGGTCGACTGTTCGTTCTCCATCATGTCGCGCGGGAGAAGGTGCCGGCGGTTCGAGGTCGCATAGAGCACGACATTCGCCGGGCGCCCCTCGATGCCCCCGTCGAGAACGGCCTTCAGCGACTTGTAGGATGTATCGTCGTGATCGAAGGAAAGATCGTCACAGAAGACGATCACCGGCATCGGGGCCTGCCGCAGGATGTCCATCAGGGCGGGGAGGGACGCGATGTCCTCACGATGCACCTCGACGAGCTTCAGGTCGCTGCCGCCATCGCGCGCCACCTTCGCGTGAACCGCCTTGACCAGCGAAGACTTGCCCATGCCGCGCGCGCCCCAGAGGAGCACATTGTTCGCCGGATACCCTTGCGCGAAACGAAGCGTGTTGTCGAAGAGAATGTCGCGGACATGGTCGACGCACGTGATCAGCGAGAGATCGATGCGATTCGGTTTGGTGACCGGTTGCAAATGGCGGGTGGCGGGAGCCCAGGCGAAGCACTCGGCCTCGCCCCAGTCGTTGTCCGCTGCCGGCGGTCCGGCAATCCGGTCGAGCGCTGCCGAAAGCTTCTGCATTTCGTTGATCAGAACGTCGAGCTTACTTTCGCGCATCTGCATTTCTCCAGGAATTTTGGTCTGCAGCCCTCACGGAACATACGGAGCCACCGCAATTGCTTGATTTGTCGGGCCGCTTCTCCTCCGGCCGTTGCGATTTTGTCGGTAGCACGGCGGTTTGCGCTGGAAAAGCCTGGCTGCACGCGCTCAAGGGGTTCTCCTGTTGCGGAAATTATGTCAGAGGCAGGAGCAACGGAGAAGGGTGCCGGCATTTGTGTCGTGGGATTGCGTCCCTATATTCCCGACGGATTTCGCGCGGGCAAGGTAACCGCGTGGGTTGAACTCAAGGAGTGATCGATGTTCATTACCGAAGCTTTTGCGCAGACTGCCGCCCCCGCCGCCGGCGGGACCGACATTTTGATGTCCATCCTGCCGTTCATCCTGATCTTCGTCGTCATGTACTTCCTGATCATTCGCCCACAGCGTGCGCAGATGAAGCGTCGCGAAGAGCTCTTGAAGAACATCCGCCGCGGCGATCAGGTCGTTACCGGCGGCGGTATCGTCGGCAAGGTGACGAAGGTCGTCGACGATTCGGAACTGGAAGTGGAGATTGCCGAAGGGACCAAGGTCCGCGTGATTCGCAGCGGCGTTTCCGAAGTTCGGGTGAAGGGTGAGCCTGTCAAGGAATAAAGCTCGGCTGCCACGACCGGCCGGGCCTGGCGATGGAGCATTTCGAGGCATGCCCACACTCTCGCCGTTGAAGAACACCCTGATCTGGCTGGTCGTTCTGGCCGGCTTTGCATTTGCTTTGCCGAACATCGTTCCGAGAGAGCAGCTTGCCGGGTGGCCAACATGGCTACCGCATCGGCAGGTGCCGCTCGGCCTCGACCTGCAGGGCGGATCCGACATCGTCCTCAAAATCGACCGCAACAGCATCGTCGTCGAGCGGCTGGAAGCCACGATTGCGGCGATTGCCCAGGCGCTGAGGGATGCCGACATCGGCTATACGGGCCTTTCCGGCAGTGGTCAGCAAATCCAGTTTCGGCTGCGCGATGCGGCGAAGGCGGTGGCTGCGCGCCAGGCGCTCAGCGCACTCACCGCGCCGGTTGAAGCGCCTGAGCAGGACGGAAGCCCGATCCGGGAATTGGTGGCTGACGAGACCACCGCGGTGGAGCCGCTTCGGCTTCGACTGACGGACGAGGGGATTGATTTCCGACTGTCTGCAGCGCTCACCCAGTCGATCGAAGTGGTGCGCCGCCGCGTCGGGGAGGTGGTGGCCGTGGAGCCGGTGATCCGGCGTCGCGGCAGCGACCGCTTGAGCATCCAGATACCCGGCTTGGACGACCCGCAACGGCTCAAGGATCTCCTGGGCCAGCGCGGCAATGTCGCCTTCCGGTGGCTCGATCCATCGATGCCGCCGCAGCAGGCGCTCGACACGCGGCCACCAGCCGCATCGGAAATTCTCTATTCGCTAGACGATCCGCCGGTTCCCTATCTCGTCGAAAGGCGGGCGTTCGCTTCTGCCCAAGACTTTACCGATGCGCTACCCGGGCTTGATGAGACCCGCGAGCCCGTGGTCGATATCAAGCTGGCGGCCGATGCATCCCAACGGCTCGTATCGCTGTCGCAATCCGCTTCCCGGCGACAATTCGCCATCGTACTCGACGGACAAGTGATCTCGACACCGGCGCTTGGGGACGTCATCGAAGGCGATATGGCTCGGCTCTCCGGCGATTTGTCCGAGGAGGGAGCGGCAAATCTCGCCGCATTGCTAAGAGCCGGGCCGCTTCCCGTCTCGCTGACAGTGATCGAAGAGCGCACCGTCGGTCCGGAAGTCGGAACGGATGCCATCGCAAACGGCCTCAAAGCCGGGCTGGTCGCGGCAGCCGCTGTCGCCGCTTGCATGATCGGCTTCTACGGCTTCTTCGGCCTTGTCGCGGTGGCTGCGGTCATCGTCAACGTCGTGCTCATCGTCGCAGTACTGTCGCTCCTCGGCATAACGCTGACCTTGCCGGGGATCGCCGGGATCATTCTCACCATCGGGGTCGCGGTCGATTCGAACGTGCTCATCTACGAACGACTGCGAGAAGAGGTGCGCAACAGCAGCGAACCCTTGCGCAAAGCCCTCGACAACGGTTTTTCGCGCGTATTGAGAAGCATAGTCGACGCGAACCTGACCATGCTGATCGCGGGCGCCATACTCTTCTTTCTAGGTACAGGAGCCATAAGAGGGTTTGCGGCGACGCTTGCGATCGGCAGCGTGACGACCATCCTGACGGCGCACAGCCTCACGCGCCGGCTTATCCGCGGTTGGTATCGCCGCCGCCGGCCGAAACATCTGCCGAGGGGCATCCGTACAGGCTTCTTTGCTGAGGCCGATATCCGATTCATGGCCCTCCGCAATCCGGTCTTCGTGCTGATGGCGTCTCTCTCGCTTGCCTCGCTCGTCCTATTGGCGAGCCTTGGCCTCAACATGGGTGCCGACTTCAAGGGTGGTTCTCTCTTGGAACTGCGGTCGAAGGCAGGCGCTGCCAACGTCGCGGACCTCCGCGCCCGCCTTGACGGGCTGAACCTCGCAGAGGTCCATATCCAGGAACTTGGCTCGGTGCGGGATATCCTGCTGCGTATCCCTTCGCAGGAAGCCGGCGACAATGCAGACCAGACTGCGATGGGGCTGGTTCGCGCCGAACTCGAAGATGACTACAGCTTCCGGCGTGTCGAAGTCGTCGGCCCCGCGGTTTCCGGAGAACTGACGCGCGCAGGAACCCTCGCCGTCGCAGCGGCGATACTCGCCATCATCTTGTATGTCTGGTTCCGCTTCGATTGGAAGTTCGCTGCCGGCGCCGTCATCACCACGCTTCACGATGTGCTGTTGACCATGGGCTTCCTCGTGGTGGCCGGCATAGAATTTAACCTCGCGAGCCTCGCCGCTCTTCTGACGATCGTCTGCTATTCGCTAAACGACACGATGGTGATCTACGACCGCGTTCGGGAGAACCTGACGCGCTATCAGCGGATGCCGCTTTCGGTTTTGATCGACGCATCGATCAACCAGACCCTGTCGCGTACCATCCTCACCGCAATGACGACGGCACTGGCCCTCGTTGCGCTTTACCTGTTCGGCGAAAGTCGTCTCGTGCAGTCCTTCAGCGCGACGCTGCTCTTCGGCGTGGTTATCGGGACGATTTCATCGATCTACATCGCTGGGCCGGTTCTCATTCTCTTCAACCGCCGAAACAATCGCCTCGGCGGGGCGTTGGGAGGACGCGGTACGAGCCCGCATGACACAGCAACGGGTGCGGCTTGATTATGACAAAAGGTATAGAAATGCGTGAAGCGCACTTCCCCGGACGTGCGCCGATCGACGCCTACGGCAATGGCGGCTTTCGCTTCGCCGACATGTCGCACGTCGGCTCGGTGCTGATGCTGCCATCCGGCATCTATGCCTGGGACGTCGCCGAGGGCGACCCTTTGACGACTGACAAATTCCGGCGCGTCCTGGATGAGGCCCAGGAGATCGAAGTCCTGCTCGTCGGTACCGGTCGTGAAATCAGGCCCTTGCCGGCAGATCTGAAAGCAGCACTGAAAGCCGCCAACATTTCGTCCGATCCGATGAATACCGGCGCAGCGGTCCGCACCTACAACGTCATGCTGGCAGAATCACGCGCCGTCGCTGCAGCACTGATTGCGGTCTGATCGAGTATCGAAGGAATCCCAGCGTGCAAGAGCCCGATGCCCAGATCCTCGCGACTCTGCGGGACACCGATCGCGATCGCTATCTTGCATGCCTGCTCGCCCCGCCGGAAAAGCGGCGTTCGCTTGCCTGTCTCTACGCCTTCCACGCCGAGATTGGCCGTGTCCGCGACATGATACACGAGCCGCTCCCTGGCGAAATTCGGCTGCAATGGTGGCGTGACCTCCTGGAAAACCGATCGGGCGGTGAGGGCCACCCGCTGGCGGAGGCGTTGCTCGGCTGCATTGACGAGCATCGTCTGCCCGTTGGCGTTCTACAGAACATGCTCGACGCGCGGATTTTCGATCTTTACGACGATCCGATGGAGGACACGACGGCGCTGGAAGGCTATGCCGGCGAAACGGCGTCGGCACTCATTCAGCTTGCCTCACTGATACTCGACCCGGCGAATGCCGCGAAATCGGCGGATGCAGCAGGGCATGCCGGCGTTGCTCAAACGATCGCCGGGCTGTTGCTGCTCCTGCCGATCCATTCTCGGCGGGGTCAGGTCTATTTTCCCGCCGATCTCCTGCGGGCGACCGGGCTCGACAGGGAAATGCTGCTCGGCGGCCGCGACGAGGCGGCGATCGGCCGGGCCGTCCGCGCCTTCTGCGGGCTCGGCCGGGATCATCTCGCCAAGGCGCGCAGCGGTTTGAGTTCAATCTCTCCGCAAAATTTCTCTGCCTTCGTTCCCGTCGCTCTTGCCGAGCCGATTTTCGAGCGCGCCGAGGCCGCCGGCGCTCGGATCCTCCGGCACTCGATCCAACCGCCCCAGTGGCAGCGTCAATGGCGGATGTGGCGGGCCGGCCGCCGCCGGCGTTTCTGACGGCAATCCCTGCCGGTCGCGTTTCTGTCCAAGCTGGCGCAAGCCTCGAGCGATAGAGGTTAGGCCTTATAAATACCTCTCGTCCGAAAGGGACGGATGATGCTCTGGTTGATACTTATCGCTCTGATTGTGTTCGTCGGTGCGTTTTATGTCTGGATGAATGCGCGCGCTGAAAGCGACGCCAGCAATCCCGACACCGGTTCGGCGATGGTCGAGTTTGGCCGCGCTTTTCCGGAGGAGGCGATCCGGGCGCTGCATTCGACCACCGATGGCAAGGCCATCTTCCTCCGTCTGCACGACGGCAAGGCCGGCTTCATCCAATCTCACGGCACGCATTATGTTTGCCATGTCATTCAGCCCGGGAAATTGCGGGTGAACAGCTCCGAAAGCGGGCATGGGCTCATCGTGCATTTCCCGGATTTCGCCTATCTGGACAATAACTTCGAATTTCGCACCGCTGCCGAGGCGGCCGAGGTGTCGCTGTGGCTGCTCGGCAGCTTCAACCCAAAAACCGGGATCGACGCACCGGTGGATGGGAGAGTCGCGGTGCAGACGATCGACTGAAGCCGTCAGGCGGCTTCGTGCGCCAGCCAGTCGGCGCAGTCCTTTAGCGCCCGTGCCGCGGTCGCCTGCTTCTTGGCAAGCGCCTTTTCCTTGCCGCGGAAGCGCTTGGCACCCTCGGGCCTGGTGAGCGCACCCGGCTCCAACGGCGGAAACAGGCCGAAATTGATGTTCATCGGCTGGAACGAGCGCTTGCCGGGCTCGTCGTCGGAAACGATGTGCCCGCCGGTGATGTGATTGAGGAGCGCGCCGAAGGCGGTCGTGGCGGGCGGCAGCGATGGCGCTTCGCCCTTGCGTTCGGCAGCGGCAAACCGTCCGGCGAGAAGCCCGATGCTGGCACTTTCAACGTAACCCTCGCAGCCGGTGATCTGGCCGGCGAAGCGCAGACCCGGGCGGGATTTCAGCGTCAGCGAACGATCCAGCAGGATCGGCGAGTTGATATAGGTGTTTCGGTGCAGGCCGCCGAGCCTTGCGAATTCGGCGTTCTCGAGGCCCGGGATCATCCGGAAGACTTCCGTCTGGGCGCCGTATTTCAGTTTGGTCTGGAAGCCCACCATGTTGTAGAGCGTGCCCAGCGCATTGTCCTGGCGCAGTTGCACGACGGCGTAAGGCTTGACCGAGGGATTGTGGGCATTTGTCAGCCCCATCGGCTTCATCGGGCCGTGACGCAGCGTTTCACGGCCGCGTTCCGCCATCACCTCGATCGGCAGGCAGCCGTCGAAATAGGGCGTGCCTTCCCATTCCTTGAAGCCGGTCTTGTCGCTGTCGATCAGCGCATCGACGAAGGCGTTGTACTGCTCCTGCGTCATCGGGCAGTTGATATAGTCCTTGCCCGTGCCGCCGGGACCGACCTTGTCGTAGCGCGACTGGTACCAGCACACATCCATGTCGATCGTCTCGGTGTAGACGATCGGCGCTATGGCATCGAAGAAGGCGAGCGCGTCGGCGCCGGTTTCGTGGCGGATCGCCTCGGCGAGAGCGGGGGCGGTCAACGGACCGGTGGCGACGATCGCGAGGTCCCATTCCTTGGGCGGCAGATCGCCGATTTCCTCGCGAACGATCGAGATCAGCGGGTGGCTTTCGATCCGGGCGCTGACCGCCTGCGAGAAGCCGTCCCGATCGACGGCAAGCGCGCCGCCGGCGGGCACCTGGTGGCGATCGGCGGCCTGCATGATCAGCGAGCCCGCTAGGCGCATTTCCGCATGCAGCACGCCGACGGCATTGCTGGCGGCATCGTCGGAGCGGAAGGAGTTGGAGCAGACGAGTTCGGCGAGACCATCGGTCTTGTGCGCGTCCGTGCCGCGCACGCCGCGCATCTCATGCAGAATGACCGGCACGCCCGCCTCGGCGATCTGCCAGGCAGCTTCCGAGCCGGCAAGCCCGCCGCCGATGACGTGAATGGGCGAATAGGGGGAGGTAGTCTTGTTCATGCGCGGCTTCCTACCACAGCCATTCCGTGCTTCCAACAAAAACGGCGCCCGTGGGCGCCGTCTTTGAAGTCCAGGCTCCGTTCCGATTAACGGAAGGAGCGAGCCGCGATGTTGCGGATATCGTAGCGGGTGATGCCGATGTCGCTCAGCGCGTGGTTCGAGAGGCCGCCGAGCTCGGCGACAGTGCGGCGGTAATTGATCCAGCTCTTTGCAATGCGAATGGGGTTCATGGTCGTTCCTCAGATCGGTTGGGCGCGACAGTGATTTGTCTGCGTCGTTGAGGTTCTTATACGCTTGTCTAATTGGGAGATGGAGTGCAAAGAAAATGCATCTGCTATGCATTTGTGCACTGCGTCGCTGATTTGATGAGCAAGGGCATGAGCGAGCCCGAAAATGCATCACACCACGGGGCGGACGTAAAGGGCGCCTAGGCTGCATAGGGTATTGTTTCGCCGGAGTTTTCCGGCTGCCAACTGTTTCGCTAGCAGGGGCACCCTAAAGGGGGCCGTGGGCGGGGATTTCGCAGGCGCGAACAAGGTGCGGTTTCGCCACCCGATTTTGGCGATGTCTGCAAAGAAAAACGCCCGCCGGCGAGTGCCGGAGGGCGTTTTGAACCAGTGCTTGTCTAGTGGATTACTTGACTGCCTGGCGGGCAACGTAGGGAATGTCAGAGCGGCCGATGCCGAGATCGTTCAGCTCGCGGTCGCTCATGCGGCCGAGCTCGCTGCAGGTCTGACGATACTTGCGCCAGTTATTGAAAGAACGTGCGAGGTTCATGATCCTATTCCTTTCAGGGTCGTTTGCCAGCGCTCTATCTCTCTTGCTGGCCATCATCTTATGGCTCTGAATATAATCGATTTGCGCGCCGAAAACAGAGACGATGCTGCATCGCACCCATGCAGGTTTTGCAATCCTCCGCCGGCCGTTAGCCCAGTCTTTTATTGGACCGGTGCGCACCTCGAAACCGCCCCGGATGGAGCAGAACAGGTCGGAATGCTGGCTGACTAGAACAAAAAACAACGCCCGCTGGGGGAGGAGATCCAGCGGGCGTTGCCTGTTCTGATTGGCAACTGGGAGGAGGAGTGTCGCCAATCCGTATCGGGAGCGCTGGGAGGAGGAGTGCGCTGCCGACCGATGATCTGAAGATAGGCTCGCACCCCTAATTTGTATAGGGACACTGTGGAATGGCACATATGCGCCTGCTGCATGGCTGGAGGGCCCGCTTTAGCTGAAGTGCTTCAATACTGGGCAACTTCGCCCGGGTAGCTCCGGAAGCGTGATGGTTGCTTCGCAGGTGCAATAAAAAGCGCCCGCCGGGGGAGGAGGTCCGGCGGGCGTCATTAAGGTGATTGGCAACCGGGAGGAGGAAAGTTGCCAATCCTATCGAAACAGCGATGGGAGGAGGAATGTGCTGTTTCGAATTCCGTCGAGCTGTCGGCTCGGGTCTTTCCGGAAGTCCGGGCGGCGACCAATTCGCGGGCTGCTTTGGCACTTCACCGCCGTCGCCGCTTTGATGTGTGGAATATAAGGCGGCCGCGCGGACTTGTGCAGTGCGATATCGGCATGGAAGATGTGCGTCTCGCGCAAATAGGCCTTTGCCGAAAAACCATTGGCCGTTTCACGACATCGACGCCGCAGCGTCGCGGGAATCACGTACTTGTACGGCGGGGGGGGGACGATGGTGCCCGGTGAGGGACTCGAACCCCCATGCTCTCGCGCTTGGACCTAAACCAAGTGTGTCTACCAATTCCACCAACCGGGCAACGGAGGGTACTCGCGAAGCCTGTAGAACAATGACAGGCATTTTGGCAAGTCTTGGATGAAGGCAGGGGCGACGGCTCCGAGCAGGGCGCGCCGATTGCCCCTTGGCCGGTATGTGCCCCCGCCGGCGCAGCCAAGAACTCCACGGCTCCGGCACCGGAAATGCTTGCCATTCGGCGGTTATCGGGTGTATTTGGCGCCCGTGACACCGCGAAATGTGCCATGACTCCGTGACGCCCTGTCGAAAGTGACGTGGCGATCGCGGCTAAGTGATTGAGTTCACTGTCCTCTGGTAGCTGGACATTGCGTGGCGATGAATTGGCCCTGGTGCGGCGAGGCGAGAACGTTCATGTCTTGCCGATCAAACCGGGACAATATCGCGGCCGCATGTCGGTATTCGACGGTGAGGAGGGCGGGCAAAATGCCATTTTGCTTGCAAAACGGTTGCGGAATTGCGTAAAGCCACTCCCGGCAAATGGATCGGCTCAAGTGCTCGCCACACCTTTCGGGGCAAGAGCACTGTCAACGTGAAGTGAAGGTTTGAACATGCAGGTTATCGAAACGCTCGCTCAAGGGCTGAAGCGCGAACTCAAGGTCGTAATCCCGGCCGGTGAAATGGAAGCTCGGATGAACGAGCGTCTGGCCGACGTGAAGGACCGTGTCCGCATCAACGGCTTCCGTCCCGGCAAGGTGCCGGTCGCGCATCTGAAAAAGGTCTACGGCAAGTCGATCATGGCCGAACTCGTCAACGAGATCGTTCGCGAAAAGCCGACCGAAATCCTCACGGGCCGCGGCGAGAAGTCGGCTACCCAGCCTGAAGTCGCCATGACCGAGGACGAGGCCGAAGCCGACAAGATCCTTAAGGCTGAAGCCGATTTCGAGTTCACGCTCGCCTACGAGATCATCCCGGCGATCGAACTCAAAGATGCGACCGGCATCAAGGTGACCCGCGAAGTCGTTGACATCAGCGAGGACGAAGTCAACGAGCAGATCCTGCGCATCGCCGAAAGCGCGCGCACCTATGAATCGAAGAAGGGCAAGGCAGCCAACGGCGACCGTGTCACCATCGACTATCTCGGCAAGGTGGACGAAGTCGCCTTCGACGGCGGCAAGGACGAGGACGCCGAACTGGTTCTCGGCTCCAACCGGTTCATTCCTGGCTTCGAAGAACAGCTCGTCGGTGCCAAGGCTGGCGACGAGAAGACGATTACGGTCACCTTCCCGGCTGACTATCCGGCCGCCAATCTCGCTGGCAAGGAAGCAACCTTCGACATCACCGTGAAGGATGTCGCCGGCGCCGCGCCGATCGAAATCAACGACGAACTGGCAACGAAGCTCGGGCTCGAATCGGTCGACAAGCTGAAGGAAATCGTCCGTGGCCAGATCGAAGGCCAGTACGGCTCGGTCACCCGCCAGAAGGTCAAGCGCCAGCTGCTCGACCAGCTCGACGAGCTCTACCAGTTCGAGACGCCGGAGCGGCTCGTCGACGCCGAATTCGAGAACATCTGGCGCCAGATCAACACCGACCTCGAGCAGGCCGGCAAGACCTTCGCCGATGAGGACACGACGGAAGAGGAAGCTCGCGCCGAGTACCGCAAGCTCGCTGAGCGCCGCGTCCGCCTCGGCCTCGTTCTCTCTGAAATCGGCGAGAAGGCCGGCGTCCAGGTGAGCGATGACGAAATGCAGCGCTCGCTGTTTGAGCAGCTGCGTCAGTTCCCCGGCCAGGAAAAGCAGATCCTCGACTACTTCAAGAACACCCCCGGTGCCGCCGCTTCGCTGCGCGCCCCGCTCTTCGAAGAGAAGGTCGTCGATCACCTGCTGTCGGAAGTCTCGGTGACCGACAAGACCGTCTCCAAGGACGAGCTGATGGCTGAGGACGAAGCCGAGGATAAGCCGGCAAAGAAGGCTCCCGCCAAGAAGAAGGCGGCTGCCAAAGCGGAAGCTGCCGAAGGCGAAGAAGCAGCAGCTCCGAAGAAGAAGGCTCCTGCCAAGAAGAAGGCTGCGGACGAAGGCGCCGAGTAATCGAGCTTTCCCGAATACTTTAAAAGAGGCCGCCTCCGGGCGGCCTTTCTCATTTGCGAGAAAGTAAAAGGCCGCCGAAACCGGCGGCCTGACTTGCGGGAACCGAAGGGATTGCGCCTATACCGCCTTGATCTCGCCCATACGGTTCCAGGCGTCGAGCCCGGCGATCTTGTAGGCCTCGGCAAGCGTCGGGTAGTTGAAGGTGTTCTCGACGAAATATTCGACCGTGCCCTTCAGGTTCAGGACCGCCTGGCCGATATGGACGAGCTCGGTGGCGCCTTCGCCGATGATGTGCACGCCGAGCAGGCGCCGGGTCTTCAGCGAGAAGATCATCTTCAGGAGGCCCGCATCGAGCCCCATGATGTGGCCGCGCGATGTTTCGCGGAACCGGGCGATGCCACACTCATAGGGGATGCCGCGATCCTTCACTTCCTCTTCGCAAAGCCCGCAGGTGGAGATTTCCGGCACCGCATAGATGCCGTAGGGGAAGTACTTTTGCGGCTCCTTGGCGATCGCGCCGACAGCGACGCGCGCTGCGACGCGACCCTGTTCCATCGAGGTCGAGGCGAGGCTCGGGAAGCCGACCACGTCGCCTGCGGCATAGATGTTCGGAACGGCGGTCTGGAATGTTTCCGGATTGACCTTCAGGCGCCCGCGGCTGTCCGCTTCGAGACCGGCAGCCGCGAGGTTGAGTGCATCGGTTGCTCCCATGCGGCCGGCGGCGAACAGGACCATTTCCGTCGTGATCTTGCGGCCATTGTCGAGGGTAAGCATGACCTTACCATCATCGAGCCGCTCCACCTTCTCGGCTTTCTGGCCGAGATTGAGTTTCATGTTGCGGTCCCTGAGCTGATAGGTGAAGTCCTCGACGATCTCCTTGTCGATGAAGTCGAGCATGGTGGTCTTGGGATCGATCACCGTCACCTGCGTATCGAGCGCGCTGAAGATAGTGGCGTATTCGATGCCGACGACGCCGGCGCCGATGACCACCAGCGAACGCGGCAGATTCTGAATCTCGAGGAGCTCATCGCTATCGAGAACGGTCCTGCCGTCGAACGGTATATAATCCGGTCGGAGAGGTTTCGTGCCCACGGCCAGCAGGATGCTGGTGCCGGAAACGTGCATGCTCTCGCCGTCATCCTTGACGATCTCGAGCGTGGTCGGGCCGACGAAGCTCGCTTTGCCACGGATGTGCTGGACGCGGTTTCGCGCAAATTGATGCTCCAACACCTCGACCTCGTGGTTGAGCGTGATGATCAGGCGCTGGCGCAAGTCTTCGGCGCTGATCTCCTGCTTCACCCGATAGGAACGGCCGTAGAAGCCGCGCTCGCGCCAGCCCGAGAGGTTGAGTGCCGTTTCGCGCAGCGTCTTGGATGGAATCGTGCCGGTGTGGACGGAGACGCCGCCAACACGTTTACCCTGCTCGATGACGAGCACTCTCTTGCCGAGCTTGGCAGCCTGAAT
The DNA here is from genome assembly GCF_002531555.1 of Sinorhizobium sp. BJ1. Classification (NCBI taxonomy): domain Bacteria; kingdom Pseudomonadati; phylum Pseudomonadota; class Alphaproteobacteria; order Hyphomicrobiales; family Rhizobiaceae; genus Sinorhizobium; species Sinorhizobium sp. BJ1. The sequence continues at coordinate 82,550 of NZ_NWTH01000026.1, forward strand.
TGCGCCTCTGCGGCCGGCCGGACCGCTGCCGACGACGATAAGATCGAACTGGTTCATGAACGCTTCCCTTGAGCCAAGCGAGAATCGTTTTTGCGATGCGGCAAAATTCGCGCAACGGACATCTATATCGTCAATCGGACGGTTTGATGAAGTAGCAATGCCGCAACGATCTGTTCTGGATGCGTCCGATGCCAAACATCGCTATGCTGCCTGCGTTCGGCGGCGAGAAAGGGAGAATGGTCAGGCATGGCGCTCGAGTGGATGAAGGGTGCAGCGAACGGTGCGCAACCCGTGCACGATGGCGACGCGCCAGCGGTCGAAGGAACGGCGAGCCATCGGCACGGCGTCGTGGCGGCTGCCGTCTATCAGAACGGCCGGCGCGTTCGCGACATAGAGATCGAAGAGGCCGGAGGGTGGCGACATCGCGAGAACGCCGTCGTTTGGATCGGCCTGCACGAGCCGGACCAGCAATTGCTGCGCCAAGTGCAGGAGGAGTTCGACCTGCATGATCTGGCGATCGAGGATGCCGGCAAGGCGCATCAACGTCCGAAGCTTGAAATCTACGGCGATGCGATCTTCGCCGTGGCACGAACCGCTCATATGGTCGATGACGAGATCGCCTTCGGCGAGACGCATCTCTTCGTCGGGCGCGGCTATGTCGTCTCCGTTCGTCACGGTGCATCGACGTCCTATATGGCGGTGAGGCAGCGCTGCGAATCCTCGCCGGGAGCGCTTGCCCATGGCGAAAACTACATTCTCTATTCGATCCTCGATTTCATCGTTGATAACTACATGCCGGTGGTCGAGGCGATCCACAGCGAGGTTGAGGAACTGGAGGATCGGCTGTTGCGCTCACGGCTGGACAAGGCGGATGTCGAGCGGCTCTATTTGATGCGCCGCAATCTGCTCAAACTGCGCAATGCTGTCGTGCCTTTGGTCGATGTCTGCCGCCGTCACGAGCATCTCGAACTGCCTGGCATGGACGCGGCCATGCAGCCGCTCTTCCGTGACGTCACCGATCACGTTCGCCGCGTGCAGGAGGACATCGACGCGCTCCGCGAAGTGTTGGCCTTTACCTTCGAGGCAAGCCTGATGATCGGTCAGTCGGAGCAGACGGAAATCTCGCGCAAGCTCGCCTCATGGGCGGCGATCCTGGCAGTCCCCACGGCAATCGCCGGGATTTACGGCATGAACTTCGAGGACATGCCGGAGCTCCGGTTCCGTTATGGCTATTTCGTCGTATTGGCTGTGATCTTTGGGCTCTGCGCGACGCTTTACCGGTTCTTCCGACGGGCGCGGTGGCTTTGATTCGGAACCGGAACGGTTCTGCGCGAGCCTTATTTAGAACAGCCGCAGCCCCTTCATGCTGACGTGTCCGTCCTTGCCGATGATCACGTGGTCGTGGACCGTGATGCCGAGCGGCTTGGCCGCCTCGGCGATCAGCTTCGTCATTTCTATATCCGCGCGCGACGGCGTCGGATCGCCGGACGGATGGTTGTGCACCAGGATCAGGGCGGTTGCGGAAAGCTCCAGCGCACGTTTGACGACCTCGCGCGGATAGACGGGCGTGTGATCGACGGTTCCCTGCTGCTGCACCTCGTCGGCAATCAGCGTGTTGCATTTGTCGAGAAACAGGATGCGGAACTGTTCCTTCGTTTCATGCGCCATTGCAGCGTGACAATAGTCGATCACGGCGCTCCAGGATGAGAGGACCTGCTTGTTGCGCAGCTCGCTCTTCAGCATCCGTTGCGCTGCGGTCGCGACGAGTTTCAGGTCGAGCGCGACGGACTCGCCGATGCCCTTGACCTCCTGCAAAAGCTGCTGCGGCGCGCCGAAAACCCCGGCCAGCGTGCCGAAGCGAGCAAGAAGGTCCTTGGCGATCGGCTTCGTGTCGCGGCGGGGTATGAGGCGGAACAGAATGAGTTCGAGGATCTCGTAGTCTGCGAGCGCCGCATCGCCCTGTTCCCGATAGCGAATCCGTAGCCGATCCCGATGGCCGTGATAGTGCGCCTCGGCGGTGCCGCCAAGCGTCGGCGCCTTGTCGAGCTTGCGCGTCTTCCGCTGAGCGAAGAACTGCCGTTCGTCGGCGGGATCAGCTGAGTCCGGTTCAGGAAAAAGAGGCGGTTTCGTCACGCGTTGCCCAGTGCGCTGACGCCAGGCATGAAAAGGCCAGCCGGTGAAAGCGTGAAAACTTCGCAGCCGTTCGCCGTAACGCCGACCGTGTGTTCATACTGCGCCGAAAGCGACCGGTCGCGCGTCACGGCCGTCCAGCCGTCTGAGAGCACCTTTACATGCGGGCGGCCGAGATTGATCATCGGCTCGATCGTGAAGATCATGCCCTCCTTGAGTTCTGGACCTTCACTGGCGTTACCATAGTGGAGGATGTTCGGAGCATCGTGGAAGAGGCGGCCTACGCCGTGGCCGCAGAAGTCCCGGACGACCGAGCAGCGCTCCGACTCCGCATAGATCTGAATTGCCTCGCCGATCGCGCCGGTACGGGCGCCGGGACGAACCGCCGCTATGCCGCGCATCAGGCATTCATGCGTGACTTCGAGCAGGCGTTCGGCGGCGCGTTTGATCTCGCCGACCGGGTACATCCGGCTGGAATCGCCATGCCAGCCATCGACGACATAGGTCACGTCGATGTTGACGATATCGCCGTCGCGCAACGGCTTGTCGTTCGGAATGCCGTGGCAGACGACGTGATTGATCGAGGTGCAGGACGACTTTGTATAGCCGCGATAGTTCAGGGTCGCGGGCAGCGCACCGTGATCCATGCCGAATTCGTAGACGAAGCGATCGATCTCTTCCGTCGTGACGCCGGGCTGCACCCGCGACGCCAGTTCGTCGAGGCAGCGTGCCGTCACCTGACAGGCCTTGCGCATGCCTTCGAATCCATCCGGTCCGTAGAGACGAATGACGCCGGTGTTCTTGTAGGGGGCGGCGCCGGCCTCGATGTAAGTTACCATTCCAAGACTTTCGATGTTTCAGGCGATTTTCTTAAATCAGCAAGGACCGGTTCGTCCACTGTCATCGCTGCGGTCGGCACGATCTCGAATGGCGATATCGCGCATCTGATCGCATAGGCTTCGACGCCGCGCGCAGCGGCCCGTTCGAAAGCCCGAGCATAAACCGGATCGAGGTCGCGGCATATCCGCAAGACGCTGCAGTCGCTTCTTTGAACAAGATAGAGCATGATCGCCCGGTGTCCGGCCTCGACCATGTCGCCGAGTTCGTCAAGGTGCTTGGCGCCGCGCGCCGTCGGGCTGTCGGGAAACTCCGCCATTGCCTCGGCTCGGCTGAAATGGACATTCTTTACTTCGACATAGGCAAGGCCCTTTGCCGGATCGATGAGCAGAATATCGATCCTCGAATTTCGCCCGTATCTCTGTTCGCGGCGGAGCGTTTCATAAGTATGGAGATCGCTGACCAGTCCGGCGGCGATCGCTTCCTCGGCGAGCCGGTTTGGCAGCCCGGTGTTGATGCCGACAAGCGTTCCGTCCGCCTCGACAATCTCCAGCATGTGGCGGTACTTGCGTGTTGGCGAGTCATGCTCCGACAGCCAGATGGCCGATCCGGGCGCCGTGAGGCCGCGCATCGAGCCGGTATTCGGGCAGGAGCCGGTGATCCGCGTCCCGTCGGCAAGATCGGCATCGAAGAGGAAGCGTTTGTAACGCTGGAGAAGCGTTGCTGGAACGAGCGGGCGGGAGAAGTTCACGATGCGTTTCCGCGGGTCAGGCGCGAACGCGCACGTAGGAGCCCGGCGCTTCCTCGATGGAGTTGAGCGGCCCTCCGGCCTTGCGGGCGGGAACGCGTCGCTTGTCGAGCTTTTCGACCCAGTCGTGCCAATGCGGCCACCAGGAGCCCGGCGTTTCCTTGGCCTTCTCCAGCCATTCCTCCAGATCGCCCTTCGGGGGTCCGCCCGTCCAGAACTGGTATTTGCTCTTGTCCGGCGGGTTGACGACGCCCGCAATGTGGCCGGAGCCGGACAGAACGAAGGTAACCTTGCCGCCGAAGAGCCCGCTGCCAAGGAAGACGGACTTCGCCGGTGCGATGTGATCTTCCTTGGTGGCGAGGTTGTAGATCGGGATCTTTACGTCGCCGAGCGACACCTTGCGTCCGGCAAGCACCATCTCGCCCTTGGCGAGCTTGTTCTCGAGATAGCAATTGCGCAGATAGAAGGAGTGGTTGGCAGCGGGCATCCGCGTCGAATCGGAGTTCCAGTAGAGCAGGTCGAAGGGCAGGGGGTCCTGGCCCTTGAGGTAGTTGTTCACGAAATAGGGCCAGATCAACTCGGAAGCGCGAAGCATGTTGAATGCGGTCGCCATTTTCGAGCCTTCGAGATAGCCGGTGGCGCTCATTTTGGCTTCGATCTGCTGAATCTGGTCGTCGTCGACGAAGACCTTGAGGTCGCCCGCATAGGTGAAATCCACCTGGGTGGTGAAGAGCGTCGCCGAGCGGATACGGTCGTCGCCTTCGGCTGCATGGAGCGCCAGCGTGGCGCCGAGCAGGGTGCCGCCGACGCAATAGCCGATCGCATTGACCTCGCGCTCGCCGGTTGCCTGTTCGATCGTGTCGAGCGCGAAGCCGACGCCTTCGCGTGCATAGGCTTCCCAGTCCTTTCGGGCGTGGCGCTCATCCGGATTGACCCAGGAGATGACGAAGACCGTGTGGCCCTGGTCCACTGCCCATTTGATGAAGGACTTTTGCGGGTTGAGGTCGAGCACGTAGTACTTGTTGATCCACGGCGGGCAGATCAGGAGCGGCCGCTTCAGCACCGTTTCGGTGCTCGCTTCGTATTGGATGACCTGGCAAATGTCGGATTGTGCGATCACCTTGCCGGGGGTGATCGCAATGTTCTCGCCGATGGCGAACTTGCTGGTATCCGTTTGCCTGAGCCGGAGCTCGCCGCGCCCGGCGGCGATGTCCTCGGCGAGCATCTGCATGCCCTTGACGAGATTTGCCCCGCTCGAGGCGACGGTCTCCCGGTAGAGCTGCGGATTCGTGGTGATGAAATTGCTCGGAGAGAGCGCGCTGGAGATCTGGCGCACGTAGAAGGCCGCCTTGTGGCGGGTATGGTCGTCGAGGCCCTCGGCCTCCTTGACCATTTGCTCCGCCCAGTCGGATGTCGTGAAATAGGCCTGGCGAATGAAGTCGAAGAAGGGATTCTTCACCCAGTCCTCGTCCGCAAAGCGTTTGTCATTGCGTTGGAGGTTCTCCGATTCGGCGACGTCGTCGCCGGCCATCCGGTGCAGTGTCCGCGACCAGATGTCGAAGAAGCTCCCCATCAGATGCGTCTGCGCTTCCAGCGTACGACGCGGATCGGAGAGCCAGTATTCGGAGACTTTGGAGAGTGTCTTGACCATGTCGGAGACAGGCTCGGAGTAGGTATCTTTTTTCTCGCCGGCCTCCCGCGGCGCCAACCATGCGGAAGCCGCCTTTCCCATCTGTTCGACCGCGCGGGCCAGGTTGATGGCGAGGTTCTGGGGGTCCTTGACGATGTAAGGCTCGACAGATTTGGGATCGAAGCCTGAAAAGCCGCCCTTGCCCGTGGTGTCCTCGGCCTTGTCTGATGTCACCCGGCGTCCTCCACAGCACGTTGTTTGTTTTGTATTTTTACATTCTGCCCGAAAATGATTACAAGGGCTAGCGCATCGTCGCTCCTTAAAAACAGAGGTCATCGCCAGCATGCTCGTCGTCGCAAACCAGCGTTCGCTTTCCCGGATTTCCGGGTTGATTCTCGCAGGCATGCTTGCCGGATGCAATTCGACGGCCGATCTCGCCACCTATCCTTCGGTCTACGGGCAGAAGCCTGCCGCCATGCAGCAGATGACCGACGCAGAGGCGGTGAACATGCAGGGGCAACTGACGGCGCTTGCCGCGCAGCGTAAATCCGGCGTCATCTCCGAAGCGGAGTATCAGCGCCGTCTGAAGGAATTGCAGTTGCTCGCCGAACAGCATGGGGTCGAAGCGCAAAAACAGATCGAGAATTAGCACTTGCCTTTCTCGTGATTTGGCCGCAAAGCGTTGAATGGCCGCAGTGACGGCCATTCACCCCGCGCATGTTGAGCGATTGCCGATGAGGCCCGCGAAACCGCGCGCCAAATGAGGTCTGGAGATGGAAGAGTTTCATAAAGTCCGGCGTTTGCCGCCCTATGTTTTCGAACAGGTCAACCGTTTGAAAGCAAGCGCGCGAGCCGCCGGTGCTGACATCATCGACCTCGGCATGGGCAATCCGGATCTTCCCACTCCGCAGTCGATCGTCGACAAGCTCTGCGAAGTCGTCCAGGACCCGCGCACCCATCGTTATTCTTCCTCGAAGGGCATTCCGGGGCTGCGCCGCGCCCAGGCCGCCTATTATGCCCGCCGCTTCGGCGTCAAGCTCAATCCCGAGACGCAGGTCGTCGCCACGCTGGGCTCAAAAGAAGGCTTCGCCAACATGGCGCAGGCGATCACCGCTCCGGGCGACGTCGTTCTGTGTCCGAACCCGACCTATCCGATCCATGCCTTCGGATTCCTGATGGCCGGCGGCGTCATCCGTTCGATCTCGGTCGAGCCGGACGAGAGCTTCTTCCCGCCGCTTGAGCGCGCCGTGAAGCACTCGATCCCGAAGCCCCTGGCGCTGATCCTCAACTATCCGTCCAATCCGACCGCCCAGGTCGCCACGCTCGATTTCTATAAGGACGTTATCGCCTTCGCGAAGAAGCACGACATCATCGTGCTGTCGGACCTCGCCTATTCGGAAATCTACTTCGACGACGTGCCGCCGCCCTCGGTCCTGGAAGTGCCGGGCGCGATCGACGTCACGGTCGAATTCACCTCGATGTCGAAGACGTTTTCGATGCCCGGCTGGCGGATGGGCTTCGCCGTCGGCAACGAGCGCCTGATCGCGGCGCTGACGCGGGTGAAGTCCTATCTCGATTACGGCGCCTTCACGCCGATCCAGGTGGCCGCGACCCAGGCCTTGAACGGCGACGGCAGCGACATCGCCGAGGTGCGCAACATCTACAAGCGCCGCCGCGACGTGATGGTCGACAGCTTCGGCAAGGCCGGCTTCGAAGTGCCGCCGCCGCCGGCGACGATGTTCGCCTGGGCGAAGATCCCCGAGAAGTTCCGCCACCTCGGCTCGCTGGAGTTCTCCAAGCTGCTCGTCGAGAAGGCGGATGTCGCGGTGGCCCCGGGCATCGGCTTCGGCGAGCAGGGCGATGATTATGTCCGCCTGGCGCTCGTCGAGAACGAGCACCGCATCCGCCAGGCGGCGCGCAACATCAAGCGCTTCCTGTCGACGGCGGATGAGACGATGCACAATGTCGTCTCGCTGAATGCACATCGGTAGGAAAAGAGCCGACTTTCGCGCAAAATGGCCCTGCCGCTCCGGCGGGGCGCCTTCTACATGTTAGGAACTTGCTATGGCAGATGCCCTCAAAATCGGCATTGCGGGCTTGGGGACGGTTGGTGCCTCACTCGTGCGGATTCTCCAGGAACGTCATGAGATGCTGGCAACGACGTGCGGAAGGCCGATCGAGCTTGTTGCCGTGGCGGCAAGGGATCGCAGCAAGGACCGCGGCGTCGATCTGGCTAAGTCCGCCTGGTTCGAGAACGCGGTGGCACTCGCCGCCGAGGCGGATATCGATGTCTTTGTCGAGTTGATGGGCGGGGCCGGGGATCCGGCCTATTCCTCGGTCAAGGCGGCACTGAAGCGCGGTATCCATGTGGTTACCGCCAACAAGGCGCTGCTGGCGCAGCACGGCATCGAACTCGCCGGCATCGCCGAGGAACAGGGCGCGCTGCTCAACTACGAGGCGGCGGTCGCCGGCGGCATCCCGGTCATCAAGGCGCTGCGCGAATCGCTGACGGGCAATACCGTCTCTCGCGTCTACGGGATCATGAACGGAACCTGCAACTACATCCTGACAAAGATGGAGAAGGAGGGGCTGACCTTCGAGGCTTGCCTGAAGGAAGCGCAGCGCCTCGGCTACGCCGAAGCGGACCCGGCCTTCGATATCGAGGGCAATGACACCGCCCACAAGCTTTCGATCCTGACCAGCCTCGCCTTCGGCACGGCGATCGCCGCCGATGACATCTACCTGGAAGGCATCACCAATATCTCGATCGAGGACATCCAGGCAGCCGCCGACCTCGGCTACCGCATCAAGCTGCTCGGCGTGGCGCAGCGTACCGATAGCGGTATCGAGCAGCGCGTCCACCCGACGATGGTTCCGTATGACTCCGTCATCGCACAAGTCGACGGTGTGACGAATGCGGTCGCGATCGAGTCCGACATTCTGGGCGAATTGCTGATGGTCGGCCCCGGCGCCGGCGGCAATGCGACGGCATCGGCGGTGCTTGGCGATATCGCCGACATCGCCAAGAGCCGCCCGGGCGCCCAACACGTCCCGGCGTTCGGACGGCCCACCACGGCCCTGCTGCCCTACAAGCGGGCCCGGATGCAGAGCCACGAGGGCGGATACTTCATCCGCCTGAAAGTGGTCGATCGCACCGGCGTCTTCGCCAACATCGCCCGGCATATGGCGGAAAACGACATCTCGCTCGAATCGATCATGCAGCATTCCAAGCATTACGCGGATCCTGCCGAACCGAAGACGATCATCCTGGTCACGCATGCAACGCACGAAGCTTCGGTGCGCAAGGCGATCGTTTCGATCAAGGGCGAGGGCTATCTCGTCGGAGAGCCGCAGGTGATCCGCATCGAGCGGCCCAAGGACTGGTGATCCCTTAAATCTGTTGAGAAACACTCCAGGATGCCTGTTACGGGCTGGAGTGGCCGACCTGCCTGTTTTTCTGCCTTAAAATCTTCGTTAAGAACGGAGGGACTTCAGGCGGACAGGCAGCATGGACCTATTGGCGGATCCGATAGAGCGGGCATTTCTCGGCGTCGAACGCTCGATCAGCGGTCAGCGCTGGGTCTCGCGCCTCGATCAGGCCGGGCAGAATCGCGCTTTGGCGATCAGCCAGGTGCACGGCCATTCGGAGCTCATCGCCCGGGTGCTGGCAGGCCGTGGCGTCGGTCTCGACGACGCGGCACAATTCCTCGATCCGACGCTGCGCGCGCTGATGCCCGATCCGGACGTGCTGACCGATTGCCGCAAGGCTGCGGAGCGGCTCGCCGATGCCGTTCGCCGCGGCGAGAAAGTCGCGATATTCGGTGACTACGACGTCGATGGCGCGGCGTCTTCGGCGCTGATGCTGCGGTTCCTCCGCCATTTCGACGTTCAACCCGAGATCTATATTCCCGATCGCATCTTCGAGGGCTACGGGCCGAACCCGCAGGCGATCGAACAGCTGATCGGCAACGGTGCCGGTCTGATCGTCACCGTCGACTGCGGTTCGACAAGCCATGAGTCGCTCGCGATCGCTGCCGAGCGCGGCATCGACGTGGTCGTCATCGATCACCACCAGGTCGGCGCGACGCTCCCGCCATGCCACGCGCTCGTCAATCCGAATCGCGAGGACGATTTGTCCGGACAGGGGCACCTCTGTGCGGCGGGCGTCGTCTATTTGGTGCTCGTCAACACCTTGCGGGTGCTGCGGCTTGGTGGCAATGCGCGTGCCGCCTCGTTCGATCTGCTGGCACTGCTCGATCTCGTGGCGCTGGCAACGGTCTGCGACGTGGTACCGCTCAAGGGTCTGAACCGTGCCTATGTCGTCAAGGGACTGATCGCGGCGCGGCACATGGGCAATAACGGGCTGGCAGCCCTGCTGCGCAAGGCCGCGATCGGTGGCCCGGTCACGCCGTATCACCTTGGGTTCCTGATCGGACCACGTATCAATGCGGGTGGCCGGATCGGCGATGCCGCGCTCGGCAGCCGGCTATTGACCCTCGACGATGCGACGGCGGCCGAGGTGATCGCCAGCCAGCTCGACGAGCTCAATCGCGAGCGCCAGGCGATGGAGGCGGCGATGCTCGCCGAGGCGGAGGCGGAAGTGCTGGCGGAATACGGCACGGGTGAGGGGGCTTCCGTGATCGTCACCGCCAGGGAGAGCTGGCATCCGGGCATCGTCGGTCTCATCGCGGCACGCATCAAGGAGAAATTCCGCCGGCCGACCTTTGCCATCGCCTTCGATCCGAGCGGCCGCGGGACCGGCTCCGGCCGCTCGATCACTGGTTTCGACATGGGCCGGCTCGTTCGCGCCGCGGTCGACGATGGCCTCCTCGTCAAAGGAGGCGGACATGCGATGGCGGCCGGCCTGACGGTCGAGCGGACCAAACTCGGGCGACTGCGCCAATTCTTCGAGGAACGCGCCGAGGGCGCAGTACGCAACCTGGTCGCCGTTGAGACCCTCAGGCTCGACGGCGCGCTGGCGGCGGCCGGAGCGACGCTCGACCTCGTCGACCTTCTCGACCAGGCCGGCCCCTACGGCTCGGCCCATCCTCAGCCGGTCTTCGCCTTTCCGCAGCATCGGCTGCGCGACAGCCGACAAGTCGGCGCCAATCACGTCAAAGTCACGCTCGAGGGCCATGACGGCAGCCGAATCGACGGCATTGCCTTCCGGGCGACGGAAACGCCGCTCGGCGATTTTCTGCTCGGCAACCGCGGCTCGACGATCCATGTCGCCGGTTCGGTTTCAGCGGACCTTTGGCAGGGATCGCGCCGGGTGCAACTGCGTGTGACGGATGCGGCAAGGGCCAATTGAGTGCGCTCGCGCCGCGGCGAACTCCCCAAGCCGTATCAGCGGGTTGCGCAATGTAACTAAAGGGAATTCTGAAGATTTGAAATTGGCACGCCCAACGGGAATCGAACCCGTGTTTCCGCCGTGAAAGGGCGGCGTCCTAGACCGCTAGACGATGGGCGCCTCCGCACGGCTATTAGCCGTGCAAAGTGTTGCAGCGAACTTCGTGCGCCGAAACGGAGCACGGCGCTGCAAGACGAGGTGGCTTATAGAGGTGCCTTTGGATTCCCGCAAGGGGACCAAGCGCGACTACATTCGATTTTTCCCGGGAAAATGTCGAGGGTAAAACTGGTACGCCCAACGGGACTCGAACCCGTGTTACCGCCGTGAGAGGGCGGCGTCCTAACCGCTAGACGATGGGCGCCTGCGCCGAAGCTTGAGCAACATACTATGAAAAAGATGAAATAGGAAAGAGGAGGAATAGCACGCTCAACGGTTCTGCCGCCACTTAGTTTTTGGTGCTGTGGAGCGCTGTCGCGAACCCAGAAGGACGTGTGGGAGGCGACGTGCGCCAGCGCCGCATTCTCCTCTAGCGGGGAGCAAACCAACGCAGTACTATGGCAAGTCGCCCCGGCGGGACCAAGCTATGGCAACGCTCAGCCTCATTTCGTTCAGCCTCGTTTTGCTACTTGGGTCTCCGGCAGGCCGGGAGGCAGCAACTGTCGACGCACTTGCTCCACAGGACATGCTCGAAATACGCGCTTCGGCGCGAGGAGAGGCTGCTGAAGCGTCGATCAACGATGCACCTGAGTTGACCCTGCGCGGACGCGCCAGGAGTGCCGCACCTGAAAAGCTCCTCGCGGCGAGCCAGAACGTCGATGCACCCGAGAACGGTGCGCAAATGGCGGGTGGTAAGCTGGAGGAAATTCTCCGCCGCGCTTTGGCGGCGGCCAGAAGAGACCTTGATGCGATGCGGCAAGTCGCCGAAAAGCAACGCCAAAGAGCCGAAGCACGCGCGCGTGATCTGACGATGGTGCTGCAGATAGTCGAAGAGTTGGAGGCCAAAGCCGCCGGAGCAATGCGGTCAAAGGCTGCCGCGCTCAGGGCACGAGACGCCGCGGAAGCGGCGCTGGCCGATGAGAGACGAGCGCTTGAGGAGGTGCGGCAAAAGCTTGGCGCTTACGAGCGCGATCTCGCCTTGGCCCGCCAATCGTCCGCTGCCGCGGAACCCGGCGCCGATTTGGCAGCGGCGGAGAAGGCCGCCGTGCTGGCCCGCCAAGTTGCCGAGGCTGCGGCAAAGCGGGCTGGCGAAGAGCTCGCATTGGAACGCGAGAGGGCAAGGTCGCTCGCTCGCGATCTCGACACTGCTCGCCGGGAGCGCGACGCGGCGATGCGGGCGATGCAGCAGCGGGCGATGGAGGACGGGCGCGATCTCGCCCATGCCCTCCAATCGGCTGCTGTTCCGAAGCCCGACGCCAATTTAGCAGCGGCAGAGATGGCGGCTGCTGTGCTGGCTCGCCGGAATGCCGAGGCTGCGGCGAGGCGGGCTGGCGAAGAACTCGCATCGGAACGCGAGAGGGCAAAGTCGCTCGCTCGTGATCTCGACTCTGTTCGCCGGGAGCTCGACTCGGCGATGCGGGCGACGCAGAGGCGGGCGGTGGAGGACGGGCGCGATCTCGCCGATGTCCTACAATCGGCTGCTGTTCCGGAGCCCGACGCCAATTTCGCAGCGGCAGAGAAGGCTGCCGCTGTGCTGGCTGGCCAAATTGCCGAGGCTGAGGCGAGGCGAGCTGGCGAAGAACTCGCATTGGAACGCGAGAAGGCAAGGTCGCTCGCTCTGGAGCTCGACACCGTTCGCCGAGAACGCGACGTGGCAAAGAAGCAATTGACCCGGGTATTGGCGGCGCAGCGCCGTGCATCGGACGCTGCGCGCGATCGGGGTGGTGGCCGCGAGCGTGCGGCGACGCCGGAGGAAATAGATGGCCGCAAACCCGCTACCGAGCGTCGAAAGGTCGAACAGCCTGTATCGAAGGCGCTGCCCGATTCGCTTTTCCCCAGGCGGCTCGTGCCCGGCCTCTGGTAAGGGAAGTCGAGGTTGATATGCGCAGATTGAGGACTCTGGTGATGCGCATTTACCTGGCTGCCACATTCGTGATTGCAATTGCAATTGGGCTGGCCCCGGCTCTCGACCTCGGTGTCGCCGGCAAGTTCAGCGCCGCCGCGGCTGGTGGTAAGAGCGGCGGCTCGCCAGGGAACAGCTCAGGAGGCGCAGCAAAGGCCGGAGCCTCGACCGGCGCGAAGGAGGGATCAAACAGTGGAGCTAGCGGCAAGAGTCACGGGACCTCGTCCGGATCTGGTGGGGGAGCCGCATCGTCGAAAGGCAAGCGAGCGACCCCTGTTCCGAGCCGTGCTTTACCTGGTCTCCTCGTAAGCCCCGGATCTCGAAAGAGTAGCGTCACTCCAAAGAGTGTCGGTGCAGGAGCGATTGTCGGCATTGCTCCCGCACAGGCCGTACCGCCATCCATCCGTCTGCCTCTCATCCTCTGGCCGATAGAAACTGGGCCTGGTGAGCGCGGCGAATACAAGCAAGGCGTTTCGGGTTATCCCGTTACGGACCCGATGACGACGGGAGCGATTTCGGGTGACTCAAGCGCCGTGGTGCGCGTCTGCCTCCAGGCGATCGCATCGGCTGCGTTGCCCCTTGGCGCCGTGCGCATACGCGCGGCAAGCGCCGGTCCTTTCGTCTCGCAACGCGACGGCGCGCTCACCGCCCCAATTGCAGTGCGCATAGACTATGCAGGACAAGGCGGCATCGAGGTCCGTCGGGCGCGAGTCAGGTGCCATCTCGACTCGAACGGCATGGTCATCGCGGTGAATTAAGCCGGAGCCGCGCGATAGGATCATCGGCGAGTGACCATGGCGATGGACTCCCATTTAGCTGCCACATTGGCTGGCCCGCCTCGCCATCCATCGTCCTGCCACGCATATCTGCCGATCCGCGACGCATTGAGCCCTTGCCACGGAGTATGCTCCTTCCACCAAAAGTCGCACTGCTATTTTGCTGGATAGACAAGCTAGCATGCCGGTCACGCCCCACAGCGCCGTGCGCCTTATCAGACGCGCAAAGGCGGCTGTAGCACTTTCAGCAGGAGAGGATCACAGGCCATGCAGACGATCAGAATGCTCGGTGCCGCCATGTTTTTTCTAGCCGGTCCAGCCTTCGCGGCCGACTTGCTGCCGGAACCGGTGACGCCGGTCAGCCACGGCGTTTCGGAGGCCGACCGGCCGACCGTCGAGCGCTGCAACGAGGCGATCGCCCAATGGGCCGCGCCATACAATCCGGCTGCCGTCGAAACTAGCCTGACCGAGCCGGTGCGCACAGGCGCTGACGGCGCGCAGGTCGCCACGCTTGACGTCAAGATCGACTACCTGCGCCAGGGTGGCGTCGAGCCGCGCTCGGCGACCATCGCCTGCACGGTCGCGTCGGACGGCGAGGTCAGTGTCTCTGTAGTCAAGCAAGGGTAAGACCGGAAATCGAGCCGCAGCGACGTGCGTCTGCAGCTCCTCCGAACTCCGGTTTCGATGGCCGAAACCCACGGTCGTGGATCTGCCTGTAAAAAATGGAAATTTTTAGTGGATGGCACGCCCAACGGGAATCGAACCCGTGTTTCCGCCGTGAAAGGGCGGCGTCCTAGACCGCTAGACGATGGGCGCCTCCGCACGCTTATTTACCGTGCAAAGTGTTGCAGCGGCCTTTTGTGCGCCGGAACGGCGCATGCGCTGCAAGACGAGGTGGCTTATAGAGAGCACTTCGGATTCCCGCAAGTCATCCGAAGCAATATTTTCGATCTTTCTGCCGAAATTTAAGAGCAATTGCCGCAAGCCGTTATCACCCGCAAGCATAAACATGCCGTGTGCGCCGATGTCGGAGTATCCGTAAGTATTGGATAAGGAGAATGGCACGCCCAACGGGACTCGAACCCGTGTTACCGCCGTGAAAGGGCGGCGTCCTAACCGCTAGACGATGGGCGCCTCAGCACGGTCATCAAACCGTGCAAAGTGTTGCAGCGGCCATTGTGCTCCGGAACGGCGCGTGGCGCTGCAAGACGAGGTGGCTTATAGAGAGCACTTTGGATTCCCGCAAGCGGCAAATCCCACTTTTTCTCAGAAAAATGTCCGCAACCACTTCAGCCGTTGCGACGGCGACAGCGCCAATTCCAATCACGCTGCCGGCCGATGTCGATATGCACGGATTCGGTGTGGCAATAGGTGCCGACACCGCCACGGCCCGGCAGGCTTCTGAGATATTCGGCCAGGTCCCACTTGCTGACGCCCTTGACCTGGATGTCGGCCGCTTCGCAGCGCGTGTGGAGCGATTGGCGTTTCCGGTTGACCTTGATCGGCCGAAGCCCTGACGTGACCATCACCTTCTGACCGTAATGCCGCTCGACACTCTTCAGCATTGCGAGAAGCGTCGGTTTGAAGCAGCCGGTTTCCACGCTCTCCGTCTGCAGGATCAGGCCGCTTGGCGCCAAGCGGGCGAGGCCCGACAGATTGGCGACCTCCACCGGCGCGTCATCCTCTTCGCCTCCGTGGTCGGCATGATCCATGTTGAACAGCGGATTCAGCTTGACGCCCGGCAGCGCGGTGTAGGCGAGCGAGGCGACCTGCGGTTCAGCCGCATTGGCGGTCGTGATGGTCCGCTTCTCAGCGGCCTCAGTGTTGCTGGCGTCGCTGCTGCGGAGCTTCGGCTTGCGTTTGGCGGCAAAGAGACTTGCGAACGTCCAGCTCTTGCTCGTCCGCTGCGGCTCCTTCTCGTTGTCTGCGGGCGAGGCGGGTTGAACCGGATCCGCGGCAGGCGGTGCCACCTGTCCGGTCGATGCGACGTCGACCGCCTGCAATGGGGCGGACGCCTCGCCGGCACGCGCCGCCTGTGCGCTCGTGGGCAGCGGGACGGCGGGAGGAAGATCGGCCGTGCTGGCGGTGCTTTCTGTGCCGGGCTGCGCCACCGTCGGAGCTGCGTTGCTCGCTCCTTCCTGGGCCGGCAGGACGGGCGGCGCAGCCGGCTGTGCACCGCCGAAGAGGCTGTTGCTCGTCGCATTCACGCCCGGCTGAGCGCCGGCTGGTGTTCCGGATGGTTGGGCGGCGCTCGCAGGCACGCTCCCAGTAACGGGCGACTGCCCGTAAATGCTCGACGACGTGGCGTTGAGGCCGGTGCTTTGCGTCGTCAGGCCCTGTGGCAACGCGGCCGCATCCGCCTGGGCAGCCGGATCCTCCGCTTGCAGTTGAGCGGTCGTACCGGCGCCGGCGGTCTGATTGGAAAGCTCGCCCTCGGATTGCGGCGTCGCGGCACTCGATGGAGCGACGGCTTGCTGCGATTCGACCGGATTGGCGCCCTCCCTGTCGGCGACCGCCGAGACGCAGCCGGCCAGGGCGAGAAGTGATACGGAGAGCGCCGCGACGCGCCCGATCGTCTGGAGCGCGCGTCTCGAATCCAGGTGTTGCAACGTCTTATCCCCACTCTCCGTGCGTGGCCCGGCTTCTCTCACGGACACGCATCAAGTCTCAGTTCCGAAACAGTTCTCAGAACAGACAACTTTGCTCTCGCGGCGAGAAATTACCCCGCCACGGGAAGGTCAGGCCAAGTAGAGGGCTATGGTGCCGCAAATGATTGCGAAGCATAACCCCGTTTCAACTATGGCGCGGAAATTAGTGGACACCGCGCAATTTGTAAACCGGCGCTAACCAATTCCGACTTCACAAAACATATACGAAGGCCGGCGCGCTGGCCGGGCCTGAAAACCTCTGGATCGTTCAGTTGCTGCTGCTGATCTTCGAGTCCGGTCCCGCGCGCCGTGCCGCACCGGCCTACAGCGCCGCGCGTTCACACGCACCAAGTTCGCTGTACCACTGTAAAGTGCCGCAACGTCTTGCCCTTGGGGCGGTCCCCGATCGAGGCAATCATGCGGTACCGGTCGCACCCCCGCACCTTGGGCGCTCCGGATTGTGCGGGGCTTACCAGCTGCCGGTATTGCCCATCGACGCCCAGGGTTCCTGTGCCGATAGGTGCTCTCCCTTCTGCAAAATCTCGATCGATATCCCGTCGGGCGAGCGAACGAAGGCCATGTGACCGTCGCGGGGTGGTCGGTTGATCGTCACTCCGTTATCCATCAGACGCTTGCAAAAGGCGTAGATGTCATCGACCTCATAGGCGAGGTGACCAAAATTCCGTCCACCGGTATAGTCCTCGGTGTCCCAGTTGTAAGTGAGTTCCAGACAGGGCGACACCTCTGCCTTGGCGCGGTCGAGGTCGCCGGGTGCGGCGAGGAAGACGAGCGTGAAGCGGCCTTTCTCGTTCTCGTATCGGCGAATTTCCTGGAGCCCGAACAGCGTTGAGTAGAAATGGAGAGCTTGGTCGAGGTCCTTTACACGAACCATCGTGTGCAGATAGCGCATTGGATTGTCCCTGTTTTGCCGAAGATGGCGTATACTTAAGGGACAGCAAGCCAGAGGCAAGCCTGCGGCCCCATAAATGACCTCGGCCAATTTACGTCGAGGGACTTGCGCATGCGCAGCGGGACGATGTTATTCTGGTCCATAAGAATCAGTTAACCGTATCGAGAGTTGCGCGTAACGAGGGGCTGGGAGAATGGCGGACAGAACATCCTCAAAAGGTGTCATCGAGAATGACGGCCTTGGCAATGACGCTCTCGATCTCATCGAGATCACCGGCGTCATCAAATGGTTCGACGTCGCCAAGGGGTTCGGTTTCATCGTTCCCGACAATGGCATGCAGGACATCTTGCTGCACGTCACCTGCCTGAGGCGCGACGGCTACCAGACCGTGCTCGAGGGCGCCCGAGTCGTGGCGCTCGTGCAAAAGCGCGAGCGCGGTTACCAGGCCTTTCGCATTCTCTCCATGGATCAGTCGACGGCGGTTCATCCCTCGCAGCTCCCGCCGGTACGCACCCATGTCCAGGTGACGCCGACGAGCGGCCTGGAGCGGGTCCTGGTCAAGTGGTTCAACCGCACCAAGGGTTTCGGCTTCCTGACGCGCGGCGAAGGCACCGAGGACATCTTCGTGCATATGGAGACCCTCCGCCGTTTCGGTCTGACGGAACTGCGCCCGGGCCAAGTTGTGCTGTGCCGCTTCGGTGACGGAGAGAAGGGTTTGATGGCTGCGGAAATTCATCCGGACGGCCCGACACCCACCAACCGGTCGCACTGATGCACACGCTTCGCGACTTCCTTGCAAGAAGCGCCATTTCGGCGCTTTTTTTGTTGTCGGTGCTCGTCTCGTCGCTCGCCGCCGATGTCTCCTTCGATAGAGACAAGATCCGGCTTTTCACCAGTGGAGGGCGGGCCCACGACCTCACCGTCGAACTGGCGATCGAACCGGACCAGCGCGAACAGGGCCTGATGCACCGGCGGCGGATGGCGCCGGACCACGGCATGCTGTTCGATTTCGGCGAGACGCGGCGGGTGATGATGTGGATGAGGAACACATATCTGCCGCTCGACATGCTCTTCATCGCCGAAGACGGCACCGTCCGGACCATTCATGAGAACGCCGTCCCCCTGTCGGATGCGATCATCGATTCGAAAGAGCCGGTCGCCTTCGTGCTCGAGCTCAACGCCGGAACGGTGAAACGGCTCGGGATCAGGCCCGGCGACCGGATCGCCGGCGCACGCATTCCGGTCAACGAGCGCTGAGTCCATCGTACGGCCGGCACGACCAAATTTGCTGTTGCAGGTGGAAGGCGAAGCGTGTATCTCCGCCTTCGTCGGTTCGGAGTGTAGCGCAGTCTGGTAGCGCATCTGGTTTGGGACCAGAGGGTCGGGAGTTCGAATCTCTCCACTCCGACCACTTAAATCTTTGATTTTGCTATCCAGTTGACGATAGCGGGCAGCCGAGGCCCGGCGCCTGCGAGAGCTGCAAATCGTCGCGGCCGGTCGCCACGAGTACCCGCGGCACACGCTTGAAAAAGCTGTATTTTCCTGTCGGAAGTCATTCCGTTTTAAATCATTCTGCGCTAAGGGAAGACGAGGCATGGGGCAGACATTGCCCCGCAGGGCATGGGTCTCGGGAGATTGCACGCGATCCAGGGATAAAATCATGCTCAAAGTCCAAGACACGACAGCGACTTCGCGCATCCGGTGATGCGTCGGGGTCGAGATGGAGAGACGGGAAAGCAATGTCCGCGAAGATCTATCGTCCCGCGAAGACAGCGATGCAGTCCGGCAAGGCCAAGACGAATCTGTGGGTGCTGGAGTTCGATCAGGAAAAGCCGCGTACCATCGACCCGATCATGGGTTATACGAGCTCCGGCGACATGCGGCAGCAGTTGCGGCTGACCTTCGAGACCGCCGAGCAGGCGATCGCCTATGCCGAACGCAACGGCATCGAATACCGCGTCATCGCGCCCAAGGACGCGACGCGCAAGAATGTGTCCTATTCGGACAATTTCCGTTTCAATAGGATGCAGCCCTGGACCCACTGACGTCCGCGGCAGGCCGGGCCACCGGTCCGACGGCCCCTTAGCTCAGCTGGATAGAGCACCTGCCTTCTAAGCAGGTTGTCGCAGGTTCGAGTCCTGCAGGGGTCGCCAAAAAATTCAATTACTTAGCTGATGATTTCGCGGAGCCGCGATTCCGGTGAGGTCTTATTGTGGTCGCATCCGCAGCCGACTGGGCCTGATTGTAATCCAAGCCTTGCTGACGATGGAACGTGCGCGAGGTTTGGCGACGAGCATCGGTTTGGCAGATCAGTCCTTCCCAGCCCAGTGCAGCCGGATCCACTCGTGCACTTGAGGTCTAGGCCAGCCGATCCGCGTGCCGTATATCGATTGGGCCTTCGGAAAAAATCCCGTCCTGCGCAACCCGCAGCATGAGAGCGGGGTCGCAATCGCAGTGCGTCTCGCCGATACCGGGATTATCATGAAGCCTATCTGAACGAAATCCTCTCGCGTGCAGTGTAGGTTGTGGTGGCCAAGCAATTTGCCTAGCCGGGCTCGTAGCCGCCTCTCTGCACATTCTCAATGGACTTGCGAATCCAACCCTACCGCGACTGATCTGAACCGGAAAGAGTGACCCAGCACTGTCGTTGGCGTCCGGCGCACGAATGGGTCGGTTGAGCCAAGATGGACATCGCTCAGCTAAGGGGCATTTGCGGGAAGGGACGGAATCCTACGCCAAGACCGCCGCCTTGGCCAACTCCGCCATTGCCCGTGTTGCCGATCGGAGCCGTTCATCACCCAGGTGGCGGGACAACTCCGCTTTAGCCGATTTCCATACCGGAAAGGCATCTACCATGAGGCCACGCCCAGAACGGGTCAAGTTTAGCCGCTTTCCTGCGCGGCCACGGCCACCTTCAGCGTGGACCAAACCTCGCGCCTCTAGGTGCTGAACATTTCGGCTGAGAGTAGTCGCATCGACCCCTGCGCTAACCGCGAGATCAACGAGTGTAGCTCCCTCAGCGGCCCCGATCCCGACCAAGAGGCTGAATTGCTCGGCCGTCAGCCCGAGCGGCTTGAAGCAGGCGTTGTAATAGCGGGTGACTGCACGGGCCGTCGCACGAGCCTGAAGGCCCGGACATTCCGCTGCGACGCCCTTCAAAGATTCTCGATCAAACCCGCTCACGTCTGCACCCTCGACAACCCGGTGTGAGCATAATACTGTATATGCATTATTTGGCAATATTTGGAGATCTACATGCCAGCGTACGTGCATATCAATCTGCGGGTCATCGACCCCGCCAAGCAGGCGGCGCTCGCTCCTCGCTTTCAGGCGGCTCTACAAGAGGCGGGCGGGCGGATTCTGCACTTCGGTCGTGTTGCGCAGGTTCTTGAAGGCGATGAGGCGCCGTTCCCAATAGCTGGCGTGTTCGAGTTTCCAACCCTGGCCCAAGCGCTAGCCTTCTACGGTTCCGAGAAGTACGCACCGATCAAGGCCGAACGCCGGGAGGCTCAGCAAGCGAGGATGTTCGTTGTCGAAACCGGCTGAAGCCCCGCGCCAAACGACCGAGTATAGCGAGTTGCACCCGCATCGCTCGCTTCGCGTCGACACCCGTCGTGCCGACGCTCGCGTTGATTTACTGCTTCTTTAAGTCAAGGACGCGCTTTCCATAGTCCCTGAGTTCACCCTTGGGGATGATCGCTTTGTCTGCAAGCCGTTCCACGTGCCAGCCTTGGGTGACTGCTCACCACCGAGGCTGTGTGAAAACTCCCGCTCATGATAGACTACCTCGAGTTGAGCGGGGG
>NZ_NWTH01000027.1:0-85431 GCF_002531555.1 Sinorhizobium sp. BJ1
GCGCCCATCAGGCGGCCGCTCGACGAGCTCACCTCAAAACTAAAATGCAACTGTAATGCTAAGGACGCCTTCGAGGAACTCCCTGGCCTCAGCGCCTTCTACAAAGACGAGGATGGGACCGTCTATCACACCTATTCGACCTATGCCCGTGGGCTGGAGGAAATGGCCGGCACCCTGATGCTTCTTGATCGCGCTCCCAGGGGGCGCAATGAACGCACGAATATGGATTTCGTCCGTCGTCATGATGAATACGAGGACACACCGAAACCACACGCCTGCTGCGACTGAATGGACTTGGCGGCCACCGGCCCTATGTCACGCTCGGTGTCTCGCGGCATCGGGACACAAACTACGGCTACGCAATCGAAAGAGCCCGAAGTCGGGTAAACGACCGTGCGCGAAATCAAGGAGGAAAAAGTGAAATCAGAGCCTCAGGAAGAACACCGTTGGCTGGAACAACTGCTCGGCGAATGGACGTCAGAAGATTCGACCGGAAGCGCCGAGGCGAGCGGCCCATGGGTGGAGAATGTCCGCTCGATGCAAGGCCTCTGGGTGGTTTGTGAAGGGCAAGGCACTATGCCGGACGGGAATCCCGGCCAGACCCTGATGACGCTTGGGTTCAATCCGCTGACCGGTCGCTATGTAGGCACATGGGTCGGCTCCATGATGACCCATATGTGGGTCTATGACGGCGAGATCGAAGACGACGGCAAGACGCTTGCACTGAATTGCGAAGGCCCGGACTTTGAAAATCCCGGCAGATCGGCCAGATACCAGGACAGAATAACGCTGATCGATGCGAACCGCAGGACACTGACGGCCCGCGTCCAGGCCGAAGACGGAAGCTGGAAGGAAATGATGCAGGCGGAGTATCGCCGCCAATAGCTGATGCCACGGCGACCGTTGCGTCGCCCCACCCGGAGGATCGACAATGCATGGGAAATTCATCTGGTACGAACTGATGACGACGGACACGAAGGCTGCGGAGGCCTTCTACAAGAGCGTCGTCGGCTGGTCCGCCCGCAATGCGGACATGCCTGGCATGGACTACACGCTATTCTCCATGGGCGACCACCAGGTGGCCGGTCTGATGACCATGCCCGACGGGGCGCTCGAGATGAAGGTGCCGCCGGCCTGGCTCGGCTATGTCGCGGTCGATGACGTCGACGCGGCCGCCGACAAGCTCGCCGCCGCGGGCGGCACCGTCCACCGCGCGCCGGACGACATTCCCGGCGTCGGCCGCTTCGCGATCGTCACCGACCCCCATGGCGCGGCCTTTGCCCTCTTCAAGGGCGATGGCGAGCCGCCGCCCCCCATGGACCAGATGGCCGCCGGCAATGTGGGCTGGCATGAACTGATGGCCGGCGACCTCGACACGGCCTTCGACTTCTATTCGAAACTGTTCGGCTGGACCAAGGACCAGGCGATGGATATGGGCGAGATGGGCGTTTACCAGATCTTCGCCTTCAACGGCCAGCCGATCGGCGGCATGATGACCAAGCCGAAGGAAATCCCCGCGCCCCCCTACTGGCTCTATTACTTCAACGTCGAGGCGCTGGATGCAGCGATCGAT
The DNA here is from genome assembly GCF_002531555.1 of Sinorhizobium sp. BJ1. Classification (NCBI taxonomy): domain Bacteria; kingdom Pseudomonadati; phylum Pseudomonadota; class Alphaproteobacteria; order Hyphomicrobiales; family Rhizobiaceae; genus Sinorhizobium; species Sinorhizobium sp. BJ1. The sequence continues at coordinate 1,574 of NZ_NWTH01000027.1, forward strand.
CGGGCCAAGTCCGGCGGTGCGAAGATCATTCAGGAGCCAATGGAAGTGCCCGGCGGCGCCTGGATCGTCCAATGCACCGATCCGCAGGGTGCGCTTTTCGCGCTCGTCGCACCGAAGCGCTGACACGAACGTCGACAGAAGAGAGGGCTCGCGGTACCCGCGAGCCTTTGTCCCTATGCCGACGCCTGCGCTGCCTGACGGTTGAAGCCATTGGGCAACACCGGCGTGACGCGGGCATGGCTGGCAAGAAAGTCGAGAACCGCGCGCACGCGGGAAGGGAGAGCCCCGCCCTGCCCCAGAAAGACGGCGTGAATTTCCTCGAGATCGCCCGGATTCAACTCCTCGAGCACCGGCAGCAGCCGGCCGGCGCGAAGGTCCTCGCGCACGGCGAACTCGGCGAGGCGGGCCAGCCCGGCGCCGGCAAGGGCGAGCTGCCGCAGTCCCTCGCCATCGCTGACCTGCACGCCCCCCGAAGCGGCAAGTACGATCGTTTCGCCCGCATCCCTGAGAGGCCAGCCGTCGACCGCGCGGGCATAGCAGAAGCCAAGCCGGTCATGGGTCCGCAGTTCATCTAGGCTCCTGGGGATGCCCCTTCGTTCCACATAGGAAGGCGCCGCAACGATCATCATCCGCGTCGCGCCGAGCTTGCGGGCGATCAGTGTCGAGCTCTTGAGCGGTCCTGCCCGGACCGCCACATCGGCGCGCGCCTCCATCAGGTCGACGACCGCATCGGTCTGGACGATATCGAGCGTGACGGCCGGAAAGCGGGCGCGGAATTCAGGGACCAGCGGCATCAGGATATGAGTGCCGAAGGACGCATTGACATTCAGCCGCACGCGGCCGGTCGGGCTTTCACCGGCCGAGGCGCAACGCTCCGCCTCGTCGATGTCGGCGAGGACCCGCGTCGTGCGTTCGTAGAAAGCATGCCCCTCCGGCGTAAGCTGCAGCTTACGCGTTGACCGGTTTACCAGCCGGACGCCGAGCCGCTCTTCGAGACGCAGCACGAGCTTGCTAACCGCCGAAGGCGTCATGCGAAAGTGGCGGGCCGCGGCGGAAAAGCCGCCGAGTTCCACTGCCTTGGCGAAGACTTCCATTTCGCCCGAGCGGTTGACCGAGGGTCGCGACATGTGAATTCAACTCACAGATAATGTTCCCGCCGGCAGTCTATATCCAAATCGCCGTCCGCTCCATCCTTCTCGTCGCAAGAATGGCATGAGCACGAAGGAGTTCAAGATGGAATACCGACGGCTTGGTTCGTCCGGATTGAAGGTGCCGGCGCTCAGCTTCGGCGCGGGCACATTCGGTGGCAAGGGTCCGCTTTTCAGCGCCTGGGGCACCACCGCCGAAGCGGAGGCCCGCCGCCTGATCGACATCTGCCTGGAGGCGGGCGTCAATTTTTTCGACACGGCGGACGTCTACTCCGACGGTGACTCCGAGGTCATCCTCGGAGCGGCGGTCAAGGGACGGCGCGACGAGGTGCTCCTGTCGACGAAGATGTCGCTGCCCGTCGGCAACGGACCGAACGATGCCGGCTCGTCCCGCGCGCGCCTCGTCAAAGGCGTCGACGCCGCCCTGAAGCGGCTCGGCACGGACTATATCGACCTGATGCAATTGCACGCCTTCGATGCCGGAACGCCGGTCGAGGAAGTGCTGACGACCCTCGACATGCTCGTGCGCTCCGGCAAGCTGCGCTATGTCGGCGTTTCCAATTTCTCCGGCTGGCAATTGATGAAATCGCTCGCCGCCGCCGACCGGCACGGCTATCCGCGTTACGTCGCCAATCAGGTCTACTACTCTCTCGTCGGTCGGGACTACGAATGGGAACTGATGCCGCTCGGCCTCGACCAGGGGGTCGGCGCGCTTGTCTGGAGCCCGCTCGGCTGGGGTCGGCTGACCGGCAGGATACGCCGTGGCGAGCCGTGGCCGGAGGGAAGCCGACTGCACGACACCGCCGCTTTCGGCCCGCCCGTCGACGACGAAAGGCTCTACGACATCGTCGACGTGCTGGAAGGGATCTCGGAGGAAACCGGCAGGACTGTGCCGCAAATTGCCATCAACTGGCTCCTGCAGCGCCCGACCGTCTCGAGCGTCATTATCGGGGCGCGCAACGAGGAACAATTGCGCCAGAACCTCGGCGCCGTTGGCTGGTCGCTATCGGCCGACCAGGTCGCCCGCCTCGACGCCGCGAGCGCGACGACGGCGCCCTACCCCCACTTCCCCTACTACCGGCAGGAGGGCTTTGCCCGGCTCAATCCACCGCCGGTCTGAGACCAGGATCGCGCCGCTGCCGAAGGCGCAAGGCCCGCCGAAACCATCCCGGTTTCGGCTTGCTTTCTTTGTTCGCATTGCACAAAGTCCTTGCGAATGGCGGGCGAAGGACCCGCCATCGAGGGGAAAAACGCTGTATGTCGATCAAGGCCAGTATCTATCACCTGACCCATTACAAATATGACCGGCCGATAAGGCTCTCGCCGCAGATCATCAGGTTGAAACCGGCCGCTCATTCGAAGACGAAGGTCATCAGCCATTCGCTGAAAGTCTCGCCGGAAAACCATTTCGTCAATCTGCAGCAGGACCCCTACGGCAACTATCTCGCCCGTTACGTCTTTCCCGATCCGGTCACCGAACTGAAGGTCGAAGTCGATCTCGTGGCCGACATGACCGTCTATAATCCCTTCGACTTTTTCGTCGAGGAGGAATCCGAGCACTGGCCGTTCTGCTACCCTGAAGACCTCAGCGAGGATCTGAAGATCTACATGACGCCGGAGCCGATGGGCGAAAGGCTTTCGGCGTTCATGGCAGGCGTGGACCGCTCGCGCCAGCGCACCGTCGACATGGTGGTCGGCCTCAATGCGCGGCTGCAGAAGGAGATCGGCTATGTCATCCGCATGGAGCCGGGCGTGCAGTCGCCGGAGGAGACGCTCGGTGTGGCCAGGGGCTCCTGCCGCGACTCGAGCTGGCTGCTGGTGCAGATCCTGCGCAATCTCGGCTATGCCGCGCGCTTCGTCTCCGGCTATCTCATCCAGCTGACGCCCGACCTGAAGGCGCTCGATGGCCCCTCCGGCACCGAGCACGACTTCACCGACCTTCACGCCTGGGCCGAGGTCTACCTCCCCGGGGCCGGCTGGGTCGGGCTCGATCCGACCTCCGGCCTGCTTACCGGCGAGAGCCACATTCCGCTCGCCGCTACCCCGCACTTCCGGAACGCCGCGCCGATCTCCGGCGGCTTCTTCGGCGATCCGGACACGCAGTCGGATTTCGCCTTCGACATGAAGGTCGCGCGCGTCGCCGAACATCCGCGCATCACCAAGCCTTTTTCCGACGAAAGCTGGGAGGCGCTGAACGCCCTCGGCATCGAGGTCGACCGGGTGCTGGCCGACAACGACGTGCGCCTGACCATGGGCGGCGAGCCGACCTTCGTATCGATCGACGACTTCGAATCCGACGAATGGAACACGGCCGCCGTCGGCCCGACCAAGCGCGAAAAGGCCGACACGCTCATTCGCCGCCTGCGCGAGCGTTTCGCGCCGGGCGGCTTCCTGCACTACGGGCAGGGCAAGTGGTATCCCGGCGAAGGTCTGCCGCGCTGGACCTTCTCGCTCTATTGGCGCCGGGACGGCCTGCCGATCTGGCAGCGACCGGATCTGATTGCCGAGGAACGCGGCAAGCAAGATGTGAGTGAGCGCGACGCCGAGCGCCTGCTGGTCGCCATCGCCGGCGAGCTCGACCTCGCCGCCGACATGGTCGTACCTGCCTATGAGGATCCGGCCGAATGGATCATCAAGGAAGCGAACCTGCCGAACAATGTCGACCCGTCCAACTCGAAGCTGAAGGATCCGGAGGAGCGCAGCCGCCTCGCCCGCGTCTTCGAGCGCGGCCTGACGACGCCAACAGGCTACGCGCTGCCGGTACAGGCCTGGAATTCCCGGGCTACCGGCCGGAAATGGACGAGCGAGAAATGGAAGACCCGGCGCGGCCGTATCTTCCTTGTGCCCGGCGACAGCCCGGTCGGCTACCGCCTGCCGCTCGGTGCCCTGCCCTATATTTCCCCCTCCGCTTATCCCTATATCAATCCTGTCGACCCAACCGTTCCGCGCACGGACCTGCCTAACTTCACCGAAGAGAAGGGTCGCGCCCAACAGTCACGCTTCCAACCGGCCGAGGAGCCGCAAACGCCGCTGCCCGCCGCACGCGACGAGATCGACGGCTCCGTGCGCACCGCGATCACCGTCGAACCGCGCGAAGGCCGGCTCAGTGTCTTCATGCCGCCGACCACGGACATCGAGGAGTATCTGGATCTCATCGCCTCGACCGAACGGGCCGCGGCGGCACTCGGCCTGACCGTCCATATCGAAGGCTATCCGCCGCCGCAGGACGAGCGCATCAACGTCATCCGGGTCGCACCCGACCCGGGCGTGATCGAAGTCAATATCCACCCGGCTTCGACCTGGGGGGAATGCGTCGATATCACCACGGCGATCTACGAGGAGGCGCGCCAGAGCCGGCTCGGTGCCGATAAGTTCATGATCGACGGCCGCCATACGGGAACCGGCGGAGGCAACCACGTGGTGGTCGGCGGCCGTAGCCCCAATGACAGCCCCTTTTTGCGCCGGCCGGATCTTCTGAAGAGCATCGTGCTGCACTGGCAGCGGCATCCCTCTCTCTCCTATATCTTTTCCGGCCTGTTCATCGGACCAACCAGCCAGGCGCCGCGCATCGACGAGGCACGCCATGACTCGCTTTACGAGCTGGAAATCGCCCTTGCCCAGGTGCCGGTGCCCGGCGCGGGCCGCGTGCCGCCGCTGCCATGGCTCGTCGATCGACTGTTCCGCAACCTGCTCGTCGACGTCACCGGCAATACGCACCGCTCGGAGATCTGCATCGACAAGCTCTTCTCGCCCGACGGTCCGACGGGGCGCCTCGGCCTCATCGAGTTCCGCGGCTTCGAGATGCCGCCGAACGCCCGCATGTCGCTCGCCCAGCAATTGCTGGTCCGCGCCCTCATCGCCCGTTTCTGGAAAAACCCGGTCGAAGGCGGTTTCGTGCGCTGGGGCACGGCGCTTCACGACCGCTTCATGCTGCCACACCATGTCTGGCAGGATTTCCTCGATGTTCTCGCTGATCTGAGGGTGCATGGCTTCGACTTCCGGCCGGAATGGTTCGAGGCGCAGCTCGAATTCCGCTTCCCCTTCTGTGGCGAGGTCGAATACGAGGAAGCGAAGCTCGAAATCCGCCAGGCGCTCGAACCTTGGCACGTGATGGGCGAGCAGGGCGCGATCGGCGGCACGGTGCGCTATGTCGATTCGTCAGTCGAGCGTCTCCAGGTGAAGCTCGCAACCGGCAATCCCGATCGCTACATCGTCACCTGCAACGGCCGGCCGGTGCCGCTGTCGAAAACCGGTACGAACGGCATCGCCGTCGCCGGCGTGCGCTACAAGGCCTGGCAGCCGGCAGCCGGCCTGCACCCCGTCTTGCCGGTGAACACTCCCCTTACATTCGACGTTTATGATACATGGTCGAATCGGGCGATCGGCGGCTGCGTCTATCACGTTGCGCATCCCGGCGGGCGTCACTATGAGACCTTTCCGGTCAACGGCAACGAGGCGGAGGCACGCCGGCTGGCGCGCTTTGAACCCTGGGGCCACACGACCGGCATGTATCGGCTGCGACCCGAAACCCCATCGGCGGAGTTTCCCCTGACGCTCGACTTGAGGCGTCCGGCAGGAGTGTAAATGGCGAAGAAACTGGCGGCAGAGGCAATAGGCAACGGGCGTCTCGATGGCGACCCGGCGTTCGGCTATCGCGCCCTGCCGGGCGTCGCCGACGAGATGCTCGACCCGCAGGGCAACGTCCGGCCGGTCTGGCAGCGGCTGCTTGCCGCGCTCGGCCGGATGGACGAAACGGAGCTCGCCAACCGCTTCGCGCGCGCCGACCGCTATCTGCGCGACGCCGGCGTGTTCTATCGCGCCTACGGCAAGGAAGGCACCGAACGAAGCTGGCCGCTGTCACACATTCCGGTGCTGATCGACGAAACCGAATGGGCCGCCGTTTCCGAGGGGTTGATCCAGCGCGCCGAGCTCCTGGAGAAGGTGGTTGCGGATATCTATGCCGAGAACCGCCTTGTCCGCGAAGGCCTGCTGCCGCCGGCGCTCGTCGCCTCCAATCCGCAGTTCCTGCGCCCGCTTGTCGGCGTCGAGCCGGCTGGCGGACATTTCCTGCACTTCTGTACCTTCGAGATCGGGCGTGGCCCCGACGGTAACTGGTGGGTTCTTTCCGACCGGACCGAAGCGCCGTCCGGCGCAGGCTTTGCGCTTGAAAACCGCGTGGCGACGACGCGCGCCTTTTCCAACCTGTACGCCGAAACCCACGTCCACCGCCTGGCGAGCTTCTTCGGAGCGTTCCGCGATACCCTCCAAGCTCAAAAGCTGCATCCGGACGACCGCATTGCCGTTCTCTCGCCGGGCATCGCCAACGAAACCTATTTCGAGCACGCCTATATCGCCCGCTACCTCGGCTTTATGCTGCTCGAAGGCGAAGACCTGACCGTCGTCGGCGGTCGCGTGATGGTGCGCACCGTCGCCGGCCTGAAGCCGATCGGCGTCCTGTGGCGCCGCCTCGACGCCTCGTTCGCCGATCCGCTGGAACTCGATCAATCCTCCCATATCGGCACGCCCGGCCTCGTCGAAGCGCTCCGCGCCGGCTCCGTCTCGATCGTCAACGCAATCGGCTCCGGCATTCTCGAGACGCGTGCCCTCCTCGCCTTCATGCCGACGCTGTGTCGCCATCTGCTCGGAGAAGAGCAGAAGCTGCCGTCGATCGCCACCTGGTGGTGCGGGCAGCAGCCGGAACGCCAGCAGGTCGCGGGCAACATCGAGGGCATGGTCATCGGCCCGGCCTATTCGACGCGCCCCTTTTTCGACGACAACGGGCAATCGGTGCTCGGTGCCTCACTCCGCGACACCGCCAAGGCCTCGGTCGCCGAATGGCTGGCGACAGACGGCGGCAAGCTCGTCGGCCAGGAGGTGGTGACGCTGTCGACGACGCCGGCCTGGGTGCGCGGCAAACTGACACCGCGTCCGATGAGCCTAAGGGTCTTTGCTGCGCGCACCCGCGACGGTTGGCAGATCATGCCGGGCGGCTTCGCCCGCATCGGCTCGGGCGATGACGTGGCGGCAATCGCCATGCAGGCGGGCGGCACGGCCGCCGATGTCTGGATCGTCAGCGACAGGCCGGTCGAGCGCACGACGCTGCTCCCGGCCGAGGAGAGTTTTACCCGCAACCTGCCGGGCAGCCTGCCGAGCCGTGCGGCGGACAATCTCTTCTGGCTCGGCCGCTATATCGAGAGGGCGGAGGGGGCGCTGCGAATCCTGCGCGCCTGGCACAGCCGCTTTGCGGAAGCGGCAGATCCGAACATGCCGCTCCTGAAGGATGTCAGCAGCTATCTCGCCGCCCTCGACATCCGCACGCGCCAGCCGGTGCCCGACAGCCTGCTTGCCAATATCGAAAGCGCGCTCTTCAGCGCCGGCAACATCCGCGACCGGTTCTCTCCCGACGGCTGGCTCGCCCTGAACGACCTGTCGAAGACGGCACGCAAATTCCATGCGACCGTGACGGCCGGCGACGACGCGACCCATGCGATGACCATTCTGCTGCGCAAGCTTGCGGGTTTTGCCGGTCTCGTCCACGAAAACATGTACCGCTTTACTGGCTGGCGGTTCCTGTCGATCGGGCGCTATCTCGAACGCGGTCTGCACATGACGAGGCTGCTCGGGCACATGTCCGGACCGGAGGCTCCGGACGGCGCCTATGACATGCTGCTCGAGATCGGCGACAGCGTCATGACCCATCGCCGGCGCTACAACGTCAATACGGCCGCCTTGACCGTCACCGACCTTTTGGCGCTCGACCCGCTCAACCCACGCTCCGTCCTTTTTCAATTGAACGAGATCAAGAGGGAGGTCGAACTGCTGCCGAACGCCTTCGCCAACGGCCAGATGTCGCCCTTCTACCGGGAGACGATGCGGCTTCACTCCGGCCTCGCGGTGATGACGCCGGAAGCCATGACCGCGCCGGTCTACAAGCGGCTCGAGCAGGATCTCGAAAGACTTTCGGACCTGCTCGCACAAACCTATCTCGGCTGACGGAGAGCGACTGCTCCGATGCTCTATGACATCAACCTGAAGATCACCTACGGTTACGAAGTTCCGGTGAGCGGCGGGCGCCATCTCGTGCGCGTCTTGCCCGCCTCGATCGCGGGCCGCCAGCGTCTGATCGCGGGCTCCGTCACGTTCCAGCCGACGCCCGGCGAGCGGTCCGAAAGCGTCGATTTCTTCGCCAACGCCACCACCTCCATCCTGTTCCGCTCCGTACACGAGAACCTGGTCATTCGCATGCAGGCGCGCGTGCAGGCCGAAGCGATCGCGCTCACCGCCGATTTCTCGCCGCCACTGGCCGGCCTGCCCTCGCAACTCGCCTCCTGCTGGTCGGCCGACGCCGACTCGCCGCACCATTTCATTGGCCCGAGTCCGCTGCTGCCCGAGACGCCGGACATCGCCGCCTATGCGCGCGAAATTGCCGGGGAGGACATGACTGTGCGTCAGATCGGCGTCGCCGTCTGCGAACGCATCCACCGCGATTTCGCCTACGATGCCGAAGCGACCACCGTGACCACGACGCCCGGCGAGGCCTTCAAGCTGAAGCGCGGCGTCTGTCAGGATTTCACGCATGTGATGATCGTGGCGCTGCGCAGCCTCGGCGTTCCGGCCGGCTATGTCAGCGGCTTTCTGAGGACCCTGCCGCCGCCCGGCAAGGAGCGGCTCGAAGGCGCCGACGCGATGCATGCCTGGGTCCGCTTCTGGTGCGGCACAACCGGCGGCTGGATGGAACTCGACCCGACCAACAATATTCCGGCAGGCACCGACCATATCGTCGTCGGCCATGGACGCGACTATGGCGACGTGGCGCCGGTCATCGGCGTGCTGAAAAGCTACGGCAGCCACACAACGGAACAGGCCGTCGACGTCATTCCGGTAGGATGACTGGAACTGGCACAGTTCGCACCATTTTCCGGCAGACCCACCCCCGACGGCGCCCCGCAGAAAACATGGGCTTTCTGGCGGTTCGTTAAGATTGCAGCGATTGCATGAACCGCACGGTAACGCATCATCCACTAGTGTCATAGGCGAGAGGGCACAACGTGTGGGGGTGCACACATATGGGAAGACGGTCCACTATAGGCCGATCCTTCATCCGAATGCTGAAGGATCGGAGCGGCAATTTCGGAATGATGACGGCGGTCGCTGCGCCGCTGCTTTTCGCAGCCGGCGGCGTGTCCATCGACATGGCCAACATGCTGATGACGAAGAACCAGCTCCAGGACGCGACCGACGCGGCCGCTCTGGCGGCGGCTTCGGCGCTTGTTTCCGACGACCAGCCGGATATCGCGGCGGCCAAGGAGCTTGCTCGCAAATTCCTGAAGACCCAGGCCGGCGGCACCACAACGCCCGATGCCCCGGCCGACGGCGAAGATGGAGCCTCCTCCGGCGCTGCCTCGTCGACACCCACGTGGGACGACGTCAACACGGCTGAGGTGAACATCACCGAGACGCCGAACGGCGCGAAGGGAAAGATCTTCCAGGTCACCGTCGTCAACAAGCGCGTCATCGAGTTCAACGCCATGACGCGACTGCTCGGCACGGATTCGATCGAGCTTGAAGCCAGCTCCACGGCGGAAAGCGCCACCGAGACCAAAAACGCGCTGTCGATGTATCTCGTCCTCGACCGGTCCGGCTCGATGGCATGGAAGACGAACACGATCAACACGACAAAAAAGAGCTGCCCCAACTATACGGAGTCAAACTGGAGCAGGTACCCCAATCTGTGGGCGAGCAGCCCCTGCTACGTCACCAAGATCGACGCCCTGAAGACCGCCGTCCGCGACCTGCTGGCGCAATTGCTGGTCGCGGATCCGGATCAGATCTATGTCCGCACCGCGGCGGTCTCCTACAATGCTTCGCAGGATGCGGCGGGAACGCTCGCCTGGGGAACGAGTAACACGGCGAGCTATGTCAATGCGCTGGTTGCGATCGGTGGCACCGCCTCGGGCAGCGCCTTCAAGACGGCCTACCAGAAGGTCAGTGCGGACACGGAAAACACGGCCCATGCCGCCAAGAACGGCCAGGTGCCGACGAAATATATCGTCTTCATGACCGATGGCGAGAACAACTACGCCAATGACGACACGGTTACCAAGCAATGGTGCGACACGGCCAAGGCCAATAAGGTCGAGATCTACAGCGTCGCGTTCATGGCGCCGCAGCGCGGCCAGGAGCTGCTGAGGTATTGCGCCTCCTCGTCCTCGCATTATTACGAGGCCGAGGAAACCGCCGAGCTAGTCGCGGCCTTCAAGGCCATTGGCGAACGCGCCTCGGCCATGATTTCCCGCCTGACGAAATAACCTGAGTCGAAGGAGAGACGCTTATGGATCCTGGGTCGCTTCGGCCCGAAATCATCGCTCTCCGGGTAATTTTGCCATGCCGTTCGGCCTTTGCCGGGCGGCATTTTTCTTGCTCCGAAGGTATTGAAATAGCAGCCTAAGTACGTCCTCGAGTCCCGTTGGCGTTTTCTAATCCATTTAAAAACACCTGTTGCAAGCGCTTCGGATCGATGCATAAATGCCCTGTTCCCGGCCGGTTCGGTCTGCGGTTTTCTGAAATGCAACAAGGGTTTGACAGGTCTCATGATGAATCGGCTCTCCACCAACGAACTGCCGCAGCCGGCCCTGAGATCCTCCGAACCCGGCCAGCTTGCCGTCGAGATTCTTGAGCGCCTCAAATACCGCATCGGCAAGGACCCGAAGGTCGCAAAACCGCACGACTGGCTGACTGCCGCCATTCTGGTCGCCCGCGACCGGATCACCGACAAGTGGATGGAGTCGACGCGCAAGACCTATGCGACCGGGGCGAAGCGGGTCTACTACCTTTCACTCGAATTCCTCATCGGCCGCATGATGCGCGACGCGATGACGAATATCGGCCTTATGGACGAGATGCGTGACGCGCTTGCCTCGCTCGGCGTCGATATCGACGTGGTCGGGCAGCTGGAGCCCGACGCCGCTCTCGGCAATGGCGGCCTCGGGCGCCTTGCCGCCTGTTTCATGGAGTCGATGGCAACCGTCGACGTTCCCGCCTATGGCTACGGCATCCGCTACATGCACGGCCTGTTCCGCCAGCAGATGGCCGATGGCTGGCAGGTCGAACTGCCGGAAACCTGGCTTGCCCATGGCAATCCGTGGGAATTCGAGCGGCGGGAGAGCTCCTACGAGATCGGTTTCGGCGGCGGTGTCGAAACGGTCAATATCGACGAGGAAGTCCAGCGCTACGTCTGGAAGCCGGCGGAGCGGGTAATCGCCACCGCCTTCGACACGCCGGCCGTCGGCTGGCGGGCAAAGCGGGTCAACACGCTGCGTCTCTGGGCTGCGCAGCCGATCGACCCGATCCTGCTCGACGCCTTCAATGCCGGCGACCATATCGGTGCGCTGCGCGAGAGCAACAAGGCGGAGAGCCTGACACGCGTGCTCTATCCGGCCGACGCCACGCCGGCCGGCCAAGAACTGCGCCTCCGGCAGGAATATTTCTTCTCCTCCGCTTCGCTGCAGGACATTCTGCGCCGGCATCTGCAGCAATATCCGGACTTCACCTCACTGCCGGATGCGGTTGCCATCCAGCTCAACGATACCCATCCGGCCGTGTCCGTCGCGGAGCTGGTGCGGCTGCTGACCGACGTCCACGGGCTCGGTTTCGAGGAAGCCTGGGACATCACCCGGCGGACCTTCGCCTACACCAACCACACGCTGCTGCCGGAAGCGCTCGAGAGCTGGCCGGTACCGCTTTTCGAGCGGTTGTTGCCGCGCCACATGCAGATCGTCTACGCGATCAATGCCAAGGTCCTCATCGAGGCGCGCAGGCAGAAGCATGCGACCGACGAGGAGATCCGCAGCATCTCGCTGATTGACGAGACTGGCGAGCGGCGGGTGCGCATGGGCAACCTCGCCTTTGTCGGCTCCCATTCGATCAACGGCGTCTCGGCGCTGCACACCGACCTGATGAAGGAAACGGTGTTTGCCAACCTGCACCGCCTTTACCCGGACCGCATCAACAACAAAACCAACGGCATCACGCCGCGCCGCTGGCTGATGCAGTGCAATCCCGGCCTTTTCGCGTTGATCCGTGACGCGATCGGCGACGAGTTCATCGACAATACCGAGGCGCTGCAGGCCCTCGACGCCTTTGCCGACAAGCCGGACTTCCAGGAACACTTCGCCGCCGTCAAGCGCGCCAACAAGGTGAGGCTGGCGAAGCTGGTCCAGGCGAGCCTCGGCATCAGGCTTGATCCCTCGGCGATGTTCGACATCCAGATCAAGCGCATCCACGAATACAAACGGCAATTGCTCAACATCATCGAGGCGGTGGCGCTCTACGATCAGATTCGCTCGCATCCGGAACTCGACTGGGTGCCGCGCGTCAAGCTCTTCGCCGGCAAGGCGGCGCCGAGCTACCACCACGCCAAGCTGATCATCAAGCTTGCCAACGACGTCGCTCGCGTCATCAACAACGACCCGGCGGTGCGTGGTCTTTTGAAGATCGTCTTCGTCCCCAACTACAACGTCTCGCTCGCCGAGGTGATGGTGCCTGCCGCCGATCTCTCGGAGCAGATCTCGACCGCCGGCATGGAGGCGTCCGGCACCGGCAACATGAAGTTCGGCCTCAACGGCGCCCTGACCATCGGCACGCTCGACGGCGCCAATGTGGAGATGCGCGACTGGGTCGGCGAGGAAAATATCCAGATCTTCGGCATGACCGCCGAGGAGGTGGCGAAGGCACGGGCCGAGGGGCACAACCCGCGTGCCGTCATCGAGAGCTCGCGCGAGCTGTCGCAGGCGCTCCAGGCGATCGCCTCCGGAGTCTTCTCGCCGGACGATCGCAACCGCTTCGCGGGCCTTGTCGACGGGCTCTACAACCATGACTGGTTCATGGTAGCCGCCGATTTCGAAGCCTACGCCAAGGCACAGCGCGAGGTTGACAAACTCTGGACCACCCCATCCGACTGGTATTCGAAGACCATCCGGAACACAGCGCGCATGGGCTGGTTCTCCTCAGACCGCACGATCCGGCAATATGCCGGTGAAATCTGGAGAGCTGGATGACGTCACCGCCCGGCAAGGACGAAACGCCCGCTGCGTCAGGCTTTCTGCCGGCGCAGGAGATTGAGGCAATACTTTCCGGCACCCACAGCGACCCCTTTGCCGTTCTCGGCGTGCACGCCTCCGGCAAGACCTACGTCGCGCGCTGCTTCATTCCCGGCGCGGGAACTGTTGTCACGGAGACCCTATCCGGCAACGACATCGGAGCACTCGAACGGCGCCACGACGCCGGCTTTTTCGAAGGCCCCGTCTCGCTCCGCAAGGGGCAGCCGATCCGCTACCGGGCCCGCAACGAGGGCGGCGAATGGATCGTGCTCGATTCATACAGTTTCGGTCCCGTCCTTGGCCCCATGGACGACTATTACATCCGCGAAGGCTCGCACCTGAGGCTCTTCGACAAGATGGGTGCCCACCCGATCTCGCACGAGGGTGCCGAAGGCTTTCACTTCGCCGTCTGGGCGCCGAACGCGCGGCGCGTTTCGGTCGTCGGCAACTTCAACGATTGGGATGGCCGTCGCCACGTCATGCGGCTGCGCGCCGACACGGGCATCTGGGAGATCTTCATCCCCGGCGTGCCGATCGGCGCCCCTTACAAATACGAGATTCTCGGCAAGGACGGCACGCTGCTGCCGCTGAAGGCCGATCCTTTCGCCCGGCGCTCGGAGCTCCGCCCCGACACCGCATCGGTAACCACGGGCGAAATCGCCCAGGTCTGGGACGACGAGGCGCACCGGCGGCACTGGGAAGAGATCGATCCGCGCCGGCAGCCGATTTCCATCTACGAGGTCCATGCCAGTTCGTGGCAGCGCCGCGACAACGGCGATATGCTGACCTGGGACGAACTGGCCGAGCGGCTGATCCCCTATTGCGTCGACATGGGCTTCACCCATATCGAGTTCCTGCCGATCTCCGAATTCCCCTACGATCCGTCATGGGGCTATCAGACCACCGGTCTTTATTCGCCGACCGCGCGCTTCGGCGAGCCGGAAGGTTTTGCCCGCTTCGTCAATGGCTGCCACAAGGTCGGCATCGGCGTCATTCTCGACTGGGTGCCGGCGCATTTTCCGACCGACGAGCATGGCTTGCGCTGGTTCGACGGTACGGCGCTCTACGAACACGAGGATCCGCGCCAGGGCTTCCATCCCGACTGGAACACGGCGATCTACAATTTCGGCCGCGAGGAGGTCGCCGCCTACCTCGTCAACAACGCCCTCTACTGGGCCGAGAAGTTCCATGTCGACGGCCTCCGCGTCGACGCGGTCGCGTCGATGCTGTATCTCGACTATTCGCGCAAGCACGGCGAATGGGTGCCGAACGAGTACGGCGGCAATGAAAATCTCGAAGCGGTTCGTTTCCTGCAGACGATGAATACCCGCCTCTACGGCATTCATCAGGGCGTTCTGACGATCGCCGAGGAATCGACCTCCTGGCCGAAAGTGTCCCATCCGGTCCATACCGGCGGGCTCGGCTTCGGCTTCAAATGGAACATGGGCTTCATGCACGACACGCTGCAATATCTGTCGCGCGAGCCGGTGCACCGGAAGTTCCACCACAACGACATGACCTTCGGACTGCTCTACGCTTTCAGCGAGAATTTCGTCCTGCCGCTGTCGCATGACGAGGTCGTGCACGGCAAGGGATCGCTGATCGCCAAGATGGCCGGCGACGATTGGCAGAAGTTCGCCAATCTCAGGGCCTATTACGGCTTCATGTGGGGCTATCCGGGCAAGAAGCTGCTCTTCATGGGGCAGGAGTTCGCGCAATGGCGCGAATGGGCGGAAGAGCGCCAGCTCGACTGGAACCTGCTCGAATACAATCTCCACGAAGGCATGCGGCGGCTGGTCCGCGATTTGAACGGCACCTATCGCTCCAAACCGTCGCTGCACGCACGCGATTGCGAGGGCGATGGCTTCGAGTGGCTGATTGCCGACGACCGGGACAATTCGGTCTTCGCCTGGCTCAGAAAAGCCCCGGGCGAGAAGCTGATCGCGGTCGTCACCAATTTCACCCCGGTCTATCGGGAGGGCTACGACGTACCGCTACCGGTCGCAGGACGCTGGAAGGAAATCCTCAACACCGATGCGGAGATCTATGGAGGCAGCGGCAAGGGCAACGGCGGCGCCGTAAATGCGGAAAGGAAATCGAACGGAATGACGATGGCCACAGTGACGCTGCCGCCGCTCGCGACGCTGATGCTCGAGCAGGAATGAGGAGTGGGCCCGGCCGGCACCGCCGGCGGACGGGCTGGAAGGAATCAGGGGCCCGTGAGGCGTCGCAGAAAGCCGCTGGGCGGTCCTCGAAGAACTGATCTTGGGGAGGACAAATGGTGGAAAAACGTACGCAACCTCTGGCTCGTGATGCCATGGCCTATGTTCTCGCCGGCGGTCGTGGCAGTCGGCTGAAGGAACTGACCGACCGGCGTGCCAAGCCGGCCGTCTATTTCGGCGGCAAGGCTCGCATCATCGATTTCGCGCTTTCCAATGCGTTGAATTCGGGTATCCGTCGCATCGGAGTGGCGACCCAGTACAAGGCCCATTCGCTGATCCGGCACCTGCAGCGCGGCTGGAACTTCTTCCGCCCCGAGCGCAACGAGAGCTTCGATATCCTGCCGGCGAGCCAGCGCGTCTCGGAAACGCAATGGTACGAAGGCACCGCCGACGCAGTCTTCCAGAATATCGACATCATCGAGGATCATGGCGTCGAGTACATGGTGATCCTCGCCGGCGATCACATCTACAAGATGGACTACGAGCTGATGCTGCAACAGCACGTCGATTCCGGCGCCGATGTGACGATCGGCTGCCTGGAAGTGCCGCGCATGGAGGCGACGGGCTTCGGTGTCATGCATGTCGACAACGAGGACCGGATCATCGCCTTCGTCGAAAAGCCGGCCGACCCGCCCGCCATCCCGGGTAACCCTGAGATGGCGCTGGCCTCCATGGGCATCTACGTCTTCCACACCAAGTTCCTGATGGACATGCTGCGCCGGGATGCGGCCGATCCGAAATCCAGTCGCGACTTCGGCAAGGACATCATTCCCCATATCGTCGAGCACGGTAAGGCGGTCGCCCACCGCTTCACCCACTCCTGCGTCCGTTCGGACTTCGAACGCGAGGCCTATTGGCGCGACGTCGGCACGATCGACGCCTATTGGCAGGCGAACATCGACCTCACGCACATCACGCCCGAGCTCGACATCTACGACAGCACCTGGCCGATCTGGACTTTTTCCGAAATTAAGCCGCCCGCCAAGTTCGTCCACGACGACGAGGACCGCCGCGGCTCGGCGACCTCCTCGCTCGTCTCGGGAGATTGCATCATCTCGGGCGCAGCGCTCAACAGGAGCCTCTTGTTTACCGGCGTTCGCGTCAATTCATACTCCCGACTCGAAAATGCCGTAGTTCTCCCCGACGTGACGGTCGGGCGGCACTCGATTCTGCGCAATGTCGTCATCGACAGCCGGGTAGTGATCCCGGAAGGGCTGGTCGTCGGCGATGATCCGGAGCTCGACGCCAAGCGCTTCCGCCGGTCCGAAAACGGCGTTTGCCTGATCACGCAAACGATGATCGACAAATTGGGAATGTAGGTCCGCGCGTATGAACATCCTGTCCGTTGCGTCCGAGGTCTACCCGCTGGTCAAGACCGGGGGGCTCGCCGATGTCGTCGGCGCGCTCCCGGCGGCGCTTCTCCCGCACGGCATCCGAACCCGCACGCTGGTGCCTGGCTATCCGGCCGTGCTCCACAAGCTCAAGAAGAAAAAGACCGTCGGCGGCATCGACAATCTGTTCGGTCACCCCGCGACCCTGCTTGCGGCCGAAATCGACGGACTGGATCTGCTCGTACTCGATCAACCGGCGCTCTACGACCGCGACGGCGGGCCCTATCTCGATCCGACCGGGCGCGACTATCCGGACAATTTCCGCCGTTTCGCCGCCCTGTCGCTCGCCGCCGCCGAGATCGCCGGCGACAATGTCGTTCCCGGTTGGAGGCCGGATATCGTCCATGTTCACGACTGGCAGGCGGCGCTGACGCCTGTCTATATGCGCTTCGGTTCGGCGCGGAACATGCCGACGGTGCTGACGATCCACAACATCGCCTTTCAGGGCCAGTTCGGCCCGTCCGTCTTCCCCGAACTCTCCCTGCCGCCCGAAGCGTTCACGACGCCGTTCCTCGAATATTATGGCGATGTCGGATTTCTCAAAGGCGGCCTGCAGACGGCGACGGCGATCATCACCGTCAGTCCCTCCTATGCGCATGAGATCCTGACGCCGGAATTCGGCATGGGGATGGAGGGACTTCTGGCAAGCCGCGTCTTGGACCTGACAGGGATCGTCAACGGCATCGATGTCGACACCTGGAATCCCGAGACGGATCCGAACATTGCCCGAAACTACGGTCCGACCGCGATCAAGCAGCGGGCGGCCAACCGCAAGGCTCTGGAAGAGCGTTTTGGCCTGGACCAGAGCCGCGGTCCGATCTTTTGCGTCATCAGCCGGCTCACCTGGCAAAAAGGCATGGACCTCTTGGCCGAAGTGGCCGACGATATCGTCACGCTCGGCGGCAAGCTTATCGTGCTCGGCTCCGGCGACAGCGCGCTCGAGGGGGCGCTCCTGGCAGCCGCCTCGCGCCACCGCGGCCGCATCGGCATGATAACCGGCTATGACGAGCCGCTGTCGCACCTCATGCAGGCGGGTTCCGATGCGATCCTCATCCCGTCGCGCTTCGAGCCCTGCGGCCTGACGCAGCTCTACGGTCTGCGCTATGGCTGCATACCGATCGTTGCCCGCACCGGCGGACTGACCGACACGGTCATCGACGCCAACGAGGCAGCGCTGTCGGCCCGGGTCGCCACCGGCTTCCAGTTCCGCCCGGTCACCGCCGACGGCTTGCGTCTTGCGATCCGGCGCGCAATGCATGCATACAGCGAGCCGAAAGTGTGGGCGCGCCTGCAGAACCAGGGCATGAAGTCCGACGTTTCCTGGGGCAAGAGTGCGGAACGCTACGCTGCGCTCTACTCCGGTCTTCTCGCGAAAGGCTAAGACAGATGATAAAAACCGTCTCCACCAATCCCTATAGCGACCAGAAGCCTGGCACATCGGGCCTCAGGAAGAAGGTTCCGGTCTTCCAGCAGAAGAATTATGCCGAGAACTTCATCCAGTCGATTTTCGATTCGCTCGAAGGCTTTGCGGGGGAGACGCTGGTGATCGGCGGCGACGGCCGTTACTACAACCGCGAGGTCATTCAGAAGACGATCAAGATGGCGGCGGCGAACGGTTTCGGCCGCGTGCTCGTCGGCCGCGGCGGCATCCTGTCGACGCCGGCTGCCTCTAATGTCATCCGCAAATACAAGGCCTTCGGCGGCATCGTGCTGTCGGCAAGCCATAACCCCGGCGGCCCGACCGAGGATTTCGGCATCAAGTACAATGTCGGCAATGGCGGCCCCGCACCGGAAAAGGTCACGGATGCGATCTTCGCCCGCACCCAGGCGATCGACAGCTACCGGATTGTCGACGTCGCCGACGTCAACCTGGACGTCGAGGGATCGCAGCAGGTCGAGGACATGACGGTATCCGTCATCGACCCGGTTGCCGACTATGCCGAGCTGATGGAAAGCCTGTTCGACTTTTCGGCGATCCGCAAGCTGATCTCCGGTGGCTTCCGCGTCGTCTTCGATGCAATGAGCGCCGTCACCGGACCCTATGCCAAGGAGATCATCGAGAAACGGCTCGGCGCGCCCAAGGGTTCGGTGATGAACTTCATACCCCTGCCGGACTTCGGCGGCCATCATCCGGACCCGAACCTCGTCCACGCCCGCGCCCTCTACGAGACGATGATGGCGCCCGACGCGCCAGATTTCGGCGCCGCCTCCGACGGCGACGGCGACCGCAACCTGATCGTCGGCAAAGGCATTTTCGTCACCCCCTCCGACAGCCTCGCGATACTTGCCGCAAATGCGCATCTGGCGCCCGGCTACGCCAAGGGACTTGCCGGCATAGCCCGCTCCATGCCGACGAGTGGTGCCGCCGACCGCGTCGCCGAAAAGCTCGGCATTGGCCTCTATGAGACGCCGACCGGTTGGAAATTCTTCGGCAACCTGCTCGACGAGGGCATGGCGACGATCTGCGGCGAGGAAAGCGCCGGCACCGGATCCAACCACGTGCGCGAGAAGGACGGGCTCTGGGCGGTATTGCTGTGGCTGAACATCCTGGCGGTCCGCAAGGAAAGCGCCCGTGATATCGTGCGCCAGCACTGGTCCGCCTATGGCCGCAACTATTATTCGCGCCATGACTATGAGGGTGTCGACTCCGACGCCGCGAACGGCCTTATCGCCGCGCTGCGGGACAAGCTCGCCGGCCTGCCAGGCAAGAGCTTCGGCGCGCTGACGGTCGAGACCGCCGATGATTTCTCCTACAACGATCCGGTCGACAAATCGGTGAGCAAGAACCAGGGCATCCGCATCCTCTTTGAGGGCGGGTCCCGCGTCGTCTTCCGTCTCTCGGGCACCGGCACGTCCGGCGCGACGCTGCGTGTTTATATCGAACGCTTCGAACCTGACCCGGCTCGCCACGACCTCGACACGCAGGAAGCACTCGCCGACCTGATCGCCGTTGCCGACGAACTCGCCGAGATCAAGGCACGCACCGGGCGCCAGGAGCCGAGCGTCATCACCTGAGGCGCAAGATCAAATGGGGCCGCCGCGATGCGCGGCCTTCCTTCTTCCAAACTGGTGCCCCGGCACCCCCTCTGGCCTGCCGGCCATCTCCCCCACAAGGGGGGAGAATATGTGCGGCTTCCCCTCGCTTCAACCGAAAGGCTTCCGCAAGCGGAACGCCCCCGTGAGGCAGAAGAGAGCCGCGAGTCGTCTCCCCCTTGTGGGGGAGATGGTCGGCAGGCCAGAGGGGGTAGCCGGGGGCACCGATCTCGATTGCAAGATCACTACCAAGAAGGAACGCGTCCCTCATGCCGACGACCGGAATTCCACCCCTCGGCGTGACCCCCACGCCAGACGGAACGCGCTTTGCCGTCTGGTCCCACAATGCCGCGCGGATCGATCTTTGCCTGTTCGATAAGCAGGGCGAAAAAGAACTGCGCCGCCTGCCGACGACGCGCGACGGTGATGTGCACAGCATCACCCTTGGCGACGCCCCCTTCGGCACCCGATACGGCTTGCGTGCCGAGGGCGTCTACTCGCCCGACCACGGACTGTGGTTCGATCCTTCCAAGCTGCTGGTCGACCCCTATGCAGTGGAACTCGACCGCCCGTTTCGCCACGATCCGCGGCTGACGGTCTTCGGACAAGAAACGGCCGATCTCGTGCCGAAGGCGATCGTGACGGACATAAAGGCTGTGGAGCCTAAGCCGCCGCTGTTCCAGCCGGGCGGGCTGATCTATGAGGTCGCCGTAAAGCCGTTCACCATTCTTCATCCGAACATTCCGGAAAAGAAGCGCGGCACGCTGGCCGCGCTCGCCGAGCCGATCGTCATCGAGCACCTGCACCGCCTCGGTGTCTCCGCCGTCGAACTGATGCCGATCGTCGCCTGGATCGACGAGCGGCACCTGCCGCCGCTCGGACTGCATAATGGTTGGGGCTACAACCCGATCGCACCGATGGCGCTCGATCCGCGCCTGGTTCCGGGCGGCGTCAAGGAATTGCGCAAGACGGTGGACGCCCTGCACAAGGCCGGCATCGGCGTCATCCTCGATCTCGTCTTCAACCATTCCGGCGAGAGCGACCGCTACGGCACGACGCTCTCGATGCGCGGTCTCGACAATCTCACCTATTATCGCCATGTGACCGACCAGCCCGGCGAACTCATCAATGACACCGGCTGCGGCAATACCATCGCTTGCGATCACCCGACGGTGCAAAGTCTCATCCTCGACAGCCTGCGGCATTTCGTGTTGGCCGCCGGCGTTGACGGATTTCGCTTCGACCTTGCCTCCATCCTCGGTCGCGACATGAGCGGCTTTCATCGCGACGCCGCGCTTTTTGCGGCAATCGCGGCCGATCCGGTGCTGTCGGACCGGGTGCTC
Organism: Sinorhizobium sp. BJ1; assembly: GCF_002531555.1. Lineage (NCBI taxonomy): Bacteria > Pseudomonadati > Pseudomonadota > Alphaproteobacteria > Hyphomicrobiales > Rhizobiaceae > Sinorhizobium > Sinorhizobium sp. BJ1. The sequence continues at coordinate 22,809 of NZ_NWTH01000027.1, forward strand.
ATCGCCGAGCCCTGGGATACCGGCCCGGGCGGCTATCAGCTCGGCAATTTTCCTCGCGCCTTTCTTGAGTGGAACGATCGCGCCCGCGACGATATCCGCCGCTATTGGCGTGGCGATCGGCACGCCATCGGCGCGCTTGCCAGCGCGCTTGCCGGCTCCTCCGACATCTTCTCTCGCTGGGGCGAGACGACGACGCGCAGCGTCAACTTCGTCGCCGCCCATGACGGCTTCACGCTCGTCGATCTCGTCTCCTATGCACGCAAGCACAACGAGGCGAATGGCGAAGGCAATCGGGACGGGCACAACGAGAATTACTCGTGGAACAACGGCGCCGAGGGCCCGACCGAGGATCCGGAGGTGGTGGCAGCACGGCGGAACGATGCCATGGCGATCGCCGGCAGCCTGTTCGCCTCGCGCGGAACGATCATGCTGGCGGCAGGGGACGAAGGCGGCCGCAGCCAGCACGGCAATAACAATGCCTATGCGCAGGACAATGCGATCACCTGGCTCGACTGGGAGGCGCTCGACCAGCAACTGGTCGACCACACGGCTGCGCTCTCCTCCATGCGCCGTCGCTTTCGCGTCTTCGCCGAGACGTCCTTCTTCACCGGCCGGGGCGACGTCGCCTGGCTGCGGCTTGACGGTCATCCGATGACGGTCGAAGATTGGGAACATCCGGCGACCGATAACCTTATCATGATGCTTGCGACCGAGGATCGGCAACAGCAGCGATCGACCCGGCTCGCCGTGGTCATCAATCGCAGCCATGCGCCGCATCCCTTCAGGCCGCCGCTGAGCCTTGAGGGCGAATGGCGCGACGCCCTCTCGGACGCCACGCTGCCGGCCTTCGCGCCCGCCCGCTCAGTCACGTTTCTTGTCGAGGTTTTCTAAAGTTTTACCGCCACTTGCTAGACGTTGCCCGGCCGGCCTATAGATCGGTCGAGAGGCCGCTGCTTCAGGACAAACCCATGCCGCACGATATTTCGCTTTCCGAGGTCAAGGCTCTGATCGGCAAAGAGATCGGCGTATCCGACTGGATCACCGTGTCCCAGAAGACCATCGACAATTTTGCCGAGGCGACAAGCGACTTCCAATTCATTCACACTGATCCCGAGCGCGCGGCGGCGGAAACGCCCTTCGGCGGCACGATTGCGCACGGGTTCCTGTCGCTCTCGCTACTCTCGGCAATGAACTACAATTGCCTGCCGAAGATCCGCGAGCAGACGATGGGCATCAATTACGGCTTCGACAAGGTGCGCTTCATGGCACCCGTCAAGAGCGGCGCCCGGGTACGAGGCCGCTTCACCATGGCCGACGCCCGCTTCCGCGGCGCCGGCATGCTGATGATCACCTATGACGCGACGGTGGAGATCGAGGGCGAACGGAAGCCGGCCCTGACAGCTGTATGGCAGACGATCATTCAGTTCGACCCGAAGGACCGGCCGGCCGATGCCTGACGCCGGGTCGGCCGACGAGACCATCCGTGCTGCATTCCGCGACCAGGCGAAATCCTGCGAAAAGCTCGGTTCGCCGTTCATGGCGCGCCTCTGCCGGCTGGCTGCGGAGCGCCTGAATGAGAAAAACACAGTGGGGCGCCGCGTTCTCCGTTGGCCAGGCGATCCATCCGCCAATGGCGACGCACTCGCGCTACGGCTGTTCGGTGCCCTTCACGCCCTTGTTCTCCTGCATCGCGACGACGAATTGGAAGGTTGCTACCCGCCCAACGATGCCGACGACGCCACATTATGGAACGCTTGTGAGGGGGCACTCGCGCGGCACGCGGATTTCATCCTTGAGCGGCTCCGATTTGCGCCGCAAACGAATGAGGTGCGCCGCTCCGGCGCATTGCTTCCCGGCTTCCTGACGATTGCCAATCTTTTCGGCAGGGGGCTCGTTCTCTCGGAGATCGGCGCCAGCGCCGGCTTGAACCTCCACTGGAACCGGTATCGTTACGTTCTCCCGAACGGTGATTGCGGCGATGAAGCTGCCGATGTTGTCATCACGCCCGAATGGCATGGTGACGCACCGAAACTCCGGTCCTTGGAATTTGTCTCACGCGCCGGTTGCGACCTCAACCCGCTGAACCCGGCGGACGAGGACGACCGGCTGCGGCTGCTCTCCTATATCTGGGCAGACCAGTTGGACCGGCTCGATCGGACAAGGAAAGCATTGGACATCGCCGCATCTGCAGGGAGGCTGGTCGAGCGCGCCGACGCGATCGACTGGCTGAAGGCCCGCCTGGCTCGCCGCTTCCCGGGCGCGGTGCACGTCATCTATCACTCGATCGCCTGGCAATACCTGCCGGCAGCCGCCCAGAGGCAAGGTGAGGCCCTGATTTCCGCCGCCGGCGCGGTTGCGACTCACGCGGCGCCGATTGCCCGGCTGCAGATGGAGGGCGACAGCCAAACGCCCGGCGCGGCACTGTCGCTTCGGATATGGCCGGGCGGTGAAAAGCACCTCATCGGCCGCGCCGATTTCCACGGCCGTTGGGTCAGTTGGCGAGGCTGGCCGGCAAGCGGCTGACCGCGACGACACGACACGCCCCGCTCACAAAGAAAAAGCGGCAGATCGCTCTGCCGCTTCCAGTTCAAAGACGCGCCTCTTCAATGCGCCGCGTCTTCAGCGCCTTCCGAAAGCAGGCCGAAGACGAAGGGCGCGAACGATCGCCAGCACTCGAGGCGGAATGTATCCTCCGCCGTTCGGAGCAGAACAATCTCCGCCTTGCCGAAAATCGTGCGCGAGCAGGCGCCGACCGGAAAGAGTGCGAGCGACAGGTCCTGCGGGCAGCCGCTGTTGATCGCCACCTCCGCGCCCGGTCCACTGACGATAATCGCCGTGTTGCGGTGGGATACATCAACCGCCGAATGCAGGGCGCCACTCGATGCGGCGGCGGCCATCAGGTCAGCACCGTCCTCGTCGATTACCAGCCACTCGTCCGGCCCGAGCCAGAGTGCGTGGCGCTTGCCGCTCGAAGCCGAGGTCTTCGGCCGCAGCGGAAGCGTCACACCGAGCGCCGCCGAAAGAGCCGGAACCGCGTCCTTGCCGGCGCGCAGCGATATCCGCGATGCGGGTGCCGCCGGCGTGAGGATCGCCGCGTGCGAACCGCCCCTGAGGCCGGCGAGCGGAGCTTTGCGAATAGCCATTGCCTGGTCAGCCATGGAGGCGACCTCCTTCCTTGTCAAAGAACACCATGTCGCTCACTTCGACGGCGATCGTCCGGTCCGCCATCGGCACGTAGAGCGTCTCACCGAGGCGGGCCTGACCGCCGGCGACCACGGCCAGCGCGATCGAGCGACCGCAATTTGGCGACCAGTAGGACGAGGTCACATGGCCGAGCATGGTCATCGGTTTCGGCTGATTCGGGTCGGCGACGATCTGCGCGCCTTCCTCCAGCACCACCTTCGGATCCTTGGTGAGCAGGCCGACGAGTTGCTTGCGGCCGTCCTTGACGAGGTCGGGCCGCTTCAGGCCGCGAATGCCGACGAAGTCCGGCTTCTTCTTCGAAACCGCCCAGGAGAGGCCGGCATCGTGGGGCGTGAGGGTGCCGTCGGTATCCTGGCCGACGATGATGTAGCCCTTCTCGGCGCGCAGCACGTGCATCGTCTCGGTGCCGTAGGCGCAGGCGCCCATCGGCTCGGCCCTAGCCCAGATCGCTTCCCAGACCGCCTGACCGTAGTCCGCCGGCACATTGACCTCGAAGCCGAGCTCGCCGGTGAAGGACATGCGGAAGAGCCGGGTCGGAATGCCGCAGATTCGCCCTTCGGCGACGCTCATGTGCGGCAGGGCCTCGTTCGAGAGATCGATGCCTTCGACGAGCGGTGCGATGATTTCGCGTGCCTTCGGACCCTGGACGGCAATAACCGCCCATTGCTCCGTCGTCGAGGTTAGCCACACCTTGAGATTTGGGAACTCCGTCTGGAGATAGTCTTCCATATGGTGCAGGACGCGCGGCGCGCCGCCGGTCGTCGTCGTCACATGGAAGCGATCCTCGGCCAGCCGGCCGACGACTCCGTCGTCATAGACGAAACCGTCGTCGCGCAGCATGATTCCGTAGCGGCAGCGGCCGGGCTTCAGATTGTCCCAGGCGTTCGTGTACATGAGATTGAGGAACTTGGCGGCATCGGGGCCGACCACCTCGATCTTGCCGAGCGTCGACGCATCGAAGACGCCGGCCACCTCGCGGACGGTCTTGCACTCGCGGGCGACCGCCTCATGCATGCTCTCGCCCGCCTTTGGATAGAACCAGGCGCGCTTCCAGTTGCCGACATCCTCGAACTCGGCGCCCTGCGCCTCCTCCCAGGCATGCATAGGCGTCTTGCGGGCCGGATCGAACAGGCTGCCGCGCGAGTGGCTGACGATCGCGCCGAAGGTTACCGGCGTATAGGGCTGGCGGAAGGTCGTCAGCCCCACCTCGGGAATCCCCTTGCCGAGCGCTTCCGCTGCGATCGCGAGCCCGTGCATGTTGGAGAGCTTGCCCTGGTCGGAGGCCATGCCGTTGGTGGTGAAGCGCTTGATATGCTCCACCGAGTGCATGCCCTCGCGCACGGCAAGGCGAATGTCCTTGGCGCAGACGTCATGCTGGAAGTCGATGAAGGCCTTGACGGTCGTGTCTGGTCCTGCCCCTTCGGCAGCCCCGGTCATGCCGCCAGTCCATTCAAAGGCGTTCTGACCGTTGAGCGCGACCTGCGCACCACCTTCTGCGCCGGCGGCCCGGGCCGCCAGTTCGCCGGCGGCAAGCGCCTCGTCGATCGTCGCCTGGATATCATCGGTGCCGTTGCAGGCGCCGATCGAGAGGCAGTCCTGCGCATAGGTGCCAGGCAGGAAGCGCTCCGTCGCCGCATCGAACTTCACCTTGCCGCGCGATTGCGAGAAGAGATGCACGGACGGCGTCCAGCCGGCCGAGACGAGTAGCGCATCGACGGTGATCTTTCGCGCTCCGCTGCCGCCGTTGCGGGCGACGGTGATCGAGGCGATCCGAAGCTTGCCCGTGGTGTTGACGACGGAGTGACCCGTCAGCACTTCGATGCCGAGGTGTCTCGCCTCCGCCAGTACCGCTTCGCTCGGCCGTTCGCGGCAATCGACGATCACCGGCACGCCAACGCCCGCCCTCTTGAGGTCGAAGGCGGCCTCGTAGGCGGAATCGTGCGCCGTGTAGATGGCGACCTTCTTGCCGACCGCGACGCCGAAGTGGTTGAGATAGGTGCGCCCCGCCGAAGCCAGCATGATGCCCGGCCGGTCGTTGTTTGCGAAGACCATGTGGCGCTCGATCGCGCCGTTGGCGAGAATGACCTTCTTGGCGCGTATCTGCCAGAGCCGCTCACGGGGCAGCGCCTTGTCCGGAGCGGCGAGATGGTCGGTCACCCGCTCGACCAGTCCGACGAAGTTGTGGTTGTAATAGCCGAAGCCCGTCGTGCGGGTCAGGACGGTCACGTTGTCCATGCCGGCAAGCGCCTTGCCGGTCTCCTGTGCCCAGGCATAACCCGGCTTGCCGTCGACGACGGTACCGGAATCGTAGCGGAGCGCCCCGCCGACTTCCGGCTGTTCATCGCACAGGATGACCTTCGCGCCGGCCTTTGCCGCCGCGAGTGCGGCCGCGAGACCGGCTATGCCGGCGCCGACCACCAGCACGTCGCAATGGCCGTAGCGGCTGGCATAGTGATCCGGATCCGCTTCCGTCGGAGCAACGCCAAGACCGGCGGCGCGGCGGATGAACGGCTCGTAGAGGCTGTGCCACGCCGCCTTCGGCCACATGAAGGTCTTGTAGTAGAAGCCGGCGGCGAAGAAGGGCGACAGGAGATCGTTGAAGCCACCGATATCGAAGGCGAGCGACGGCCAGCGGTTCTGCGAGGAGACCTTCATGCCGTCGAAGACTTCCTGCACGGTGGCGCGGACGTTCGGCTGCCGCCGCGCTGCGTCACGAGAGACATCGAGAAGCGCGTTCGGCTCTTCCGCACCGGCGGAAAGAATGCCGCGCGGACGGTGATACTTGAACGACCGGCCGACGAGATGGATGTCGTTGGCGATCAGCGCCGAGGCGAGCGTATCGCCCTCGAGCGCCGTCAGCGTGCGGCCGTCGAAGGTGAACCGGGCGGTGCGCGCCGGCGTCAGGCGTCCCGCCCCCGAAATGCGATTGACCCCGCTCATTGGGCTGCTCCTTCCAGGGCCTCGTAGGTTTCGACCGTCGCGCTCGTCTTCGGCTGCGCATCGAGGTCAGGCTTCGGCTCGCCCGCCTTGTAGGTCGTGAGGAATCGATCGGCGACTGTGTCGCGCGCCGCATTGAAGAAGCGGCCGCAGCCATGGATGTGCCGCCATCTCTCGAAAATCACGCCCTTGGGATTATCGCGCAGGAAGAAATAGGCCTCGAATTCCTCGTCGCTGATCTCGGCGATATTGGTCGGACGAGCGATATGGGCATCGCCGGCATTGCGGAACTCGAGCTCGGAGCGCTCTTCCTCGCAGTAGGGGCAGTAAATCAGAAGCATCTGGAATGTCCTCGCATCAGAGCGCCGTGCCTTCCACGGAAGGCACAAAGGCCGCTCTATCCTTCAACTCTAGTGCGCAACGGCGGCAGCGGCGGCCTCGTCGATGAGCCGCCCGGTGCGGAAGCGCTCGAGCGTCAGCCCCGCAGCGAGCCTGTGCGGCTCCCCGCGTGCGATGAGATGGGCAAAGAGATTGGCCGAGCCCGGCGTCGCCTTGAAGCCGCCCGTTCCCCAGCCGGCATTGAGGTAAAGGCCCGGGACAGGTGTGACGCCCTGGATCGGCGAACGGTCCTGCGTCACGTCGACGATGCCGCCCCATTGCCGCATCATCTTGACGCGGCGGAACATCGGAAAGAGCTCGCAGATCGCGTCGAGCGTATGGGTGATGATCTGCAGCCCGCCGGTCTGCGAATAGGAATTGTACTGGTCGGTACCGGCGCCGATGACGAACTCGCCCTTGTCGGACTGCGAGATATAGGCATGCACTGAGTTCGACATCACCACGCAGGGGAAAATCGGCTTCAGCGGCTCGGAAACCAGCGCCTGCAGCGGCTGGCTCTGCAGCGGCACGCGCACGTCCGCCATCTGCATCAGCACGGACGAGTGGCCGGCCGCGGAAATGCCGACCTTCTTCGCGCCGATGAAGCCGCGATTGGTATCGACGCCGGTGACTCGGCCGGTTTCGTCGCGGCGGACGCCGGTCACTTCACAGTTCTGGATGATGTGTACGCCCCGGTCAGACGCCGCACGCGCATAGCCCCAGGCGACCGCGTCATGGCGCGCCGTGCCGCCGCGCCGCTGGAGTGCAGCGCCGTTGATCGGGTAGCGGGCGGTCTTGGCGATATCGAGCGGCGGGCAATAGGCCTTGGCCTGCTCCGGTGTCAGCCATTCGTTGTCGATGCCGTAAAGCCGGTTGGCATTGATGTGCCGTTTGAAGGACTGCTGGTCGTGGATGTTGTGCGACAGCATCATCACGCCGCGCGGCGAATACATGACGTTGTAGTTCAGATCCTGCGACAGGTTTTCCCAGAGCTTCAGCGAATGCTCGTAGATGTCCATGCTCTCTTCATAGAGATAGTTGGACCGGATGATCGTCGTGTTGCGGCCGGTATTGCCGCCGCCGATCCATCCTTTTTCAAGCACGGCGACATTGGTGATGCCGTGCTCCTTGGCCAGATAATAGGCAGCCCCAAGGCCATGCCCGCCGCCGCCGATGATGATCACATCATATTGCGGGCGTGGCTCCGGCGAGGCCCAGTGGGGGCCCCAGCCCTTGTGGCCGCGCAGTGCCTCGCGCGCCACGGCAAAAACAGAATATTTGCGCATCCGCCTGCTACTCCCTGAACCCCAAAAAACGTTCCGTCGGCGTTAGAAATCGCAAATCCGGTGGCGACGCAACGTTTCTTTTGCGACGCGATCCGGCGGACTTCGGCGGACTTGCGACATGGCGACAAACTGCGACGAGGCTTCGTACGCGCCCGACCTTCCTTCCGGCGGGCGCGCAATTTTCCCCTTGAGCGACGATCTCGCCGCTGGACTTTCGGACCGTCATCTGGTATCCGCTCCTCTTAATCGTAGAGCTTTCGGCTCGGCGAACGCAGACTTATTGCCTCCCAAACCTGATGGTGAGGCTTACAACTCGAACAAAGGAACGGGATTCACGTGCAGGTACTTGTCCGCGATAACAATGTCGATCAGGCGCTTCGCGCACTCAAGAAGAAGATGCAGCGCGAAGGCATTTTCCGCGAAATGAAGATGCGTGACTTCTACGAAAAGCCGTCCCAGAAGCGTGCGCGCGAAAAGGCCGAAGCCGTCCGCCGCGTTCGCAAGCTGGCCCGTAAGCGCGCGCAGCGTGAAGGCCTTCTGGCCCGCTGATTGGCCGTTATTTCGACGCTTTCTAATGTAAATCGTGGCGGGGGCGAGGCATCGCCGCCGCCATTTTGATATGGACACCCGGTCCGTCGGCAGTCTAGCGTGACTGCTGTATCAACTGGCGACGGTTAGCCGCCCGGAACAGGCCGGACGGTTCACCCGAGGCGCTCTTATAGCCCCGGAGCCCCGCGCCTTCGCCGCTCTCCGTAAAGGAAAGCACTGGGACCCTGTCGCTTTTGAGGGATCGACTTTGACACTTGCTGCCATGACTGCGGACGTCTCCGGTTTCACCATCCACGAGGCGCACCGCCGCCACCAGCGCAATCCGAAGCTTGCCGCCATGCTGATACTCGGCTCGGCCCTGCTGCTTGCCGGATGCCAGACCGACACCGCCTCCGAATCGATGATCCGCGTTGAACGGGCGCAGGGCTCGGAAGAAAACATTGCCTCGCTGTCGAGCGTCATCGCCTCCAATCCGAGCGACCCGGAAGCCTATAACGTGCGCGGCTCGGCTTACGGCCGCGCCGGCGAATTCCGCCGGGCACTTGCCGATTTCGACCAGGCGATCAAGCTCAACCCGAGTTTTTACCAGGCCTATGCCAACCGCGCGCTCGTCCACCGCAATATGGGCAACCAGCAGGCCGCTCTCTCCGATTACAACGCGGCACTGCAGCTCAACCCGAATTACGACGTTGCCTATATCGGCCGCGGCAATCTCTACCGCCAGGCCAACCAGCTCGACGCCGCTTTCAACGATTTCAACAAGGCGGTCCAACTCGACACCACCGACCCTCGTGCCTATCACAATCGCGGCCTGATCTATCAGGCCCGCAACGATCACGCGCAGGCGATCGAGGACTTTTCGACGGCGATCTCGCTGTCCCCGAGTTCGCCGGAGCCCTATAACGGCCGCGGCATTTCCTATGTAGCGCAGGGCGACGACGACAACGCCTTCTCGGATTTCAACACGGCCATCAACCTCAACGGCAAGCTGGCCGAATCCTGGGCCAACCAGGCGCTGGTCTACGAACGCCGCGGCGAAAAGGCCAGGGCGCAGAAGTCCTATTCGCACGCGCTGCAGCTCGATCCGAAATACGAGCCGGCCCGCGTCGGGCTTGACCGCGTCAAAGCCATGTCCTGACCCTAGGGCCTTTCCTTCCCAAGCGCCCGTGGCATTGCCGCGGGCGTTTTTGTTTGCCGGCAGCGGCGGCGTGCGCGTCCCCGGCATATCGGCGATTGCGGAACCATCACGAGCTCAATCTGTTTGACTGTGACCTCAACATGGAGATCACCCATGATCAAACAGACCTTCCTTGCGGCGGCGGCCCTTGCGGCCCTTTCGGGTGCGGCACCCGCCCAAAACTATGTAGCGCTCGGCCGCCTCACCTGCGGCTCCGAAGGCGGCACTGGGCTCATCATCACCTCCACGAAGAACCTGATGTGTACCTTCAAGCCTGCGGATGGTTCGCCCGGAGCCGTGTATGCCGGCAAGATCACGAAAATCGGCATCGATATCGGATCGACCGGCAAGACCGTGATGATCTGGGATGTGCTGGCGAAGACCGGCACACCATTCACCGAATATGCCCTGGCCGGTGAGTATGTCGGCGTTGGCGCCGATGCGAGCTTTGCAGTGGGGGGCGGAGCAAAGGTCATCGCCGGCGGCACGAACAAGGCCTTCATGCTGCAGCCGGTCAATGTCCAGGTCCAGGAGGGACTGAACGTCGCCCTCGGCATCGATCACCTGGTTCTGGCGCCGGCAGGTTGACCCCGTAGATAGCGGAGAGGCCCCGTGGGGCCTCCTCGCCCCTCCCCTGCCGCAACCCTCTCGTTCCTCGACATGAAAGCCTACTGGATGTTTCCTTAAATCGTGCTCGATTAGGGACAAAAACATGCAGCAATTCAAAGTGCTACAGCGACCTTTGTGCGTCTCACAAGACGCACGGTGCTGTAGGCGACTTGCGCGTCGAAGCAAGGCGCGCCACTGTGCTATCAGTCGTTGGTGGAACCGGCGCGACAGCTTCGACGGGAACTGGGATGAAGGATCAGGTAATCCGCGACATCGTTCTGTGGATGTCGGACGAGGGAATTCGCGGCCTCAAGGAACAGGACCTCCTCGCAGGTTTCTGCGATCAGTGCCACGCAGCCGGTATCCACGTCGACCGCGCCCTCGGACTGATCGACACGCTCCACCCCGAATTCGAGGGCCGCGCCTTCCAGTGGAACAGCGAAAGCGATGAAGTGCCGGACGTCCTGCACTACGGCTCGACGAGCGGCGGCGAAGCCCAGGAAAACTGGCAGCGCTCAGTTTTCTTCCAGATGCTCCAGGAGAACGAAACCGAACACCGCGTCCGCCTTGCACAGGAGCCGCATATCCCCTTCACCATGCTCGACAAGCTGAAGGCCGAAGGGCACACCGACTGCGTCGGCTTCATCCATCACTTTACCGACCGTGGCCGCGTCGGACAGATGGATTGTTTCTACTCCTATTGGACGTCGAAAAGACGTGGAGGCTTCAGCGACGAAGACCTCCATGCGCTCCGAACGCTGTTGCCGACGCTCGCGCTTGCCGTCAAGGCGGCCTCCTGCGTCCGCATCATCGGCACGCTGGCAGACGTTTATCTCGGGCAGGACGCCGGCCGGCGCGTCGTCGAGGGCAGCATCGAACGGGGGGCGGCCGAGCGGATCGAGGCGGTCATGTGGTTCTCCGATCTGCGCAACTACACGCGCATCGCCGAGAGCGTCGCGCCGGAGGAGGTCATTCCCTTCCTCAATGACTATTCCGGCACGGTGATCACAGCGATCGAGGAGCATGGCGGCAGTGTGCTGAAGCTGATCGGCGACGGTGTCCTCGCGATCTTCAACGGCCGCAAGCCGGCCGACGCCTGCGGTGCGGCGATCGCCGCCGAGCGGCAACTGCGCATCATGCTCGCCGACTTGAACACGCGACGGCTCGAGAAGGGAGAGCCGACCACCGACGTCTATCTCGGGCTGCATATCGGCGAGGTTTTCTACGGAAACATCGGCAGCCGGAACCGGCTCGATTTCACCGTCGTCGGCCCCGCCGTCAACGAGGTGAGCCGCATCGTCTCGATGTGTCGCTCGGTGGAACGGCACGTCATCATGTCTTCGGAATTCATCGAGGCTTCGCCGGCCGCCCATCGCGCCAATGCCGTTTCGCTCGGGCGCTTCGCGCTTCGCGGCGTTGCAAGGGCGAAGGAACTTTTTACCTGGGACCCGGACATCGAAGGCGGCTGAACGCGACGGAATTGGACCTGCACTGTTCGTTCGGCAAGAATGCCCGCCTCAAGAGGCGGGCATTCAGGTCGGCAGTAAGATCTGTCTTTAGTGGTTGATCGCCTTGACGATTTCCTCGGTGACCTTCTTGGCGTCGCCGAGCAGCATCATCGTGCCGTCCTTGTAGAACAGCGTGTTGTCGATGCCGGCATAGCCGGAGCCGAGCGAGCGCTTGACGAACAGGCAGGTCTTCGCCTTGTCGACGTCGAGGATCGGCATGCCGTAGATTGGCGAGGTCTTGTCGTCGCGCGCCGCCGGGTTGGTGACGTCGTTGGCGCCGATCACGTAGGCGACGTCGGCCTGGGCGAATTCCGAGTTGATGTCCTCGAGCTCGAACACCTCGTCGTAAGGGACATTCGCCTCGGCCAAGAGCACGTTCATGTGGCCGGGCATGCGGCCGGCGACCGGATGGATGGCGTATTTGACCTCGACGCCGGCCGCCTTGAGCTTGTCGGCCAGTTCCCGCAGCGAGTGCTGGGCCTGAGCCACCGCCATGCCGTAGCCGGGCACGATGATCACCTTCGAGGCGTTCTGCATCAGGAAGGCGGCGTCGTCGGCCGAGCCCTGCTTGACGGTCTTCTGTACGCCGTCGTCGCCGCCGGCGATCGCCGTCTCGCCGCCGAAGCCACCGAGGATCACCGAGACGAACGAGCGGTTCATGCCCTTGCACATGATGTAGGAGAGGATCGCACCCGACGAGCCGACCAGCGCCCCGGTGATGATCAGCGCCAGGTTGCCGAGCGTGAAGCCGATGCCGGCCGCCGCCCAGCCGGAATAGGAGTTGAGCATCGACACCACCACCGGCATGTCGGCGCCGCCGATCGGGATGATGATCAGCACGCCGAGCGCCAGCGACAGCAGGACGATCGCCCAGAAGTCGACATGGCTCTCGGTCAGCGCCAGGCCGACGATGAAGAAGACGATCAGCGCCGCCAGCCCGAGATTGATCAGATGCCGGTAGGGCAGCAGGATCGGCTTGCCGGACATCCGGCCGTCGAGCTTCAGGAAGGCGATCACCGAGCCGGTGAAGGTGATCGCGCCGATCGCCACGCCGAGCGCCATCTCGACGAGCGCCTGGGCGTGGATCTCTCCGATCGCGCCGATGCCGTAGGAGGACGGCGCATAGAGCGCCCCGGCCGCCACCAAGACGGCGGCGAGGCCGACCAGCGAGTGGAAGCCGGCGACCAGCTGCGGCATCGCCGTCATCGGGATGCGCTTGGCGATATAGGCGCCGGCGCCGCCGCCGAGGCCGAGGCCGGCGACGATCAGCAGGAAGCCGCCGATCGACGGCAGCGCCAGGAAGAGCGTCGTGACAATGGCGATTCCCATGCCGATCATGCCGTAGGTGTTGCCCCTGCGGCTCGTGGTCGGATGCGACAGGCCCCTGAGCGCCATGATAAACAGGACGCCGGAGACGAGATAGAGGAAGGCTGCGAAGTTAGCGTTCATCGGCCCGCCTCACTTGTCTTTTTTCTTGTACATGGCGAGCATGCGCTGGGTGACGAGAAAGCCGCCGAAGATGTTCACCGAGGCGAGCACCAGGGCGACGAAGCCGAAGCCGGTGGCGAGCCCCGAAGCCGAGATGCCGACCGCCAACAGCGCCCCGACGACGATCACCGAGGAGATCGCGTTGGTGACCGCCATCAACGGCGTATGCAGCGCCGGCGTCACCGACCAGACGACGTAGTAGCCGACGAAGATCGCCAGCACGAAGATCGCCAGTCGGAAGACGAACGGGTCGATGGCGCCGCCGGTGGCGCCATGCGCCACAGCGCCGGCCGCATCCGGCACGTATTCGGCTGCGGTCCTGACCGCCTCGACCGCCCGTTCGAGATCGGTCAGTGCCTTGTCCAACAGTTCGTTCGCCATCACTTGTCCCCCTTATCCGCACCGCCGAAGGCCGGGTGCACCACGGCGCCGCCGTGGGTCAGCGCCGTCGCCTTGACGAGTTCGTCCTCCATATCGAGCGCCAGAGCCTTCGTCTCTTTCGAGACCATCGTCTCCAGGAAGGTGACGAGGTTCTTGGCGTAGAGCAGCGAGGCGGAGGCGGCGATGCGGCCCGGCACGTTGAGATGACCGACGACCTTGACGCCGCCGACTTCGGCGACCTTGCCGGCTTCAGCGCCTTCGACATTGCCGCCGCGCTCGACGGCGAGGTCGACGACCACCGAACCGGGCTTCATCGCATCGAGCATCGCCCGAGTGACCAATCGCGGCGCCGGCCGGCCGGGGATCAACGCCGTGGTGATGACGATGTCCTGCTTGGCGATGTGCTCGGCGACGAGCGCCGCCTGCTTGACCTGGTAGTCCTTCGACATTTCCTTGGCATAGCCGCCGGCCGTCTCGGCTGCCTTGAACTCCTCGTCCTCGACGGCGATGAACTTGGCGCCGAGCGAGGCGACCTGCTCCTTGGCGGCCGGGCGCACGTCGGTTGCCGACACCATGGCGCCGAGACGCCTGGCGGTGGCGATCGCCTGCAGCCCGGCGACGCCGGCGCCCATCACGAAGATCTTTGCCGCCGGCACCGTCCCGGCCGCCGTCATCATCATCGGCAGGGCCCGGTCGTATTCATGGGCGGCGTCGATCACCGCCTGGTAGCCGGCGAGGTTGGCCTGGCTGGACAGCACGTCCATCGATTGGGCCCGGGTGATGCGCGGCATCAGTTCCATGGCGAAGGCGGTCAACCCGGCGTCGGCCATCGCGGCGATCGCCGCCTCGTTGCCGTAGGGGTCCATGATGGCGATGACGATCGCCCCCGACCGGTAGCCGGCCAACTCGTCGGTTGTCGGCCGCCGCACTTTGAGGATGACGTCGGCGCTCCTGGCATCGGCCGCCGTTCCGATCCGCGCCCCGGCTTTCTCGTATTCCGCGTCTGGAACGCGCGAATGGAAGCCGGCGCCGGCTTCGACGATGACGTCGAAACCGAGCGACTTCAGCTTCTTGACGCTCTCGACAGAGCCCGCCACGCGTGGCTCGCTCGGATCCGACTCCTTGGCGATAAAGACAATCTGGCTCAATACTCCCCCTCTCCGCCCCGCAAACAGGCCCTAGCCGAGGTGCGGGTACATGTTCCACTGCCGAGTCGGCTGCTTGAACGAGCCGCCCCTCATGCTGGCTCCTTAAAATCGGAGTCGATTTAAGGAGAGACGCCATGCACTACCTTCAAATCGCCACAGCGAGCTTGCGCGTACGAAAAGGCACGGCGCGCTGCAGCGACAGGCACTCTTTCGTCGAAGGCGGTGCCTGCCCGCCGTCGAAAAACGTTCCTCACGCGGTGAGGATGACTGGATCCCTTCCGGCGGCAAAAGGCAGGGGCGTCCTCCTTCCCCACCTTTGACAGGAAATGACCGGGAGGTGGCTCAGCGCAAGAAAAAGTAACCGGCGACGTTGAGGAGAATGAACAGCACGGAAGCGCTAAAGAAGCCCATGGTTGTGAAGAAGCCGGCGGCCATGGCAATCAGCAGGGCAACGCAAAACAGCGTGCCGTATTTCGTTGCGTTGAGAAAGAACCTGTAGGTCTTCTCATGCTCGGAATAGTCCATCGGGGCGCCCGTCTCGGCCGGTCCCGTATGATGCTCTGCCATCTCCAGTTCTCCAGAATGCTGTGGCACCGCCTTGCGGCGGTTCGCTTTGACCCACGATCGGAACCGCTTTCACGCAAGACGAGAGAGGTCCCTGAGCTTCCGCATACACAAAGCGACGGCCCTTCGCAACGAAAACCCGCCCCCGCAGGCTGCGGCATAGTCGAACGCCCATGCCGGCGAATTGTTTCGCCACATGCAAATGCAAGGCTGCAGTATCCCGGCCGCGAGGCCGACCTATTCGCCCATCGGGTCCCGCGAAAAAGAGCGGCCCTGGGCCAATTGGGCGAATCGCGCGGTCGGCAGGATCGTCAGCGGCGCAAACGGCACCTCATTCCGGCCGCCGAACATCAGGCGTCGTTCGAACGTCTCGGAATCGAAGATCGGATAGCGATCGAGAATGGAGGGCCGCTGACCGCGCACCTTCGCGACGAGGAGCGAGCCGTCGGCATTGTAGACGCCGAGGTTCTCCCGCCGCTCCACCACGGTTTTCGATCCGAAGAGCCGCTTGTAGAAGGCGGTGTGGCGTGGACGGCAGGCGGTGAGGCAGCGGTCGGCGGCGAAATATTCGCAGGCCATCGCCACCGGGCGCAG
Organism: Sinorhizobium sp. BJ1; assembly: GCF_002531555.1. Taxonomy (NCBI): domain Bacteria; kingdom Pseudomonadati; phylum Pseudomonadota; class Alphaproteobacteria; order Hyphomicrobiales; family Rhizobiaceae; genus Sinorhizobium; species Sinorhizobium sp. BJ1. Next base: position 38,632 of record NZ_NWTH01000027.1, read on the forward strand.
CGTCAGATACGGCAAGGCCTTCAGATCGTCGCCAAGCACCTCCGGGTCGACGGCGAGCCGGCCCGGATCGATCAACACCATGCCGGCATCCAGGAAGGCGTCGATTTCTTCGCCGAAGATCAGCCCCGACGTGCTGGCGCGATGGTCCGGCGTCACATGATGGACGCGCACCGTGCTGACTAGCCTCTCGTCGAGATAGATGCCGAAGACATAGGCGTGGCTGTCGAAGTCCAATGCGTCGATGAGCGTCGAGCCGGTCAACTCCAAGAGATTCACCGCCTTGTAGGCCTTGAATCTCAGGCGGGCGATATCCTCCATGTCCTCACCACCCTCGACCCGCCGGTATTCGACGCGATCAAGCAGCAGCATAAGTTTTTCGGAAAAGCTGCCAGAATCGGCCAGGCCTCCGTTGACGCTCATCACCCACCCCATGGTTAACAGGGCGTTAACCTATTGAGGGCAGAGCTGATGGCAACAACAAAATGGCACAGGTCACAATTAACTTTTTGTTAACCTTAACAAAAGGTAAAGCGATGTGGTTAACGGCTGAATCACAGCACGAATACTTGCTCGGGGGGACAAAGTCCTAGGCGATGTGCGATCGCGACGCTTTCGTGGTTCGTTTTCGGACACGTGGCTTGCACAGGTCTCGGATCGCCGATGCCGGCATCGGCCCCGAAAAGACAAAACCCTGGATCAAATCGGCACAACGATAGCTGTTGATGAGCTGCAACTCATCGACCGTCTCGACCCCTTCGACGACCGCTTTCAGGCCGAGGGCATGAGCGAGATTGACTGCACTGCGCAGCAGCTTGAAGCGACGCGCATCGTCGAGAATGTTACGGACGAAGGACCTATCGATCTTGATGATCGAGACGGGGAGCGCATCCAGATAGCTGAGGTTCGAGTAGCCGGTTCCGAAGTCGTCGATCGCAATGGTCATGCCGCGCTCGCGAAGCTCATGGAGCAGAGACTGGCCCTTCGCGGGTTCGTCCATCAGGCAGCTTTCCGTCACTTCGAGATGCAGCCGGGCCGGATCGAGCCCCGTCTCGTCCAAGGCCTTGCCGACAATTTCGACGATCTGCCTGTCGCGAAGGTCAAGGACGGACAAGTTGACAGAAACAGCCACGCCCTGTGGCCAGGTCGAGCAGTCGCGGCAGGCCTGCCGGAGAACGAAGCGGGTGATCTCGGTGACGAGCCCCATCTCCTCGGCGAGCCGAATGAAAACAGTGGGCGGCACCGGTCCGCGTTCCGGATGGGCCCAGCGCGCCAGGGCCTCGCAGCACTCGACACGCGATCCATCCGGTGTGAACATCGGCTGGTAGGAGACGCTGAGGGTGCCGGACTTGATCGCGTCGCGCAGATCGCTCTTGAGCTTCTGCCGATCGAGATAGCGTTCATCCATTTCGGCTTCGAAGGCGGTGCAGCCTCCCCTTTCGCGCGATTTCGTCTCCGCCAGCGCCAGATCGGCCTTGATCTGCAGATCCTCGAATCGAAAGGCGCTGCTCTTCGCGATGACGAAGCCGGCGCTCATGGTCATGTAGAACGTGAAGCCGCCGACCTCGTAGGTGCCGCGCAGGCTGGCATGGACGTCTCGGATTCGCTCATCCAGATCCGGACTGTTTTCCCGATTGGGGAAAAATACGACGAACTCGTCGCCCATCAGCCGCGCCGCGATCGCGCCACTGCCCGCGACCTCCTTGAGGCGTCCGGCAATTGCCTGAAGCAATTTGTCGCCGACCACGTGGCCCCTTGTGTCATTGACGTGCTTGAATTCGGCGACATCGATGAGCAGCAGCCCAACGTCGCAATCAGGCGCAGCCTCGCCGGCGACCGCATTGTGCGCCAATTCGACAAGATAATCGCGGCTCGGCAATGCGGTCAGCGTATCGAAGCGCACCATCTGCAGGATCTGCTTTTCCGCCTGAACCCGCGCCGTCACGTCTTCGAAGATCAGCACGACCTCGCCGTTCTCACGCCGGTTCGCCGAAAATTCGAGAAAGAGATCATCGAAAATAGGGACGAGCGCGCGCGACCGTTTTCCCTTGAGAAGCAGGTCGAGCTGGCGGACCATGTTCGCGCTTTTCTCTCCGTCGAGCGACATCTCGCGGGCGCCGCGCCGAAGCACGTCATCGAGGAGCAGATTCTTCATATCCGCCTTGTCGCCGAGCTTCAGAAGCTCACAGGCGCGTTCGTTGGCGACGACGATGCGGTTGTTGCCGTCCAGCATGAACAGGCCGTGCGTCATGTTGTTCAGCGCCGCGTCGAACTGCTCGGCCATCGATCTGATTTCCCGTGCGGCAAGAACATTGTCGTAAAGAAAGGCGCGCACGTTGTTCGCCATCTTCCACGTCGTGAAGATGAAAGGCAGGATCAGGACCGCCAGCACGAGCATGTAGGGATCGCGCAGCGTCAGGAGGCCAATGACAATTGGCAGGCAGGCCGACGAGGATAGCAACAGCACCGCGCGTTCGGAGCCGTAGTTTCTGCCGACCAGCGAAATCATCGACGCAAGCGTCACCGAGATGCAGGCGAGTTCGGAAAACGAATCCTGACTGACGGCAATGGCATAGCCGCAGGCAAGGCCGCAGGTCAGGGTCACGCCGATCCCGCCGACGATATACCGGTTCTCCCATCTCCTGACCGCGGCGCGATCGGCACTGGAGAAATCCTGACGGTCGAAGCGCCTCATGTCGAGGTTGCGAAGGGTCCAAACGATGACAATCGCGAAGGAGCAGCCAAGATAAAGGGGATCGGACGTCTTCAGGAAGACAAGCAGAAAGGTCACGACGTGCGACAGCATGCCGATCACCAATGCGCGGCGATGTTGGTAGAGCGAGCTTACAGACGACAGGTATATGTCTGTCGGAAAAGCGCCCTGTTCATTGCGCGTCATGAACCAAGCTCCGGTTTGCCGGATTGTTAGGTATCCAGGGCTTAACGAATGATTTCGTCTAACGGTCGAATATATCTGGCGGATTGCAAACAGCGGCACCTCGGATTTTCCATTCCGGGCAGCGATTCAACCCTCTCTTGCAGCAAGCGCCAGTGAATGGACGGATTTTGCAACTGGGCATAGGTCTCCTTTAAGAAAATGAAAACCGATCCAACTTTTAAAGCGTTCGAAGAAGCAAGACCATTTCGAAAGGAATGGTTAGCCGACCTTGAAGAAGCGGTGCCGAATGCCTGTTCCGAGTCTTGAATAGCGCCGGGAGTCTCGCCCGGACGGCCTCGCGTAGCGCCCGCCCCCTCTGCGCAGTTGACTTTGACCTCGCTCTGGCGGCAAGGCTTTCTCAAAAACGATGAACGGAGCTGATGATGTCGAAATCTGTCGTTGCCATCCCCTGCGACTTTCGCGAATTCGACGGCAATGTCTGGCACGTGGTCGCCCATCAATACGTGCGTGCGGCCGTCGAGGGAGCCGGCGTCATGCCCCTCCTCGTTCCGGCACTCGAAACCGGCAACGACATCGACGAGATCCTCGACCGGGTCGACGGTGTGCTCGCCAGCGGTGCACGCTCCAACGTCCATCCGGCGCTTTACGGACGAGAGGCGACGGACGCGGACGGGCCCTTCGATCTGGGCCGGGACGCGACCAGCCTCCCCCTGATCCGTCGGGCGCTCGACCGCGGCATCCCGCTGCTCGCCATCTGCCGTGGCATCCAGGAACTGAATGTCGCGCTCGGCGGCACGCTCGCGACCGAGATTCAGGAGCAACCGGGGGTGTCGGATCATCGGAAGCCGGACGTGCCCGATCTCGACGTCGCCTATGGCATTCGCCAGGACGTGGTCGTCAAAGAAGGAAGCTGCCTCGCTCCCGTGCTCGGCGCCGGCCGGGTCCGGGTCAACTCGCTGCATCGCCAGGCGATCGCCGCAACGGCACCGCGGCTGGCGGTCGAGGCCGTCGCCGACGACGGCACGATCGAAGCCGTGTCGGTCATCGGCGCCAAGGCATTCGCCGTCGGCGTCCAATGGCATCCGGAATATTGGGTGCGGACCGACGCTCCCTCCGCCGCCCTCTTCAAGGCTTTCGGCGATGCGGTGCGCGGATATAGGAAGAGCAAGGCGGTATAACCGCTGCTATCGGACTTTGCGCTCGAACGGCGTCTCCGGGACCGGCGTGAGCGCCCGTCCTGTTGAAAACCAGGCCTCCAGATTGTCGACGACGAGATCGGCCATGGCGTTGCGGGTGACGACCGAAGCGGACGCCACATGCGGCAGCAGCGAGACGTTCGGAAGCGCGATCAGCGCCTCAGGCACATGCGGCTCGTTTTCAAAGACATCGAGCCCCGCACCGGCGATGGTGCCGCTCTGCAACGCCGCGATGAGGGCGGTCTCGTCCAGCGTCGAGCCGCGGCCGACATTGATCACCACCCCTTGCGGTCCGAGCGCGGCGAGCACTGCCGCATTGACGGCCTTCGCGGTGCTTAGTGTCCCCGGCACGATCATTATCAGCGTGTCGACTGCTTCGGCCAGGCCCAAAAGGCTCGGATAATAGGCGAAGGGCAGTTCCTCGCGCGGGGAGCGCGTGTGGTAGGCAACCGGCACGCGGAACGCCTCCAGCCGGCGGGCGATCGCCAGACCGATCCTGCCGAGGCCGAAAAGTCCGACCTTTCGTCCACGGAGCGACAGCGGCGACAGCGGAAAGTTACCGTCCCGAACCCATCGGCCCTGCCGCAGCCATTGCTCCGCCTGTGGCAGTTGGCGCACCGTGTTGAGGAGCAGCCCGATCGCCGTATCGGCAACCTCCTCCGTCAATACATCCGGTGTGTTGGTGACCACGATGCCGCGCGCCGCCGCACGGGCGGCGTCGACGCCGTCGTAGCCGACGCCGAAATTGCCGATGATCTCGAGCCGAGGGAAGGAATCCATCAGTTCGGTCGGCAGGCGCCCCGAGACGGCAATGCCGGCGACATCCGCCATGTCTGCCGTGACCAGCGACGCATCGGCCCGCTCGATGCGTACAGTCTCGAACATCTGCGGCAGTCGCTCGAGGATGCGCGGGTTGATCTTGCCGGGTACAAGGATTCTAGGACGGCTCATCGAGGTTCCCTTTCCGGAGCGTGACGAAAGAAGCGGATGATCGCTCCCCGCATCCTGTTCCGACTCGCGGGGAAGGATCAAGCCGTTACGCGGAGCGGACCGGTCGACTGGCGGATGCGCATTTCCGGCTTGATCAGGTGGATGCCGTCCGGCTCGTGACTGCCGGAAAGCTTGTCGAGCAGGGCACGCGCCGCGCTGCGGCCGACTTCCGTCTGGCCATTCCAGACGGTCGTCAGCGCCGGAGTCGCGATCGAGGCTTCCTCGAGATCGTCGTAACCGGTCACCGAAATGTCGACCCCCGGTACGAGGCCGGCGCGGGCGATGCCGTTCATCATGCCGATCGCCACCAGATCGTTCCAGCAGACCACCGCGGTCGGCTTCTGCGGCAGCGACAGGAGATGCACCGCCGCCTCGAAGCCGCCCTGTTTCGAACGCGGGCCGGGGATGCGCAGATCCGGATCGACCTCGATATTCGCCTTGCGCAAGGCGTTGACATAGCCCTGATAGCGGTCACGCCCGGTCGAGGTCTGGTCGGTGCCGCCGACCATCGCGATGCAGCGGTGGCCGAGTCCGATCAGATGGTTGGTGGCAAGCGCGATGCCGTAGGCGTCGTCGCCGCGGAAAATCGGAACATCGAGGCCATCGATCGAACGGGCGATCAGGATCGCCGGCATGCCGTTGTCCTCGGCCAGCTGGATATCCTCCGGCGGCGTGCCGATCGCCGGCGACATGATGACACCGTCGCCGCCGAGCTGCAGCAGCGTTTCGATGAAGTCGCGCTGCTTCTCGACGGAATCGTAGTGATTGGAAAGAATGAAGGTCTGCTTGTCGCGATCGAGTTCCGCCTCGATCGCCTTGAGGATCTCGCCGTAGAACGGGTTCATGATGTCGTGGACGACGACGCCGATGATGCCGGAGCGCGATGTTCTAAGGCTTGCGGCGCGGCGATTGTAGATATAGCCGAGGGCACGCGCCTGCTCCTTGATCTTCTCGCGGGTGGCGATCGCCACGAGAGGACTGTCTCGCAATGCCAGGGATACGGTCGCCGTCGAAAGGCCGAGTGTTTCCGCAATTGTCGAAAGCTTGACCTTCTGCGCCACCGTGCCCCCCGTTGCCTGTCGATTTTCTTGCGCCGTTTTAAACCCTCTTTAAACTGTTTAAATCGCCGCTGCAATCGGGAAGTGCGCCAAGCCGGCGCGTCAGTCGGCCGCGCGCGCCGCCTGCAGGTTGCTGTCGACTGCGCGCAAGAGTTTCAGGAGCGTGCGCACCTGCTTGTCGGTGAGGCCGCGCGTGGCGAGCTTTTCGGAATGCTGACCGGCCTCGGCGATCGTCTGCAGGCGGTCGCGCCCCGGAGCGGTCAGGAAGACCTTGGTCAACCGCGCATCGCCCTCGTCCGGCCGGCGCTCGAGGAAGCCCTGGGCCTCCATGCGGCCGATCGTGCGCGTCATAGTCGGCGCCTTGACGCCGAGCCTGGCGGCGAGCGCCCCGGCGGTCAGGCCGTCCGTTTCGGCGAGAGCCAGCATGACGCCATCCTGGCCCGCATAGAGGCCGCTTTCGATAAGGTTGCGGGAGAGCACCGTGCGCATCGAGCGCGCTGCCTGGACGAGGATCGAAGCCAGGTCATGATCGTGGGCCTCGGCGACGATCTCGTCCTTCCTCTTGCCGTTCTTGCCCCTCTTTTCGGCTTTGCTCTTCTTGCCCATTGGACCTCCGGTCCGAATCCCGTACACTGCCTTTATAGCAATACAGCTTGAGATTACGAACTGTATGACTCAAATAACGATTTTACGACAAGCGATCCGGAGGACCGAACAGAAATGTCGCTGCCCAAGCCCTGCTGGGACGACAATCCCGTGGATCTTGCTCCAGCCGAACGGCGGGATTGGATCGCCGTTCTGCCGCTCGGCGCACATGAACAGCACGGGCCACACCTGCCCTTCGAAACGGACCGGCTGATCGCCGAAGGCATTGTCGACCGCGTCATGGCACAGTTGCCCCATGACCTGCCCGCGACTTTCCTGCCGGTCGAGCCGGTTGGCTACTCGATCGAACACATGGACGTGACGGGGACCCGAACGCTTGGCTATGCCGAAGCGATCGCGCGCTGGCTCGGCATCGCCGAAGACCTTGGCCGGCTGGGCATCCGCAAACTGGTAATGCTGAATGCGCATGGCGGCAATTCCCCCCTGATGACGATCGTGGCGACAGAGGCGCGCGTGCGCTTTAACATGCTGGCGGTCGCGACGAGCTGGACCCGTTTCGGACAGCCGGAGGGCTGGATCGGTGATGAGGACAAGGCGATCGACATCCATGGTGGCGACATCGAGACGTCAGTGATGTTGGCCCTCCACCCCGAGAAGGTCGACATGGCGAAGGCCCGCCGTTTCCCCTCCCGTCAGAGCGCGTACCAGCGCCGCTTCAAGCATCTGCGCGCCTACGGCCCGCATGCCTTCGGTTGGAAGATGTCGGACCTCAACCCGGACGGCGTGGCCGGCAATGCGGCCGCCGCCACGGCGGATCGCGGCGAAGCTCTTCTCAGCCATGCGGTCGGCGGCATCATCGAACTGCTCAGGGATGTGCAGGCCTTCGACGTCGGCGACTTTGCCTGACCGCCCGACGCAAGCGAAAAGGCGCGCCCGCACATTTGCGCATCGCTGCATCATCTCCTATATGAACCCCGACACCGATGCTCGCGGCGCATCGCCAATTCTCGAGGCTCCCATGACCGACACGACCACGCAGAAGCCGATCCCCGTCACCGTGCTCACGGGCTATCTCGGCGCCGGCAAGACGACGCTCCTCAACCGCATCCTCAGCGAAAATCACGGGCGCAAATATGCGGTCATCGTCAACGAATTCGGCGAAATCGGCATCGACAACGACCTGATCGTCGAATCCGACGAGGAAATCTACGAGATGAACAACGGCTGCGTCTGCTGCACGGTGCGCGGCGACCTCATCCGTGTGGTCGAAGGGCTGATGCGCCGGCCGGGCCGTTTCGACGCGATCATCGTCGAGACCACCGGCCTTGCCGATCCGGTGCCGGTTGCCCAGACCTTCTTCATGGATGACGACGTGCGCGCCAAGACCGAGCTCGACGCCGTCGTAGCACTCGTCGACGCCAAGCATCTGCCGCTGCGGCTGAAGGACAGCCGCGAGGCGGAAGACCAGATTGCATTTGCCGATGTGGTGCTGCTCAACAAGACCGATCTCGTGTCGCCCGAAGAACTCGAGCGCATCGAGGCGACGGTCCGCGTGATCAATCCGTCGGCCCGCATCTACCGGACGCAGCGCTCGGAGATCGATCTCGGCAAGGTACTCGACCAGGGCGCCTTCAATCTCGAAAGGGCGCTGGAGAACGATCCGCATTTCCTCGATCAGGGCGAGCACGACGATCACGTCTGCGGCCCCGATTGCGACCACGACCACCATCATCACGATCACGATCACCACCACCACGATCATGATCATGACCACGGTCATCATCACCACGACCATGCTCCCTCGCCCATCCATGACGTGACGGTGCAGTCGATCTCGTTGCGTGGCGGCGAGATGAATCCGGAGCGCTTCTTCCCCTGGATCCAGAAGATCACCCAGACGGACGGACCGAATATCCTGCGCCTCAAGGGCATCATCGCTTTTGCCGGCGATGCGGAGCGTTATGTGGTGCAAGGCGTCCACATGATCATCGAAGGCGACCACCAGCGCGCCTGGAAGGACGGCGAGAAGCGCGAGTCCCGCCTCGTCTTCATCGGCCGCGATCTCGACCGCGAGAAGCTCGAGCGCACCTTCAAGGCCTGTGAAGTCCAGGCATGATCCCGGACAAGCTGAAGCAAGGGGGCCAAGCCAACTGATGCCGACCGTCGCTCCGCTCGATCTCGAAGGCCATGTCGTCGGCGTGGCCTTTCTGAAGGACATTCCCTTTTTCGCCGGCGCCGCCGGCACCATTCACCGCCTCGATCACGGCCACAAGACAACCGAGCTGCACGACGGCCTGCTTTCGGTCGCTTATGACGAAGCGACCGATACGCTCTTGACCGGCGGCGAAGACGGCAAGGTGATGCGCGTTTCGGCCGACGGAACGGCGAGCCTCGTTGCAGAGACGCCGCGCAAATGGATTTCCCAGGTCGCCGCCGGACCGCAAAGGGCGGTTGCCTATGCCTTCGGCAAGACGAGCTATGTCCGCCTTGCCGACGGCAGCACGAAGGAATTCCCCGAGGACCGCACCGTCGAGGGCATTGCCTTCGCTCCCAAGGGCTTGCGCATCGCGGTGGCGCGTTACAATGGCGTGTCGTTGCATTGGGTGACGATGGCCGGCCAGCCGGTCGACCTCGAATGGAAGGGCGCCCATACCGGTGTCACCTTTTCGCCCGACGGCCGCTTCGTCGTCACCTCCATGCAGGAGAATGCGCTGCATGGCTGGAAGCTGGATGCGAAGCCGGTCGCCGAAGCGCGGCACATGCGCATGACCGGCTACCCGGCCAAGGTGAAGTCACTTTCCTGGTCGGCAAAGGGAAAGTGGCTTGCCTCCGCGGGCGCACCGGCGGCGATCGTCTGGCCGTTCCAGGGCAAGGACGGGCCGATGGGCAAGGCGCCGCTGGAGCTCGGCACGCGCGCCAACACGATGGTAACGACGGTCGCCTGCCATCCGGCCGAGGACATCGTCGCGATCGGCTATGAGGATGGCATGATCCTCGCCGCCCGTCTCGCCGACAGCAAGGAAGTGCTGCTGCGACGCCCCGGCAAGGGCGCGATCACCGCCATGGCCTGGAACAGCAACGGCCGCCAAATTGCCTTCGGCTCAGGTGCCGGCGATTGCGGCGTGGTGGATTTGTCGGGATAGTTTATCTCCTGCAGTGTAAGGGAAGCCCCTCACCCTAACCCTCTCCCACGCAAGCGGGGCGAGGGGACGTGCCCGCGTCCACGTCATCAATGGCGACAGCTCAACAGTCATGGGCTTCTGGCGCATAACACGCAAGGCGGCGCCGCGAATCCCTTCTCACCGCCTGCGAGGAGAAGGTGCCGGCAGATGGATGAGGGCCAATCCGGCTCGCCAAACCTCACCACTCAAGCTCCAGATGCGGCCGTCCGTTTGAGGTCTTCTCGATGGTCCGCCCGCCTTCGTCGACGATTGCCGTCACCCTCTGCCGGAAGGCCGAGAAGCTTTCGAAGGTGACGACGTCCACCGGCGCGTCGAACTTGAAGGTCAGTCGGTAGTGACCAGGCTTCGCGGTCAAGGCCTGAGCCGAGAGGACTTCGCCCTCGAAGGGCTGGCCGAGATAATTGCCTCTCACCCGCGAGCCGAGTATCCACGGATTGAACGGGGGCCGGTTGCCGACGGCGGCGTGCAGCGTGTTCCAATCTCGATAGCCGTATTGGGCGGCGATCAGCTCGAGAGATTTCGAATGGCCAATCTGCTCGCCTTCGGCGGAAAGCCGGGCGCGCAAGCGTTTGGCAAGGTCCTTCAGCGTGTGCAGGGATGGAAGTGCGCGCGATTCAGGCGTCATGACAGGGTCTCCTGCTGCGGCATGCGCTCGTTCGGATGGGTGCCCGCATTGCCATCGGTTCGCATGCCTGGAGGCGTGACCGAGTCGAAAAGAGGGACTTCACCAAAGCTTGTACGCTCGCGGACGGCAGGGGCCCTCGCCCGCCGCCTCCATAGGCGAAGCGATGATTGCTGTCAAATGCAGTAATGGCGGTATGCAGGCTCGCGCTTCCGACACCACGCAATTCCTCGTTGCAGCACTTTCAAAGTTGTGGAACGACTGTGTGACGCGAGAGGAGATTTCCATGAACGAGATGACCATACTTGCATTCGCCGCCGTCGCCCTCATTGGCATTGCAACACCAGGCCCGACCGTGTTGCTGGCACTGACCAACGGGTCGCGCTATGGCGTCCGCCGCGCCGGCTACGGGATGATCGGCGCAGTGCTCTCGGACTTCGTGCTGATCGGCGCCGTGGCCCTCGGTCTCGGCGCGCTGCTCGCCGCATCCGAGTTCTGGTTCTCGGTCGTCAAATGGGCCGGCGCCGCCTACCTTGCCTTGCTTGGCTTCCAGTTGCTGCGCTCGCGCGGCACGCTCGATATCGCAGAAGGGGTGCCATCCGAGGAAGGCACCGGCACGCCGAGCTCGATTTTTGCGAAGAGCTTTCTGGTCGCGGTCACCAATCCCAAGGGATACCTGTTCTTTTCCGCCTTCCTGCCGCAGTTCATCGAACCGGCGCTGCCGCAAGCGCCGCAATACGCCGTTCTGGCTCTCGTCTTCGCATCGATCGATTTCATGGTGATGTTCGGCTATGCCATGCTCGGCTCGCAGGCCATGCGATTTCTGAAGCGATCCGGCGCGATCTGGCTGGACCGCGTGTGCGGCGGGGCGCTGGTGGCCCTGGCGGGATCGCTGGCGCTCTATCGGCGGGCCGCGAACTGACCGAAGACACCGCGCCTCAAGCGAGTTGGCTCGAACTCGCGAGTATCGTCATAAAACACTACAGCGCCCCCGCCATGCGACGGGAGCGCTGTTCAGGGTCCGCTTCCGCAGGGTTGGAGGCGGAAGAATGGTCTCAGGCGGCGCGCTTGACCGGCGGCAGGGCGAGTTTACGGCCGCTTGCGACCAGCATGCCGGCAGCGCCTTCGAGCCAGCCGTCCTTGAGCTCGAGCGCCAGGAAGCGGTTGCGCTCGAACGGGCCGGGCATGACGAGATGCTGGGTCCGCGCGGCGAAGAAGCCGAAGCGCTCGTAGTAGGCGGCGTCGCCCACAAGAAGGATAGCGCCGTGGCCACGGTTCTTGGCTTCCTGGATCGCCGCCCGCATCAGCGTGCCGCCGATCCCCTTGCCTTCATGCGCCGGGTCGACGGCGAGCGGGCCGAGTAGCAGCGCCGGCACGGCCTGCCCTTCGCAGTTTACGCCGGCCTCGACGTTCCAGAGACGCACGGTGCCAATGACATGGCCATCGACGTCGCGGGCCACGAGGGCGAGCCCCTCGGCCGGCACGCGGCCGCGCCGCAGCTTTTCAGACGACTTCCTGTGGCGGCCGGGACCCATCGCCCGGTCGAGCAGGTTTTCCCGCGCGACGACGTCGCCCGGATTTTCGGCATCGATCACAAAGGTGGACGGCGCGAAGTACGCGCGCAAGGTGTCAACAACAGCGGCCATCGGGGCCTCCCGTCATCAAAACCGCTTCAGGCGGAACTGCAAAAAATTGTGAAGTCGCCGCTCCCGCTTAAAAGCGGGAGCAGGCAGGATCAGATCACATAGGCTTTCAGCGGCTCGAAGCCATTGAAGGCGACGGCCGAGTAGGTCGTCGTGTAGGCGCCGGTGCCCTCGATCAGAACCTCGTCGCCGATCGTCAGCGAGATCGGCAGCGGGTACATGTTCTTCTCGTAGAGCACGTCGGCCGAGTCGCAGGTCGGGCCGGCAATGACGCAGGGCTCCATCTCGTCGCCATCGCGCGCCGTGCGGATCGGGTAGCGGATCGCCTCGTCCATCGTCTCGGCGAGACCGCCGAACTTGCCGATATCGAGGAACACCCAGCGGTGGCTGTCGTTGTCCGATTTCTTCGAGACGAGAACGACTTCCGCCTTGATCACGCCGGCATTGCCGACCATGCCGCGACCCGGTTCGATGATTGTCTCCGGAATGTTATTGCCGAAGTGCTTCTTCAGCGCACCGAAGATCGCCTGGCCATAGGCTTCGGCCGACGGAACGTCCTTCAGGTACTTCGTCGGGAAGCCGCCGCCCATGTTGACCATCTTAAGCTCGATGCCCTGCTTGGCAAGCTGGCCGAAGACGCGCTTGGCATCGGCGAGCGCCGCATCCCAGGCGTCGAGCTTCGTCATCTGCGAACCGACATGGAACGACACGCCGTAGGAGACGAGGCCGAGCTGATGGGCATAGACGAGCACGTCGACGGCCATCTGCGGCACGCAGCCGAACTTGCGCGACAGCGGCCATTCGGCGCCTTCGCCATCGGTGAGGACGCGGCAGAAGACACGGGCGCCCGGAGCGGCGCGCGCCACCTTCTCGACCTCTTCATGGCTGTCGACCGCGAAGAGGTTGATGCCCAGCGCATGGGCGCGGGCAATGTCGCGCTCCTTCTTGATGGTATTGCCATAAGAGATGCGGCTCGGGGTCGCACCGGCATCGAGCGCCATTTCGATTTCGGCGACGGACGCGCAATCGAAGTTGGAGCCGAGACCGGCGAGAAGGCGCAGAACTTCCGGCGCGGGGTTGGCCTTCACGGCGTAGTAGATCGCGCTGTCGGGCAGCGCATGACGGAAGGCCTTGAAATTGTCGCGCACGATGTCGAGGTCGACAACGAGGCAGGGGCCTTCGGGTCGTCGGGTGTTGAGGAAGTCGATGATGCGTGCGGTGGTCATGGCTTTATTCCCCGATCCATTAGACTCCACAACTGTGGAGGACAAAGGGCATACGCGCGCTTGCACTGGACCCAGCCGGTGGAGACCCCGGAACCATGCATGCGCTCGATGCGCGAAACGATGAATCCAAGCCCGCAAAGGCTAAGATTCGGCTTTGTCTGCCATGGATTGGAGGGAATAACCCAACCGCACTTCCGGCAATGAAGGTGTGCCTCTTCAGTAACCCCGGCTGTTGGAGAGCCGGCAGACACCAGAAAGGCCCGCACCGTCGTTGCTTCAAGATGTCCTCGCATTTCCCGGTTGGCCGGAATAGCGACTGGAGGGGTTAGTTCCAGGTACCTTACCGATACCCTCACCTAATCGAGGGTCGGCGGACACCCACAGGCACGTGCGACTTTGGGCAAGGGCGTAGGTAAGAAAAATCACTGTCGTAATCAAGAGTTTTTTCCGCTTCGCCCCTAAATTTTTCTGGACCGGACCATGGCGTGAGTGTTCACTTTCAATGAACGATCGCGGCGAGGCCGGTGCGCGCGGCAGAGACGCCCAAAAAAAGGACTCCGGAGGGAGATTTTCGGCTCCCGCACGGTGAAAAGAGAAAGTCGAATCATGGACACTTTAACCCGCATCCGCGCCTTCATCGATGTCGTGGACGCGGAGGGTTTTTCGGCCGCCGCCCGTCGTATCGGCAAATCCAAGGCGCTGTTGTCAAAATATGTCCGCGAACTCGAAGACGAGCTCGGCGCGCTCCTCCTCAACCGCACGACGCGACAGTTCTCGCTGACCGAGGCCGGCCATACCTACTACCGCACGGCATCCGAAATCCTGAAGGAGATCGACAATCTCGCCGATCTCGTGCGTGCCAACAATTCCGACCTGCGCGGCCGGCTCCGAATCACCGTGCCGCGGACCTTCGTCGATGCGGAGATCGGCCAGTCGCTGATCGATTTCGGCAAGCAGCATCCGGAACTGTCGTTGGAGATAGTCTCGGACGACCGCTTCGTCGACCTCGTCGAGGAAGGCTTCGATGTGGCGATCCGCATCACGCGGCTGGAGGATTCGACGCTGATCGCCCGCAAGCTCGACGACTTCCAGTTGCTGGTCTGCGCCTCGCCGCATTTCCTGGCGAAGGCCGGTCCGTTTGCGCACCCGACCGACCTTGCGCATGTTCCATGCATTCTCGACACCAATGGCCGCTCCTATTCCAACTGGCGTTTCATCGAGCCCGACGGTTCGCCCTTCACCGTGTCGGTGAGCGGGCCGATCGAGGTCAACAGCCCGCTTGCCGCGGCGCGCGCTGCGGTCACCGGCATCGGGATCGCGGTCCTGCCCGACTTCATCGCCCGGCCGAAGATCCTGTCGGGCGAGTTGGTGACGCTCTTTGAGGCGTTTCTCCCCAGGGACCGCGGCATCTACGCGATCTATCCGCACCGGCGCTATCTGCCGACTAAGGTTCGCACCTTCGTCGATTTCCTGCACGGCTGGTTCCGCAAGTCGCAATGAACGCGGCGAGACATGGGAGCGCGCCCGGCACTTTGCCTGCACAAGTCCCAATTTCGTCCCATTTACGGTACATTCGAGGGGCGATTCGCCCGGTCCCTCGACCGAAAAGGATTTCTAATTCCCATGAACACACAACGCCTCCCCCTGGCCGGCCTTGCGACCCTGCTGGCGCCCGGGCTCGCCGCCGCCCATCCGCACATCTTCGCCGAGGCGCGGCTGGAGATCGTCTCCGACGACAAGGGAAATATTGGCGAGCTGCGCAACGTCTGGCGGTTCGACGAGCTGTTTTCGGCAAGCGTCGTGCTCGACTTCGACAAGAACTCCAACGCCACGCTCGACCCGGACGAGCTGAAGGAGGTCGGCCAGACCGTGCTCGAGTCGCTTTCCGAGTACAACTACTACACGACGATTTCCGACAACGGAAAATCGGTAAAAGTGAGCCGGCCCGACAGCATCGCAGTCGACTACAAGGACAACCAGCTGCTGATGATGTTCGCGGTCAAGCCGGCCGAGGCGATGCCGCTCAAGGGCAAGCTCTCCTTCGGCGTCTACGACCCGACCATGTACACGGCGATGGACTTCCCGACCGACGACGATCTTACCGTAATCGGCGAGAAGATCGAGGCCTGCCAGCATCAGGTGGTGCGGCCGGATCCGGACGAGGTGCTGGCCGAGAACAAGGACACGCTCACCGACGCGTTCTGGAGCGACCCGACCGGTACCGACATGTCGAAGCTCTTCGCAACGAGGATCGAGGTCACATGCTGAACCCGCGCAGGATCGCCGGTCCGCTCGTCGCCGGCCTTCTGTTGACAGCCCTTTCGGCGACGCTCGCCATGGCGCAATCGCCGCTCGGCATCGGCTCCGCAGAGCCTTCGATCCAGACCACCGGCGTCCTCGGCGGGTTTTTCGCCTGGGTCAACATGGAGCAACAGAACTTCTATCGGCTGCTGACCGGCGCGCTCAAGGGCATGCGCGAGAACCCCTGGCAGCTCTGGTCGCTGATCGGCCTCTCCTTCGCCTATGGCGTCTTCCATGCGGCCGGGCCGGGCCACGGCAAGGCGGTGATTTCCTCCTACATGATCGCTAATGAGACGGAACTGAAGCGCGGCGTGCTGCTGTCCTTCCTTTCCTCGATCCTGCAGGGCGTCGTGGCGATCCTGCTGATCGGCGCCGTCTATCTCGTGCTGCGCGGCTCCTCCATCAACATGACTCGCGCAACCCACGCGCTCGAGGTCGCAAGCTATGCGCTGATCGCCGCCTTCGGCGGCTGGCTCGTCTTCCGCAAGCTGCGGTCGATGACGCGGCCGGCGATGGCCGTTGCTGACGGGCATGCCCATCACGACCATGGCCACGACGGCCATGATCACCCACATCGCCATCTCCACCATGATCACGGCCACGCGCATGGCCATGGCGAGGTCTGCACGACCTGCGGTCACGCCCATGCACCCGACCCACAAATGCTCAAGGGCGATCGTTTTGCGCTTAGCGAAGCCTGGTCGGCGATCGTCGCGGTGGGCCTGCGCCCCTGCTCCGGTGCCCTGATCGTGCTCTCTTTCGCGCTTTTGAACGGGCTCTATCTGGGCGGCGTTCTTTCGGTCTTCGCTATGTCGATCGGCACCGCGATCACCGTCTCGATCCTGGCGACGCTCGCCGTCACCGCCAAGGGTTTTGCGCTGCGCTATGCCTCAAGCCAATCGGCTGCGGCACGCATCTCGAACGGCATCGAAATCGCCGGCGCGCTACTGGTGCTGGTGCTTGGGCTGGTTCTGTTGGGTGCAGCGCTACAGGGCTGAGGCGCACTCAGGCTATAGGCCGCGCCGCCGCTGATGGCGGGCGCGCAGCCAGAAGATCAGGAAGAAGCCGAGCACGAAGAGCGCGCCGACGCCGGCGGCGAGCCAGGGCGAGATGTCGCCGAGCCGCACCATGATCGACGGCAGCACGAAGAAGCCGATGCCGACGACCGCCAGGGTGATCGCTGCCGCGATCGCCGCCGACCTTTCCTTTTTCTCGGGCGTGCTCACGCTCGCTCCTTTGTCGCGAGTTCCGCGCGGATATCCTCGAGACGCCGCTTCTGGCGCCCTTCGCGATCGAAATTGTCGGGAGAAAGCCAGTCCTCGAATGCGGCCTTGAGGAGAGGCCATTCGCGGTCGATCATCGAGAACCACGCCGTGTCGCGGTTGGCGTGTTTGGAAATCATGTGCTGTCGGAAAATGCCTTCAAAGGTGAAACCGAGTCGCAGGGCCGCGGCGCGGCTCGGCTGGTTTTCGCTGTGGCATTTCCACTCATAGCGACGATAGCCGAGATCCTCGAAGACGTGCCTCGCCATCAGGTAATGCGCTTCCGTCGAGAGCGGCGAACGCGCCATCGCCGGCCCGTGCGCCACACCGCCAACCTCGACGACGCCGTTGGCCGGGTCGGCGCGCATGTAGTTCGCCATCCCGACGACACGGCCGGTCGCCTTGTCGCGGAACACTTCGGTGATCCAGCCGGAATTCGCCTGAACGGCCGAGAGCCAGTCGTCGAAAGCCTCGATTCCCGAAAAATCGTCCTGCGTGAAGTATTTGAGCAGCGGGTTGATCGCCGGGCCGCCGAAGGCATCGTGCCAGAGTGGCTCGAGATGCGTCGCCCGGTCGTAGGGCTCCAGCCGGACATATCGACCCTCAATCAATACCGGCTGCGGCGCCGGGCATCCGTTCCAATTGGCAAGATCGCGCATCGACCACTCCCGCGTTCCACTTGCTTTTGGCAATAGGACAGACACCGCCGCGTTTCAAATTCAAACTCGTGATCGAACCATGAGCGGAACGGATGCGCTCCGCTCATTGCGCTGCGTCTCAGACAGAAACCTTGGCCGCCGAAACCGTCGCCTCGATGTGGTCGACAAGCGCGTCAGGCAGGCCCAGCCGGCCGGCGAGAAGTTCGAGATAGCCGCGCTCCGCCCGGCCATCCGGCTCGATGGCAAGCCGTGATGCCGTATAGATCTCGACCCGTTCTTCTTCCGTCTTGCCGGCAGCGACGATGGCGTCGAGGTCGATCGGATTGGCGAGCTCGGCTTCGAGGAAAGCCGCAGCATCCGCCGAGAGACCCGAAACGGAGAGTTTGTCCATGATCCGGCGACGCTCGGTCTCGTCGATATGGCCATCTGCCCGGGCGGCGGCGATCATGGCGCGAACGAGCACCAGCGCGAAGTCATCGCTGAGCGCCTCCGGTGCTGCGAAGCCAGAATCTGCCGGCGGCGCGGGGAGTTCCATGGGTGCACGCGACGCTGGTTGCGGCGCCTGCCCGGCCTGATAGTTCTTGTATGCCTGGTAGCCGAGGCCAGCGATCGCCGCCAGCCCGCCGAGAACAGCCGCATTGCCGGCCAGATTGCGTCCTGATTTCGTGCCGAGCAGCACGGCCGCGATCGCTCCGGACGCCAGGGGATTGCCCTTGGCGAGTTGTGTCACCTGGTCGGCGCGGCCGCGAACCGTGCCGCCGGCGCCGGGCACCTGGGAACCCAAGAACTGATCCAGCAATTTCTTCGCGTCGAACATCGGTCTCGCTCCTTAAGTTTGACGCGCGGAAGCGGCTGCCTCTCTGCGTCGTCGTTGGCGGAGTGAGACATAGGAACCGCGAGGCGAAAATACAAATACGCACCGGACCCCAAAAAGCCGGACGTGAGCCCAGCTTGCTTGATGGATAACCCTGCGTGTCGCCCGGTCAGCCTTTCAGCGCAAAGGCCTCGGCGGCCAGCTTGGTGATGCCGGCCCAGTCGCCGCCAGCAACCAGTTCCTTCGGCGCCACCCAGGAGCCACCGACGCAGACGACGTTCGGCAGCGAAAGATAGTCGCGCGCATTGGAAAGCGAAATGCCGCCGGTCGGGCAGAACAAGGTGCCGGCGAGCGGCGAGGACAGCGATTTCAGATAGGCGGCGCCGCCGGCCTGCTCGGCCGGGAAAAACTTCATGACGTCGTAGCCTTCCTCGCGAAGCCCCATCACCTCGCTCGCCGTAGCCGCCCCCGGCAGCAGCGGCACCGCGTGGTCATTGGCGACATCAATCAACTCCTGCGTCGTACCGGGGCTAACGATGAACTGCGAGCCCGCCTCCACGGCCTGTTCGAACTGCGCGGCGTTGAGGATGGTGCCCGCACCGGCAACCGCGCCTTCGACTTCGTTGGCCACGGCGCGGATCGCCTCCAGCGCCGCCGGAGTGCGCAGCGTGATCTCGATCGCCTTCAGGCCTCCGGCGACCAAGGCGCGTGCGAGCGGGACTGCAGTTGCTGCGTCGTCGATCACCAGCACCGGCACCACCGGTTGCAGCTTGAGGATGGAAAGAAGCTTGTCGGTCTTCGCGCTCATGCCCGCCGTCCTTTTAAAACGATTGAATCTGCACCCGCATACTCCGCCCGCCTGTCATTGTCGAGACCGAAAGGCCCTGCGCCGTCCGCGCCCTACAAAAGAAGGCGATCAAATATCATCTGCAACAAGAGATGGCTTGAGCCTAACCCGCAATGCGATAGTTTGATGACGGTCGACCTCTCGAATGGCAGGACATTCCATGGCGAAGGAGATAGAGCGCAAGTTCCTGGTTGCTTCCGACGACTGGAGGGGGCGCGCCGACGGTGGCATCAGGCTACGCCAAGCCTATATCGTCACCATGGATGATCGTTCGGTGCGCGTGCGAATCCATGGAAACAAATGGGCCCGCCTTACAGTCAAGATCGGCAAATCGGCCCTCGTGCGGAACGAGTATGAATACGACCTGCCCATGGACGACGCTCGCGAGTTGCTGACCCAGGCCGTCGGCATCGTCATCGAGAAGCGTCGCTATCGCGTGCCGCACAAGGGCTTCACCTGGGAGGTCGATGTTTATGAGGGAGCGCTCGAAGGCCTGGTCGTCGCCGAGGTCGAGATGAAGAAGGAGACGGACCTGCCCGCCCTTCCCGCATGGCTGGGCCGCGAGATCACCGGCGACCGCCGCTATTCCAACCAGGCGCTGGCCACCGAAGGACTGCTGGTCGCGTAACCATGACCTGCGCCTTCAGTCCGGGCCGCCTTCACCGGGGACTTTCGCGCCGTCGACACCGAGCAGCTCGAGCGCGCGGTGGCGGTGCTCAAGGATCAGCCGGCGGGCGTGCACGAAGCCATCCACGATGGGCGCAAGAGCTTCAAGCGCCCGCGCTCGCTCTACCGACTCATCGCCTGCGATGCTCCACTCTTTCAGAAGCAGGAAAACGCCCGCATCCGAGATGTGGCGCGCAATCTCTCGACCGTTCGCAACGCCGCCTGCGAAACGAGCACCGAGGCCAAGCTCTTGCGCGAGTTGCGCAAGCGCGCCCAGGACTACAGGATGAATCTGGGGCTTTTGCGAGAGACATGGCCCTCGGCGATGCAAGCGAAAAGGGCGGAGACCAAGGAACTGGTCGACGTGCTCGGCCATTTGAACGACCTCGCCACGATGACGTCCCTCATCAACGAAGAGCCGGAGCTCGCTGGCGACAGCCACAACCAGGCCCATCTCCTTTCCGCCGCCATCACCCGGCAAGAGGATCTGAGACTGGAAGCCCTGCAGCGGGCAGCGGCGGTCTTCCTCGACGACCCGGGCGAGAGCCGCATGATCGAACTGCTGTGGCTCGAGGCCGGGCGGTAAGGGGTGGGCCTTTCGGGTCCGATTCGCCGCAATTGCGCCTGGCCTGTGAAAGCTGTATTTGCGTGTCCTATGACCGACATGTTCACGACACCGCGCCTGGAGGCGCAGGGCCAGTTCCTGGTGGCCGCGCTCTATCATTTCGTTTCCTTTCCGCGCTTCGCCGACTTCCGCGAACCGCTGCAGGCGATCTGCGACGCCAACGAAGTGAAGGGTACGCTGCTTCTCGCGCATGAAGGGATCAACGGCACGATCGCCGGCACCGACGCGGGCATTGCCGCAGTGCTTGCCTATCTGCGCGCCCAGCCGGAATTCGCCCGCCTCGAGCACAAGGAAAGCCGGGCCACGGCCATGCCCTTCCTGCGCATGAAGGTGCGGCTGAAAAAGGAGATCGTCACCATGGGCGTCGAGACCATCGACCCCAACAAGGTGGTCGGTACCTATGTCGAGCCTAAGGAATGGAACGCGCTGATCGCCGATCCGGAAACGCTGGTCATCGACACGCGCAACGACTACGAGACGGCGATCGGCCTCTTCCGCGGCGCTGTCGATCCGAAGACCAAGACCTTCCGCGAGTTTCCCGACTGGGTCCGCAACCATACCGGCCTGCACAACAAGCCGAAGATCGCCATGTATTGCACCGGCGGTATCCGCTGCGAGAAGGCAACCGCCTTCATGAAGGAACAGGGCTTCGACGAGGTCTACCACCTCAAAGGCGGCATCCTGAAATATCTCGAGGAAGTCCCGGCGGAGGAGAGCCTTTGGGACGGCGCCTGCTTCGTTTTCGACGAGCGTGTCTCCGTCACCCATGGCCTCGCGGAAGGCGAGCACACGCTCTGCCATGCCTGCCGCCAGCCCCTGACGCCAGAGGACCTCCTGTCACCGCTTCACGAGGAAGGCGTCGCCTGCGTTCACTGTCACGAAGTCCGCACCGACGAGGACCGCGAGCGCTACCGGGAGCGGCAGCGGCAGATCGCATTGGCGAAGAAGCGCGGCGCGCGGCATCTCGGCAGCTGAAAGCCACGATCGCAAGAGTCAAATTTCGATCGTCGCTGCTTCGTTTCGGGCGTCGATCGCAAGTGACCCGGCCCCGGTGATCGTCGTCCAATCCGCCTCGCTGGCGAGGACCACCGGGCAGGCCCTTCCATAGAGCTCGGCCGCGACCATCGCCCCGACGGTGACGATCGCGTCGCGCGCCAGCAGCACGATACCCGCCGGACCGGTTCCGCGCCGAAGCGCTTCCGCCAGCACCGAACTCCCGGAGCTCGAGCCGCGCCCTGCCCGCATCACCAGGATACGGCCGCTCATCACTTCGTTCTTCTCCGGATGCCACTGGTCGATGATCCGGCCGGTTGCCGAGTCGAGGCCGCCCCAGAAGCTCAAGGGTTCCGTGAGCACCAGCGTTTCTGCCTCCGCCGAGCCTGCGACCAGCGTCATTGCCTGGAATTTCACTGTCACAGCCGCACCACCTTTCCGGCCCGGGCCGATGCGACACAGTCCGCTAGCGATCCGAAGGCCACCTCGACGCCGATATTGCCCGGCGCGTAATAGGCCCATTTGCCGGAATTGGTCATGACGGCGCCGGACACGTCGCGCATCACCGCGGTCACGTAGGTGCAGGTATCGATGACAAGCGTTACACCGGCTGCCCTCAGGCGCTCCTCCCAGCCGCGTCTTTGCAACTCCTCGAGCACCGCCCGATGGGTGTTGACATAGACGTCGATCACCGGCCGCGCACCGTCGATCAGCCGCATCAGCCGTTCGAACTCGGAGAGCGAGAAATGCGGTGTGCCCAGGCTGACTGCGGTCAGTGGCGTTCCGTCCGGGACCGTCGAGAGGTTATGCGCGGTTTCTCGGAGGTCCGCCGCGGTAAGCCGGATCACCTCTTCCGGCGCTCTGCCCTGGAAAGCCGCGTCGGTGGTCGGCGCCTCCGGCGTCAGCCCGACGGCATGGAAAAGCGCAACCGCACCCGCGGAAGCGGCGACGGCACCGAGCGCCTTCAGATCGTCCTCGTTCGTCGAGGCCGGCAGACCGGTGATCGCCGGCACCCGGTCGCCGCAGCGCCTGCCGATCGTGTGACCGACGGCAACGCAGGAAAGCCCCGCTTCCTCCCACTCCTCGGGCAGGCTCTCGACCTTGACGAGCACCCGGGCGCGGCGGTTCTCGCCTATATGCAGGCCGTAACAGGGCGCGCGGCCCGTCAGGGCGCAGCAGAGATCGATAAAATCGCCATAGCGGTTGGTGCGGGCGCCGAGCACGGAATTGGCAAAGACGATGGCGTTCGATTCGGCCCAGGCGATCTGGGCGCCGAAACGCGGCCGGAAGATCGTCTGATAGGGCGCGCAGGTGAAGGTCGGCACGCAGCCGAGCTCCTCATGCGCCTTCATCAGCCGCGCTCCGGCTCGGCCGACCTCGTCGCTGCCGGCAAAGAGGTCGGATGGATGAGATCGACGGAGCCGACGTTCAGCGTCGTCGGCACGCGAACACGGCCTCCGAGGTGGACCAGATGCTCGACGAAGTCGAGGCTCACCTGGCCAAGATAGAGGCAGCCGTCGATATGAGCTGCTTCGATATCGATAAAACGTTCCGCGCCGACAGCCTCTGCGAAGCGGACGAGCAGCCGCATGGCGAAGGCGGCGGCCTCGCCGTGCTCGCCGGACAGAAGCGATTTATCAGAAGATGAAAGCGCAATGGACATGCGGCCGATTAAAGACTGCTCAAGGTGCAAGTCAATTCGCCGCTTCCCCCTTACCCCGGGAGAGTCTCACATTCGTCGAGCTGAATGGCGCTCCGGTCCCAGTGCGGGCGACTGCGGGTGAAGACCGCATTGGTGGGCTCAAACAGCGACATATCGTCGAGGGTGCCGGCATAGACCGTCCAACGGTCGTGACCGGACGAGAAGATCTGGCTGCCGCAGGTGGGGCAGAAGTAGCGGATCGTGGCATTGCCGTTTTCGGCGAGCTTCTCGTAAGCGCGGAGCTCGCCCGTGACATCGACGTCGGCACGCGAGAAGATCATGTAGCAGCAATGACCGGTCCCGGTTGCCCTCTGGCAGTCTCGGCAATGACAGAAACCGGAATAAAGCGGCCTGCCTTTCGTCTCATAGCGCACCGCGCCGCACAGGCATGCACCTTTCATCACGCTCTCCCCCTCCAAAGCCAAGGAACCTAGCGCGGAGTTCTTGGCAATCAAACAAAACCGCGCACCAGCTCGTGGTGCGCGGTTTCCTACGGCGGAGATTCACCAGCCGGCGATGACCGAGCCCTTGAACGTGTCTTTGATAAAGGCCTTCACCGTGTCGTTGTGATACGACTCGACCAACGTCTTGACCCAGGGCGCGTCCTTGTCCTTGCCGCTGACAGCGATGATGTTGACGTAAGGCGCCTTCTCGCCTTCGCGGGCGATCGGGTCCTTGGAGGGGTCGAGCCCGGCTTCAAGTGCGTAGTTGGTATTGATGACGGCAGCGTCGACATCGTCTAGCGAGCGCGGCAGCTGCGCGGCATCGAGTTCGGCGAAGGTCAGGTTCTTCGGATTGTCGACTACGTCGGCCGGACCGACCTTGAGGCCAGCGCCTTCCTTGAGCTTGATCAGGCCCTTGTCGACGAGGATCAGCAGCGCGCGGCCGCCATTGGTCGGGTCGTTCGGGATCGCGACCGTCGCGCCGTCGGCGAGCTCGTCAAGGCTCTTCACCTTCTTCGAATAGACACCCATCGGGAAGTTCACGGTATAGGCGACGCTGACGATATCGAAGCCGCGGTCGGCCACCTGGTTGTCGAGATAGGGCTTGTGCTGGAAGGAATTGGCGTTGAGCTCGCCATCGGCGAGCGCCTGGTTCGGCACCACGTAATCGGAGAATTCGAGGATTTCGATATCGAGATTTTTGGTGGCCGCCACTTCCTTGACCTTTTCCATGATCTGGGCGTGCGGGCCTGGCGTCACCCCGACCTTGATGGTTTCTGCGCGGGCCGCTCCGGCCGTAAAGGCAAGGGCGAGCGAGGCTGCGAGGAGGATGGTCTTCATGTGAGGCTCCTTGGGTGTGGGAGGGCAGGAAGGGTCAGGTCTTGCGGCTGCGCTTGTCGAAGCGGCGCGCCAGACGGTCGCCGGCGCTCTGCACGAGCTGCACGAGGACGATCAGCACGACGACGACGATCAGCATGACGTCCGGCATGAAGCGCTGATAGCCGTAGCGGATGCCGAGGTCGCCGAGCCCGCCACCGCCGACCGCGCCCACCATCGCCGAATAGCCGATCAAGCTGACGATCGTCATGGTGAGCGCCAGCGTCAGCGCCGGTCGGGCCTCGGCAAGCAGCACCTTGAAGACGATCTGCACCGGCGTGGCGCCCATGGCGCGGGCCGCCTCGATCAGCCCCTTGTCGACGTCGCGGATTGCCGCCTCGACGAGGCGCGCGAAAAACGGAATTGTCGCGATCGTCAGGGGCACGATCGCCGCCTTCGTGCCGATCGAGGTTCCGGTTACCAGCCGCGTGAACGGGATGATTGCCACCACGAGAATGATGAAGGGCGTCGAGCGCGTCGCATTGACGATAAGGCCGACGGCACGGTTGACGTTCGGCGCCGGGAACAGCTCGCCCTTGCCGCTGGTCGCAAGGAAGATGCCGATCGGCAGGCCGATCAGCGCGCCGATGAAGCCGGCGATCGCCACCATCCGCAGCGTGTCGAGCGTGGCCTTGCCGATGAGCAGCAGAAGATCAGGCGACATAGCCGAGCACCTCCGTGACCAGTCCGTTCTCGGCGAAGAAACGATCCGCCTTCCCCAAGTTTTCCGGATCCGCCCCATAGGCGACGACCAGCGAGCCGTAGGGCTTGCCGCCGATCTCGTCGATCGTGCCGGCGATGATGTTGACCTCGGCGCCGATCGACTGGATGAGCTGCGAGATCAGCGGCCGCTCGGCGGCCGCGCCGAAGAAGGTAAGACGCACGACGATACGATTGCCGGGGGCGGCGGCAGGTTTCAATCCTCTGGCGATTGCCTCTGGCAGCTTCGACCCCGGCAGACCGGAAAGAAGGGCCCTAGTCGTCTCGTGCCTCGGATGGGTGAAGACGTCGAAGGTGCGGCCGCGTTCGACGATTTCGCCCTTGTCGATCACCGCCACGTCGGAGGTGACGGCCTTCACCACTTCCATCTCATGGGTGATGAGCAGCACCGTCAGCCCGAGCTCCGCATTGATCCGCTTCAGAAGCTCGAGGATCGACTGGGTCGTTTCCGGATCGAGCGCCGATGTCGCTTCGTCCGAGAGCAGCAGCTTCGGCTCGGTCGCCAGCGCCCGGGCAATGCCGATGCGCTGCTTCTGGCCGCCGGAAAGCTCGGCCGGATAGCGGGTGTGCTTGTCCGCGAGCCCGACAAGGTCGAGAAGCGGCAGCACCCGCGCCTCGATCGCATGCCGATCGATGCCGGCGATTTCCAGCGGCAAAGCGACGTTGCCGAAGACGGTGCGCGACGAAAGCAGGTTGAAGTGCTGGAAGATCATTCCGACAGAACGGCGAAGATCGCGCAGGCCCGCTTCGTCGAGTGGGCCGACGTCGACCCCATCGACGAACACCTTGCCGCCCGAAGGCTTTTCGAGGCCGTTGACCAGCCGGATCAGCGTGGATTTTCCGGCGCCGGAGCGGCCGATGATGCCGGTGATCGAGCCGCGGCCGACCGTCAGGCTGACATTGTCGAGAGCAGTGAAGGCCGCGCTCTCGCCGGATCCGGCGAAGCGCTTGGAGACGGCGTCGAAGACCACGGCGGCGTCGTCCGTCGCAATCGTGGATGTAGGGATGGTCATTGTCCGGTCGCCCCCGAAAGAGGGATCACAGCGATAGAAGGATACATGATGCTCTCGGATGTTCGAAACTCTGGTCCCTGCCACTCTGCCGGGACGGGGTGCGTGTATGGTCAGTCGGACATTCGACAACGCATTCGAAACGGGGAGCAGTTCTCATTCATCAGCAAGCCGGTGCGTTCAACTTGGTTGCCAGGTGGCTACCGTGCGATATAGCCGTTTATGGCGCCAGGGCGAGCCTTTTCACAGATATGGCTTTCCAGAAACCGCCGGCTCGACACAAAAAACATGCTCTTTTGCGGCGGCGGCTTAGGCCGCAGCGCCTGCGACAATCGAGTCGGCGAACGTCCGAAGGCATCGTGACAAAAGCCCGTTGGCGCACGCTGCGCCCAGGATCTCTTCTCGGTCGACTTCGCCCTTGCCGAGCAACGGAACCCGAAGGAAGGCTTCCGTCACGAGATGCAAGGACATGGTGTTCAGCACCTCGGTCAATTGCTCGAGAACGTGGTCGCCGCGATGAGACGCGTGGGCAAGCATGACCGGCTTGAACGGGACCTCATCTCGCGACACCAGCCAGTCCAGCGCGTTCTTCAAGCCGCCCGGGATGCCGTGCGCATACTCGGGGCAGGCGATGATCAGTCCGTCGGCAGCGGCGATTTTCGCAGCAAAGGAGCGGACAGTTGCCGGCGTCGCCTCGCCTTCCCGATCGGGATTGAAGATCGGCAGGTCGCCGATCACGTCGCAGATCTCGATCGCAACGCCTGTTGGCGCCGAGAGGCGCAAAGCCTCAAGCAAAGGCCCGGTTCGATGACGATCGCCTCTGGCTGCCGCAAAGCGCGTAGAAGTGGAGGGGTTTTCTCTCCATGGTCAGACCGGCTTATGGTTGCCCTTCGGAAACTGTTCCGCCACTTCCTTGTACCAGTGACCGCTCTTCTTGATCGTGCGGACCTGCGTCTGATAGTCCACGTGGACGATGCCGAAGCGCATGCGATAGCCTTCCGCCCATTCGAAATTGTCCATCAGGCTCCAGGCGAAATAGCCGCGCATGGGATAGCCCTTGGCGATCAGGTCGGCGGTGACCGACAGGTGGTCGGCGATATAGTCGAGCCGCGGCTGGTCGTCGACGACGCCCTTCTCGATGCCCATGTTGTAGCAGGCGCCGTTTTCGGTGATGTAGCAATCCGGGAGCTTGTAGCGGGCGTTGAGGGTCTCCACCAGCGCCCCGAGCGCCGGCGCATAGACCTCCCAGCCAATGTCGGTCTTCACCTCGCTGACCGGTTTCGCATTGGTCGTCGCCGGATACTCGGCGCCCGCTACCGGATTGTGCGAAACGCGCATCGGCGTATAATAGTTGAGGCCCCACCAGTCGAGCGGCTGGGCGATCGTCGCCATGTCGCCATCCTCGATCAGCGGCATCCGGCCCCCGAGTGCTGCGAGGAAGCCCTCGGGATACTCGCCCCTGAAGATCGGCCCGAAGAAGACGCCGTTATGGAAGTCGAAGGCGCGCTCGGCCGCTGCCTTGTCCTCGGCGCTGTCGCTGCCGGGATAGACCGGATGGGCATTGATGACGATGCCGACCGGCAGGTCCGCCCGTTCTGAGCGGATGGCCGCGACGCCCAGACCATGGGCGAGATTGGTGAAATGGAGTGCCGCGAGCGCCGCGTCCATGTTGCGTTCGCCCGGCGCGTGGATGCCGTAGAGATGGCTAAGCCACACCGAGCACCAGGGCTCGTTGAAGGTCGCCACTGCATCGAGCCGGTCGCCGAGGCGGGCGATCACCGTCTTCGCGTAGCGCTGATAGGCATAGGCGGTCGTCCGCGCCGTCCAGCCGCCGTCGCCCATCAGCGCCAGCGGCAGGTCCCAGTGATAGAGCGTCGCGAAAGCCTTGATGCCGCGGGCTTTCAAGCCGTCGACAAGGCGATCGTAGAAGTCGAGCCCCTTCTCGTTGATCGGCCCGGTGCCTTCCGGAATGATGCGCGGCCAGGCGATCGAGAAGCGGTAGGCCTCGACGCCAAGGCTCTGGATGAGATCGAGATCCTGCTCCATTCGATTGTAGTGGTCGCAGGCGACATCGCCGGTGTGGCCCTCGAAGACGCGGCCGGGCATATTGGAGAAGGCGTCCCAGATGGAGGGCTTGCGCCCGTCCGCCTTGCTGGCGCCCTCGATCTGGAAGGAGGCGGTGGCCACGCCGAAGACAAAGTCGCCGGGAAAGCGCTTGGCAAGTTTCTTGGCTTCTATCATCGTTCTCTCCCGTCATCATCTGCTGAGCGGCGCGCCTGAAGCCGCCGCCACGCCGTTATTGTGTGACCGTGGCCTAAAGGTGCGACGGCAAATGTCAACCCGGGAAACGGGCGCGCTTGCATCGCCCGTTTCCCGGGTTGCGCTTCAGACCTTGATCCAGGCGCCGTTGCGCTGCGACGAGCGCACGCAGGCATCGACGAAGATCATGCCCTTCATGCCATCGTCTATCGTCGGATATGTGACAGCCGGAGCCACCGTCTCCCCGATTCTTTTAGCGAAGATCGCCCGCGCCGCTTCCGCATAGATATTGGCGAAGCCTTCGAGATAGCCTTCCGGATGGCCCGATGGAACGCGCGAAACGCGCGCCGCTGCCGGCGAGGCGCCGGCGCCGGCCCGCGTCAGCAGGCGTTTCGGCTCGCCGAAGGGCGTGTGCCAGAGGTAGTTCGGATCCTTCTGGACCCATTCCAGACCGCCCTTGGTGCCGTAGACCCGCACCATAAGCCCGTTTTCGTGCCCCGGCGCCACCTGGCTGCACCAGAGCATGCCCTTCGCCCGCGCGCCGTCCTTCTCCTTGAAGCGCAGCAGCACATGGGCATTGTCGTCGAGCTGGCGGCCGGCGACGAAACTGTCGAGATCGGCCGAGAGTTCGTCGAGCTCGAGCCCGGAAACGAAACAGCCGAGATTGTAGGCATGCGTGCCGATATCGCCGGTCGAGCCACCGGCGCCGGAGCGGGCCGGATCGGTCCGCCAGGCCGCCTGCTTCTGGCCGGACTGCTCGATATTTTCGGTCAACCAGTCCTGCGGATATTCCATCTGCACCAGACGGACGGTGCCGATCTCGCCATTAGCGATCATCTCGCGCGCCTGGCGCACCATCGGATAGCCGGTGTAATTATGCGTCAGCACGAAGAGCGCATCGCTTTCCTCCGCCGCCTTCTGGAGTTTCTTCGCGTCGGCAAGCGTCGAGGTCAGCGGCTTGTCGCAGATCACGTGAATGCCGCGCTTCAGGAACTCCTTCGCCGCCGCGTAATGAACGTGGTTCGGCGTGACGATCGCCACCGCTTCGATGCCGTTCTTCAGCTTCGCCTCGCGGATCGCCATTTCCTTGTAATCCGAATAGACGCGCGACGAGTCGAGCCCGAGCTCGCGTCCCGAGGCCTGCGCCTTCTCTGCTGTCGACGACAGAGCGCCGGCGACCAGCTCGTATTGATCGTCAAGCCTGGCGGCGATCCGGTGCACGGCGCCGATAAAAGCGCCGGAACCGCCGCCCACCATGCCGAGCCGGATCCGCTTCTGCCGAGTTTCCGTACTGCTTCCCTCGATAGCCATGCTGTTCTCTCCTGATCAGATTTGGTGCTGGGGGTCAGACCCCCTCTGCCCTGCCGGGCATCTTCCCCACAAGGGGGGAGAAATTTACGGCGCCGCCGCGGCGAGCCCCTCCCCCTTGTGGGGAGGGGTTGTGGAGGGTTCTTTTTTGGGAACGACTGGGAAGTCGCTTTCCGCTCAAAGCCCCAACATCCGCCTGTTCGCAGCCTCGTCGGTGCCGCTGTCGGCGAAATCGTCGAAGGCCTTTTCGGTGACGCGGATGATATGCGCCTTGACGAACTCCGCCCCTTCGCGCGCGCCGTCTTCCGGATGTTTCAGGCAGCACTCCCACTCGACCACCGCCCAGCCGGCGAAATCGTTCGCCGCCATCTTCGAGAAGACCGCGCCGAAATCGACCTGGCCGTCGCCGAGCGAGCGGAAGCGGCCTGCCCGGTTCACCCAGCCCTGGTAGCCGCCATAGACGCCCTGCCGGCCGGTCGGGTTGAACTCCGCATCCTTGACGTGGAACATCCGGATGCGGTCCTTGTAGATGTCGATATTGTCGAGATAGTCGAGGCACTGCAGCACGTAGTGCGACGGATCGTAGAGCATGCAGGCACGGGCATGATTGCCGGTGCGCTCCAGGAACATCTCGTAGGTGATGCCGTCGTGCAAGTCCTCGCCCGGGTGGATCTCGTAGCAGACATCGACGCCGCAATCCTCCGCATGATCGAGGATCGGTTTCCACCGCCGGGCAAGCTCGTCAAAGGCGGTCTCCACCAGGCCCGCGGGACGCTGCGGCCAGGGATAGACGAAGGGCCAGGCGAGTGCGCCGGAGAAGCTTGCCATCGCATCGAGGCCGAGATTCTTCGACGCCGTCAGCGCCAGCTTCACCTGTTCCACTGCCCATTGCTGGCGCGCCTTCGGATTGCCACGCACCTCCGGTGCGGCAAAGCCGTCGAACGCCTCATCATAGGCGGGATGCACGGCCACCAACTGGCCCTGCAGATGCGTCGAAAGCTCGGTGATCTCGACGCCGTTGTCACGCGCCTTGCCGGCGATCTCGTCGCAATAGGTCCTCGATTCCGCCGCCTTCCTCAGGTCGAACAGCCGGCCGTCCCAGCTCGGGACCTGCACACCCTTGTAGCCGCAATCCGCCGCCCATTTGGTGATGGAGTCCCAGGAGTTAAACGGCGCCGCATCGCCGGCGAATTGCGCAAGAAAGAGCCCCGGTCCTTTGATCGTCTTCATGCAAATTTCCTCCCTGGTGAATCACTGTCTAAGAAACCGGCACGCCGGTCGACTGATGATCTTTAACCGCCTCGCTCCGCAAACTTCGTGATAACTCATATACCTGCAACGTTGCAGGAGCGAGAAGCTAGCAGATTCTCCGCAAGGGGCAATCCGCTTCTGCCCCAATGCGAAGAGGATTTCTTGTATCCGCAGGCGCCGAAACAGGAGCCGCGAAGAAGTTCCGGAAACGGCGAGAGGGCGTCGCGTCATGCGAGGCCGCCCGTCCGTTTCCGGCCGATGCCGCCATCAGACGTAGCGGTTTACGATGTTCTCCAGCAGTTCCTGCTTGCCGGATTTCGGCTGCGGATTGAGGTCGGCCTTGCGCACCCAGGCCTCGATCTCGTCAAGAGAGAAGCCGCCCTCGAGCATCTTCTTCGCCTCGGCCACACTCCAGCCGGCATAGCGTTTCTCCAGCGGCGCAGAGAGCGCCTTGTCCTCGATCATCTTCGCCGCCGCCTTGAGGCCGCGTGCGCAGCAATCCATGCCGCCGACATGGCCGATCAGCAAATCTTCCGGATCGATCGACTGGCGACGCAGCTTTGCGTCGAAGTTGGTGCCACCGGTCTTGAAGCCACCGCCTGCGAGCACGTGATAATAAGCAAGCGCCATTTCGGGAACATTGTTCGGGAACTGGTCGGTATCCCAGCCGGACTGGTAGTCGTTGCGGTTCATGTCGATCGAGCCGAAGATGCCGAGCGCATTGGCAAGCGCCAGCTCGTGCTCGAAGGAGTGGCCGGCAAGGATCGCGTGGCCCTGCTCGATATTGACCTTCACCTCGTTCTCGAGGCCGTACGTCTTCAGGAAGCCATAGACGGTCGCAACGTCGAAGTCGTACTGGTGCTTGGTCGGCTCCTGCGGCTTCGGCTCGATGAGGATCGTGCCCTTGAAGCCGATCTTGTGCTTGTATTCGACAACGAGATTGACGAAACGGCCGAGTTGGTCGAGTTCGCGCTTCAGATCGGTGTTGAGCAGCGTCTCATAGCCTTCCCGCCCGCCCCAAAGCACGTAGTTCTGGCCACCAAGCCGCTGTGTCGCATCGATGCAGGTCTTTACAGTTGCCGCGGCAAAGGCGAAGACGTCCGGGTCCGGGTTGGTCGCCGCACCCGACATGTAGCGCCGGTTCGAGAAGAGATTCGCCGTGCCCCACAGCAGCTTGACGCCGGTCTCGGCCTGCTTCTTGGCGAAGTAATCGACGATCTCGTTGAGATTGCTGGTGTTCTCGGCGAAGGTCCGGCCCTCTGGACGAACGTCGGCGTCATGGAAGCAATAGAACGGCGTACCGAGAAGCTGGAAGAACTCGAAGGCGACGTCGGCCTTCAGCTTGGCCGCTTCCATCGAGTCCTTGAACCAGGGACGCTCGAAGGTCTGTCCGCCGAAGGGGTCGCCGCCCGGCCAGACGAAGGTGTGCCAATAGGCAACTGCGAAGCGCAGATGATCTTCCATCCGCTTGCCGAGGACGATCTCGTCCGGATTGTAATGGCGGAAGGCGAGCGGATTGGTGCTCTCCG
The DNA here is from genome assembly GCF_002531555.1 of Sinorhizobium sp. BJ1. Classification (NCBI taxonomy): domain Bacteria; kingdom Pseudomonadati; phylum Pseudomonadota; class Alphaproteobacteria; order Hyphomicrobiales; family Rhizobiaceae; genus Sinorhizobium; species Sinorhizobium sp. BJ1. Next base: position 71,316 of record NZ_NWTH01000027.1, read on the forward strand.
GGCCTTCATATCTGATCTTGGCGATGTCGCCGAAAAATCCGGTGCTCACGGCTGTCTCCTCTCAAGGACTGTTGCCGGCCCGCCTGCTGCGGAACGCGGCCATTGGTGGAAGTAATCGTTTTCATTGCATCATTCAGCGTGACCCGCGAAGCCGGCCGGGGCCAGAACTGGCTAGATCGTCGCTCCCTTGATGGCGGGGTAAAGCCGGCAATAGCGCTGGTAGGCGTCTTCATAGGCCGGCGCCAGCGAGGCGTCCGGCGAGATTGTCTCCGCCGTCGCCGGCGCATAGCAGGTCGCAACCGGATCGGCGCCGGTGGCGGCGATCAGGCCGAGCCGGGCTGCGCCGAAGGCGGCACCGAAATCGCCGTCGGCCGGCAGATTGACCGGCAGGTTCAGTGCCGTTGCGATCGACTTCAGCCAGTAGCGCGACCGGGAGCCGCCGCCGATCGCCGTGACCCGTGTGAGCCTCGTGCCGGCGGCGCGCAACGCTTCCAGGCTGTCGCGGATCGCGAAGGAGACGCCTTCGAGCACGGCCTGTGTCAGCGCGGCGCGAGAACTTTCATGGCCGAGACCGGCAAAGGCGCCGCGGATCGCCGCGTCGTTGTGCGGAGTACGCTCTCCGGAGAGATAGGGAAGGAATGTCACCGAGCCCGGCGCCTTGAGTATGTCGCCAAGCTCGCCTGTCAGCTCCGCAGCGCTCCTGCCAGTGATGCCCGAATGCCAGTTGAGCGCATCGGTTGCCGAAAGGATCACGCCCATCTGGTGCCAGGTGTTGGGAAGCGCATGGCAGAAGGCATGGACGGCGCTTTGCGGATTGGGAAGATAGCTGGCGTTGGCGGCAAAGAGCACCCCGGACGTTCCGAGCGAGACGAAGGCCTGTCCCTCCCCAACCGCGCCCATGCCGCAAGCAGATGCTGCATTGTCGCCGGCGCCGCCGGCAACAACGACGCCGGACCCCATGCCCCAGCGGCTCGCGAGCTCCGGCCGGAGCGTGCCGGCAACGTCCGTCCCTTCGACCAGATCCGGCATCTGCCGCTCTTCGAGGTGGGTGGCCGCAAGGAGACTCTCCGACCACTGCCGCTTGCCCGTATCGAGCCAGGAGGTGCCAGCGGAATCCGACATTTCCGACATATGCTCGCCGGCCAGCCACAGACGCAGATAGTCCTTGGGCAACAGCACCCAGCGCACCCTGGCAAAAACCTCCGGTTCGTTTTCGCGCACCCAGGCGAGCTTCGGTGCGGTGAAGCCGGGGAAGACAATATTGCCGGTCAGCGCCCGGAACTGCGGATCGCTGTCGAGCGCCGCCGCCTGGCGAAAACTGCGCGTGTCGTTCCAGAGAATAGAGGGTCGAAGCACCGCATCGTTTTCGTCGAGGAGCGTCGCACCGTGCATCTGGCCGGAGAGGCCGATGCCGCGGACCGCGGCGAGCGCGTCAGGATGCGCCGCCTTGAGCCCGGCGATCGCCTCTTCCGCCGCGCGTACCCAGTCAGCCGGGTCCTGTTCCGACCAGCCGGTATGCGGCCGCGAGACGTCGAGCGCGGCCGCGGCGGAACCGACGATCTTCTGTTCGCCGTCGATCAGCATCGCCTTGACGCCGGAGGTGCCGAGATCCAGTCCGAGATACATGGGTGTCCTCCTATGCCTGCTCTATCGGCAGGTTATCCTTCAGGAAAATGTCGATGCGGATGCGTTCCTGCGCCTCGATGACGGCCAGCCCGTCGACCTTCGCCTTCAGCACCCGGATCGCGCTCCTGACCTCGTGGCCCGCATCCTGGTTGAGCAGCACATCGATGGTCCCGGAGAGTAGAGCGGCCCGGCTATGGGGCGTCAGTTCGTGGGCGATCGCGCAGACCGCCTCGGCCCTGCCGGCTTTCTCGAGCGCGGCAACGAGGCCGCGATTGCCGGCACCGAGACTGTAGACGCCGGCAAGGTCCGGATGGTGCTCGATGAGCGCGCCGACGAGTTTCTCGACGAGAGCCGCATCGTCCTGACCCTCGACGACCGGCAACAGCAAGCGAGTTTCGAAGCATTTGCGCATGACCGCTTGAAAGCCTTCCAGCCGTTCCCTGTGGTCGCGCACGAGCATCGAGCCCGCCACCACCGCTACCGGCCCGGCACGATCGCCGAGGAACCGGCCCATCAGGTTTCCGGCGGTGCGCCCGGCGGCGATATTGTCGACGCCGGTAAAGTGATCGCGCGTCGATCCCGGCAGGTCGGAAACCAGGGTGACCACGGCAATCCCGTCCTGGCGCAGGTCTTCGACCGCTTGCACGACCTCAGGCGCCTCGATAGCGACTACGGCGACGCCGGCGGGCCGCTGCCGACGTGCTTCTGCCAGGGCATCCGCCAGGGCGCGCGCGTCGAACGCGGGAACACAGAGGATGGTGATTTCGGTCCGCTCCGCCACCAAGTGCGCCTTGGCGGCCCTCACCTCGGCCTCAAGCCCGCGCATGAAGGAATTTTCGCCGGCGGGCAGGATGAAGACGAGGGAATAGCTGCGGCCCTTGGCGAGGTTGGCCGCGGCAACGTCACGCACATAGCCGAGCGTCGCGATCGCCTGCTCGACCTTGTCGCGCGTCACGGAACGGACGCCCGGACGATTGTTCAAAACCCGGTCGACAGTGGCCAGGCTGACGCCGGCCTCCGCGGCGATATCGTGAACGGTCGGTCGCATTCGTTCCTCCTCGCAGACCCCTTAGAGGAAGTTTTGATGTACGTAAATCAAAAATATTGTGAGAGCGAAACGGCTTTGAATATCGGGCGCCAAACCCTCAGTCGAAACGCCTGCTGAAGGCATGCGTGAAAGCGGCATGGCCCGCCTCGCCAGTGGCCTCTCCGAAGACGACATCTAGGAACTTATCAGTGATCCGGACAAGCGCGAAGCCGCCGAGAAAGGCCGCCTTGGGCTTGAAGATGTCGATTTCGCCGACGCGATAGGCCATCACCCGGTCATGTTCGTGACCGTGAAAGAGTCCGACGACGTTGTAGCCCCTAAGCGTCTCGAGCAAGGCCTCGCGCTCGGCCGGGCTCCACCAATGCGGCTGGCCGCCGCCCTGATCGTCGAAAGTCTTTGCCGCAGGGTCCCAGACCTCGGTCGAGAACGCATCCCAGCCATAGTGCTGGAACAAGACGACCGGGCGTCCGTCCGCGGCATAGGTAGCGAGATCGCGCTTCAGCCACGGCAGGCCGCTAACCGCCCCCTTGTTCTCGTCACCGCCGAAGCGCTGCAATTGAACGAGGTGGAGTCCGCCCCAGTCCCAGGAATAATTGTCCGATAGCGGATCGTAGTTGGTGACCGGCACCGGGGGTCTGTAGAAAACCGACTGGCGATGGGTGAGTTCCACATAGTCGCGCAGCTCGCGACGGTACCAGTCGCCGTTCGGCGGCGCGCCGTCCTGATCGAGATCATGATTTCCAAGCCCGACATAGACGGGGTAATGGATATGATGCGGCCCGACGCCATGCTCGTATCGGCTCTGGAACTGCTGCAACTGCCGCCCTTCGCGAGGCTCGCGAACCTGGCCGCCGCCGTCGTCGGTGATATCGCCGCCGAGCACCAGGCCGACCGGCCGTAAAATCTTCGCGCCGGCGCCGGCGAGCCCGCTCGGCTTGCCGTCGATCGTTTGCGGCCAGTGCTGTCCCGGAAGTCCGTTGAGTGCCGCAATGTGTCGCAACAGATTGGCGTCCGTCTTGCCCTCCTGTTCGCAATTCGGCGCAAGGCCTTCCGTCGAGACGAGGCAGGCGTGGATGTCATTGGAAAAGACAAATGTGGCATCGACTGGTGGCCGCGCTGCCCGCCCGCCGCCTGCGATCAGCGAAAGGCCGAGGCCAGCCGTACCAGCAAGAAATCTCCGCCTGGACGGCTTGAGGAATGGATTGTCGATCATCGCCTGCCCTGCGCCTTGATCAATTCGACCGACTCAAGGGTAACGAGGATAGTGCCGCAACGTTTGCAGCGGGTAAAGCATGCCGTTCGTGCTGAATTTGCTTCACCCAGTCCATCTCACCGCTTGCGGGGGCGAGAGGACTGGGAAGGCCGCGGCATATCCCTTCTCCCCGCGCGCGGGGAGAAGGTCGCGGCGGGATGAGGGGCAATCTGGAGCAGAAAGCAGGCTCTCGTTTTCCCACCTCAGTGCCCGCCGCCTCCCGCGCCGGCGCCCTCCGGCTTCTTGATCATCAGCACGCCGAGGATCATCGTCAGGAACAGGGCGGTCAGGATCAGGAACACGTCGATGAAGGACAGGATCACCGCCTGTTGCTGAACCATCGCCGCCAGTTGCTTGACGGCGGCCGTCGCGCCGTCGAGGCCGTAGGCGTTGAAGTTCGACGCCATATTGTTCAACCGCTCGACCGCCTCCGGATTGCCCCACTGGATATGTTCGGCCAGGCGAGCATAGTGGAGATCCTGGCGCTGCGTCAGGATCGTGTTGATGATCGCGAGGCCGACGGCTCCGCCGAGATTGCGGGTCAGGTTGAAGAGGCCGGAGGCATTGCGGATGCGGGCCGGCGGCAGCGTGCCAAGCGCGATATTGTTGATCGGCACCATGCAGAGCATCAGCGAGCAGCCACGCAGGATCTGCGGCACGAGCAGTTCCCAGAAGTCCCAGTCGGCCGTTAACTGACTCATCGTCCATGTTCCAGCCGCAAAGCCGGCAAAGCCGATGGTCATCATCACGCGCGGGTCGAGACGACCCGCCAGAAAGCCTGCGACCGGGGCCGTCAGAAACATGGCGAGACCCGAGACGAACATGGTCTCGCCGATCATCAGCGAATCATAGCCGCGGATGCGCCCGAGATAGAGCGGATAGAGATAGGTCAGGCCATAGAGGCCGATGCCCATCACGAAGGAAAACAACGAGCCGAACGTAAAATTGCGGTTGGCGAAAGCCCTTAGATCGACGACCGGAAACTCCACCTTGAAGGCCCGGTAGAAGAATATTGCGGCGGCAACAACTGTGGCGACCGCGCCGATGACGATGTGGTCGTCATTGAACCAATCGTTGGCGTTGCCCTCCTCCAGCACATATTCGAGCGAGCCAAGGAAAATCGCCATCGAGAAGAGGCCCCACCAGTCAAATTTCTTGATCAGCGCCAGTTCCGGCTCGTCGAAGTCGATGAAAATCCAGGTCAGCGTCGCGACGATGACGCCGGGAATGACGTTGACGAGGAACAGCCAGTGCCAGGAGAAGGCATGGCTCAAATAACCGCCGACCGTCGGACCGATGGTCGGAGCGAGCGTTGCGATCAGGCCGATGATCGGCGAAACGATATTGCGCTTCGACGGCGGGAAGATGGTGAAGGCGGCGGCGAAGACCGAGGGGATCATGCCGCCGCCGATGAAGCCCTGGATCACCCGGTAGACGATCATCTGGTCAATATTGGTGGCGGTTGCGGCAAGCGCACTGGAGGCGGTGAAGCCGGCGGCGGCGACGGAAAAGAGCACGCGCGTCGAAACGATGCGGGCGAGCGTCCCCGACAGCGGGATCATGATGACTTCGGCGATCAGGTAGGAGGTCTGAACCCAGCCGATCTCGTCCGATCCGGCGGAAAGACCCGCCTGGATTTCGGCAAGCGAAGCCGAAACGATCTGGATGTCGAGGATCGCCATGAACATGCCGACGACCATCGCGAAAAAGGCGATGAGCCGCCGCGGATCCATGCGCTCCTCGGCTCCGGCGCCGCTTGTCGCCGCCGGGCTCGCTGTTGCCGTCGCAGCCATACCTGCTACTCCTTCGCGCGCTTACTTCGCTTCGGCGACCTTGGCGGCGTCCGGCGCCGTGCGGGTATCGACATCGACCACGACGCTTAGGCCCGCCCGCAGGTTGCCCTTGGCGAGTGCGTCGGCCGGAAGCGTGATGCGAACCGGCACGCGCTGGATGATCTTGGTAAAGTTGCCGGTGGCGTTCTCCGCCGGCAGCAGCGAGAAGACCGAACCGGAGGCCGGCGAAATCGATGCAACCGTGCCCTCGATCGGATGCTCGTCATAGGCATCGACATGGACCTGGACTTTCGATCCGGGAACCAGGTGGGCGATCTGCGTTTCCTTGAAATTCGCATCCACATAGAGCTGGTCCACCGGCACGAGACCGGCAAGCCGCTGGCCGGCCGAGACGAGGTCGCCGACCTGGACCGAGACGTTGCCGATGACGCCGTCATAGGGCGCCTTGAGCACGGTGAAGCCGAGGTCGCGGTTCGCCTTGTCGCGCGCAAGTTCGAGCGAACGGATCGTACTTTCCGATTCCGCCCGCTGTGCCTCGAGCACGGTGATATTCGCCTTGGCCGCGGCGATGTTGGCTTCGGCACCAACGAGATTTGCCCGCGCCTGGTCGAGTGCGACCTGGGCGCTGTCGCGCGACGCATCCGTTCCAAAGGCCCGGGACTGCAGGTCGCTGGCGCGCTTTTGCGTGAGTTCGGCGCCCCTGACCGTCGCCTCGAAGGCTTCCTTCTGAGCCTCTGCCTGGCTGAGACTTGCCTTGGCACCAGCGATCTGCGCATCGAAACGGCTCAGCGCCAGCTTCTGCGTCGCGATCTGCGCTTCGGCCTGTTCGGAAGCGATGCGATAGTCTCCATCCTCGAGGGTGACGAGCGGATCGCCCGCCTTGACATGCTGGTTGGCGACCACGTCGACCTTGGCGACATAGCCAGAGACTTTCGGAGAGATCGTCGCAATGTCGCCCTCGATATAGGCGTCGTCGGTGGAAACCATGAAGCGACCGGTGGTCCACCAGTCGTAGCCGTACCAGGCCCCCGCGGCGAGCAGCGCCAGTCCGATCGCCGGAAGGATCAGCTTGCGGCGCTTCTTGGGGGGAGCGGCAAGTTCAGCGGCCGGGCGCTCCGTCACCGGTGGGGCTTCGCCGGTCGGGGCCCTGGCCTCTGTGCTCGGAACATCGACGACTTCGAAATCGTCGCCGACAGGACGGACTCGCGCAACGCTGGAGGTGCTGGAAGCGGACATGGGACACCATTTGAATAAATTAGCTAAATTGAACTGAACCGTTCGGTTCGATCGCCCTTGACGTAATGCCTTTCGCGCCGCATATCAAGAGCAAATCGAACCGAGTGGTTCGAAGTGATGAGCAAGGTAAAAAATCTGCCCGGTCTTTCTCCGCGCCCCTTGCTTTTTATCGCAATCGATCACGTTTATGATTTCGGAGTTAGTTCCAGGATCATCGTGATCTACAGGAGTGGAAACGTCCGGCGATCATGACGTCAGCGAAAAGCGCACAGCAGGAAAAGTCCCTGCCGCACCAGGAACAGCACCCTTCGAGCGGCGGCCGACGCGCGGCCGGCGAGGACCCGGTCAAACGCGAGCAGATTCTCGAAGGTGCCAAGCGCGTTTTCATGCGCAGCAATTTCGACGCCGCCAGCATGAACGACATCACCCGCGAGGCGGGCGTTTCGAAAGGCACGCTGTACGTCTATTTCGAGAACAAGGAAGATCTTTTCGAGGCGCTCATCGCCCGGGAGCGCAACCGTATCGTCAGCAGCATCAAGCAGTCGCTGAGCGACATCGAGCCGATCGAGGAAGCCCTTCACGATTTCGCCGTGACGCTGGTGACCAGCATAACCTCCGACTACACGATCCGCGCAATGAGGACCGTGCTCGGCGTGATCGACCGCATGCCGCGGCTCGCGCAACGCTTCTTCACCGCCACGCCGGAAAACGGCTACACGGTGCTGAAGGCCTATCTCGAGCAGCAGGTGACGGCAGGCACCCTGTTGATCGACGATACGGAACTGGCCGCCAAGCAGTTCATCGAGCTTTCCATGGCCGGCCTTTTCAAGGGCCGCCTGTTCGGAATGTGCGACGCTCTGCCCGCCGGCCAGATTGAGAAGAACGTCGCATCCGCCATCCGCGTCTTCATGGCTGCCTACGGTCCGCGAGACGCGCGATGACCGCGACACTGTGTCTCGCTCCCGACTAAGCAGGACTGCACATCTGCAGGCGGTTGCCGAACGGATCGTAGAAGCTCGCAAAGGTGACGAAGCCGGGAAATACCTGTGCATCCTCGCACTGGACGCCGCGGCGACGCAGTTCCTCTACCGCCGCATGGCAATCTTCGACATTCAAGACAAGGGTTGTCCCGGTGGAGGGTGTCCAGTCGCTCTCGGCCGATATCACCGAAACGTTGCCATCCGCTCCGCCGGCGGAGAATTCGATCCAGCCGGCTTCCGGCAGGTCGTAGAGCGGCGATCCCAAGCCGAGCACCTCGCCATAGAACTCGCGGGCACGATCAAGGTCGGTCACCGAGATCGAGACCACATTGATGCCACGAAAGAGAGGGTCGGTCGCTGCCATGGTCTTGAATGTAGGACGCAAAACCCGTTCGTCGAGCCGCGCTGCGGTTCTGTCGGGAAGCGCCGAGAGCAGCGGGTGGAATTTGCCGTCGACAGGCTGCGCCAATGCACTCCAGCAACAGCGATCAAACGCGCCCTCCGACAATTCCATAAGAATTGGATCGCCACCACGGGAGTGAACATGAGTGCCATCGGAAGGGCGATCTGGTTCATCGAGAGCCATTTCGCAAAGACTATATCGCTGGAGCAGATTGCCGGTGCCGCCGGCCTGTCGCGCTATCATCTGTCGCGCGTCTTCGGGCTCGCGACCGGCCGCTCGATCAGCGCCTATATCCGCGGGCGACGCCTGAGCTCAGCCGCACTTCTCCTTGCAAACGGACATTCGACCATTCTCGAGGTGGCCCTCGATGCGGGCTACGGTTCGCACGAGGCTTTCACCCGTGCCTTTCGCGAGCAGTTCGGCGTGACACCCGAATCGATCCGCAAACAGAGGCATGTCCGCAATATCGAATTGATGGAGCCCATCAGGATGGACGACACGCGCAATCTGAAAATCGAACCGCCGCGTTTCGAGGCGGGCCCTGCCCTGCTCCTCGCCGGCCTTGAAGAGACCTACACCTACAATCGCACCGAGGGCATCCCTTCGCTCTGGCAACGATTCAACAACCACTTCGGTCATATTCCGGGCCAGCGCGGCAACGTCGCCTATGGCGTCTGCACCCATGCGGACGCCGAAGCCGGCACCTTCCGCTACATGGCTGCCGTCGAGGTCGAGGATGCGGACGCGCTGCCGAACGGGTTTTCCACCTTGAAGCTGCCGAAGCAGCGCTATGCGGTGTTCCTGCATCGCGGTCACATCTCGGCGATCTCGACCACGGCGCACGAGATATTCGGATCGTGGTTTCCGCAATCCGGTCTCGAGCATGGCGAAACACCCGATCTCATCGAGCGCTACGACGAGCGGTTCGACCCGGATTCCGGCATGGGCGTCGTTGAGATGTGGGTTCCGATAAAACAGTAAACGGTAAAACGCTGCCGCAAAGCCGCGGCAGCGCTTGCTACTTCGGCGCTACTCCTTAAATACTGCGGCGAGCCTGGCGCAACGACGCGCCCTGGAGGGGAAAGTCTGCGCGGTTTTCCGCCCGCATTCCCTTCCGGTTGTTGGAACCGATCAGGTACACGGATGCTGGGAGTCGCTTTGACACCGCATCGGTGATCGTCAAAGAGAAGGAAAAGTTCGCCGATGCAGGAAATCCTCACGCTCGCTCAAAGCCCGGAGGCGTGGATCGCTCTCATTACGCTCATTGTGATGGAAGTCGTCCTCGGCATCGACAACCTCATCTTCATTTCGATCCTGACCAATAAATTGCCGGCCGAGAACCGGGTCAGCGCCCGGCGCATCGGCATCGGCCTCGCGCTGGTCATGCGACTGGGGCTGCTCGGCACGATCGCCTGGATCGTGCAGCTGACCCAGCCGGTGTTCGAGGCCTTTGGCCATGGCTTCTCCTGGAAGGACATGATCCTGATCGCCGGCGGCCTTTTCCTCGTCTGGAAGGCGACGAAGGAGATCCACCACAATGTCGACCCGAGCGACCATGACGAGGATTTCATCGCGAGCTCGGCGATCAACAGCTTCACGGCGGCGATCGGACAGATCCTGCTGCTCGACCTCGTCTTCTCCGTCGACAGCATCATCACCGCCGTCGGCATGACCCCACATCTGCCGATCATGGTTATCGCCGTCGTGGTCGCCGTTACGGTGATGCTGGTTGCCGCCAACCCGCTTGCTAATTTCATCGAGAGGAACCCGACGATCGTCATGCTGGCGCTCGCCTTCCTCCTGATGATCGGCACGACGCTGATTGCCGAGGGCATGGGTTTCCACGTACCGAAAGGCTACATCTATGCCGCCATGGCGTTTTCGGCGCTGGTGGAAGGGCTCAACATGGTCGCCCGCAATGCGCGCCTGAGAAAGCAGCAGGCCACCAAGCTGCATTAGCAACGGCAACCCATTGCGAAGGGGCCCGCATTCACGCGAATGCGGGCCCCTTGCTGCGGGAGGTAGGCGAGGATGCGGGCTGGACGGGCAAGGAGCTCGGCTGCCGTTTCGTTGGCCACGGGAAGAAACCGGAAAAATCCCCGTGTTCTCCACTTCCGTCGCGTCCGGTTGGCACAGGCCGCGTCCTCGACCGCTATAACGCGGTAGCGCGGCGAGCGTTCCAAGCCGATGTCCGGCTGCATCGAGAAGGCGCCTCTCCTCCTCTTTCCGTTGACATGCGAGGCTTTCTATGGTCTCACCCCTGCCGACTGGAATTGCCCGCCGATACCGCTTGGCGGCACCCTTGCGGGCCTTCCTTCCCATAAAATACGCGCCCGTCAGCCGGTAGGCATCCGGCAAGGGCTCAAGAGCACGTCAAGACGGGCAAAGACCATGGCAGATTCTGCAGTCCGGGTACGCATCGCACCCTCTCCCACCGGCGAACCGCATGTCGGCACCGCCTATATCGCTCTGTTCAACTATCTTTTCGCGAAGAAGCACGGTGGCGAATTCATCCTCCGCATTGAGGACACCGACGCGACGCGCTCGACGCCCGAGTTCGAGAAAAAGGTGCTCGATGCACTGAAATGGTGCGGGCTGGAATGGTCGGAGGGCCCGGATATCGGCGGCCCCCATGGTCCCTATCGCCAGAGCGACCGCAAGGACATGTACAGGCCCTATGTCGAGAAGATCGTCGAGAACGGCCACGGATTCCGTTGCTTCTGCACGCCCGAACGGCTGGAGCAAATGCGCGAAGCGCAACGCGCCGCCGGCAAGCCACCGAAATATGACGGCCTGTGCCTGAGCCTCTCCGCGGAGGAAGTGACCTCACGCGTCGCCGCCGGCGAGCCGCATGTCGTGCGCATGAAGATCCCGGCGGAAGGCTCCTGCAAGTTCCACGACGGCGTCTATGGCGATGTCGAGATCCCGTGGGAGGCCGTCGACATGCAGGTGCTCCTGAAGGCCGACGGCATGCCGACCTATCACATGGCGAACGTCGTCGACGACCACCTGATGAAGATCACCCATGTCGCGCGCGGCGAGGAGTGGCTCGCGTCGGTGCCGAAGCACATCCTGATCTATCAGTACCTCGGCCTCGAACCGCCGAAATTCATGCACCTGTCGCTGATGCGCAATGCCGACAAGTCGAAGCTGTCGAAGCGCAAGAATCCGACCTCGATCTCCTACTACACGGCGCTCGGCTACCTGCCGGAAGCACTGATGAACTTCCTCGGCCTGTTCTTCATCCAGATCGCCGAGGGCGAAGAACTGCTGACGATCGATGAGCTGGCGGAGAAGTTCGACCCGGAAAACCTGTCGAAGGCCGGCGCGATCTTCGATATCCAGAAGCTCGACTGGCTGAACGCCCGCTGGATCCGCGAGAAGCTATCCGAGGACGAGTTCGCCGCCCGGGTCTTCGCCTGGGCGTCGGAGAACGATCGCCTCAAGGAAGGCCTGAAGCTGTCGCAATCGCGCATTTCGAAGCTCGGCGAACTGCCGGACCTCGCCGCCTTCCTCTTCAAATCGGATCTCGGCCTTCAGCCTGGCGCCTTCGCCGGCGTGAAAGCCTCGCCCGAGGAGATGCTTGAAGTCCTGAACACCGTCCAGCCGGATCTCGAAAAGATCCTCGAATGGAACAAGGAGTCGATCGAGGCGGAACTGCGCGCCAGTGCCGAGCGGATGGGCAAGAAGCTGAAAGCCGTCGTGGCTCCCCTCTTCGTCGCCGTATCCGGTTCGCAACGTTCGCTGCCGCTCTTCGATTCGATGGAGCTGCTCGGCCGCGCCGTGGTGCGCCAGCGTCTCAAGGTGGCGGCGCAGGTGGTCGCCTCCATGGTGGGCAGCGGAAAGTAAGGACGATACCCATGAACGAAAAGACAGAAACCGCCGGCCTTTCCTCCGACGCAACCGAAGTGCGCGCCCAGAAGCTTGACCTGCTGCGCGAGCAGATCGGCGAAGTCTACCCGGCGCATTTCCACCGCACGCTGACCAATGCGGAACTCGCCGAAAAATATGCCGGGCTGGAGCCCGATACGGAGAGCGGCGACACGGTGACGGTCGCAGGCCGGGTTTTCTCCTCGCGCAATTCCGGCATGTTCATGGATATCCATGACGCCTCCGGCAAGATCCAGATCTTTTCGCACAAGGACACGGCTCCGGAAGAGGCGCGTGTGCTTCTGCCGATGATCGACCTTGGCGACATCATCGGCGTCACCGGCGAGGTGCGCCGTACGAAGCGTGGCGAGCTGACGGTGAATGCCAAGGAAATCACCATGCTCTGCAAGTCGCTCCTGCCGATGCCGGAGAAGTATCACGGGCTTGCCGACATCGAGACGCGCTACCGCAAGCGCTATCTCGACATCATGGTCAACGAGGACTCAAAGCTCCGCTTCCAGCAGCGCAGCCGCATCGTTTCGAGTCTGCGCCGCGTCCTCGAGGACGAGGGCTTCATGGAAGTCGAAACGCCGATGCTACAGCCGATCTATGGCGGCGCGACGGCCGAGCCGTTCAAGACGCATCACAACACGCTGAAGCTCGACATGTATCTGCGCATTGCGCCCGAGCTTTATCTGAAGCGCGTGCTGGTTTCCGGCCTCACCGATAAGGTCTTCGAGATCAACCGCAACTTCCGCAACGAAGGCGTCTCCACCCGGCACAATCCGGAATTCACGATGATGGAGTGCTACTGGGCCTATGCGGACTACGAGGACATGATGGGCCTCGTCGAACGCATGTTCGAGACCCTGGCGCTGGCGGTCCACGGCAAGACCGAGTTCGAATTCGGCGACAAGCAGCTCTCCTTTAAGGGACCGTTCCCACGCGTGTCGATGCCGGCCGCCGTCAAGGATGCAATCGGCGTCGACTTCCTCGCAATCAACACCGACGAGGAGGCCCGCGAGGCGGCAAGGAACGCTGGCCTCGAGGTCGAGAAGGACGCCACCTGGGGCGAGGTCCTCGCTTTCATCTTCGAGGAGAAGGTCGAAGCGACGCTGATCCAGCCGGCCCATGTCATCCATTTCCCGAAGGACATTTCCCCCTTCGCCAAGGAGGTGCCGGGCGAGCCGCGGCTCGTAGAGCGCTTCGAGACCTATTGCAACGGCTGGGAGATCGGCAACGCCTTCTCCGAGCTCAACGACCCGGTCGAGCAGCGCGCCCGCATGGTCGAGCAGATGGAACAGGCCCATGCCCGCGGCGAAAAGGAAAAGACCCTCGACGAGGACTTCCTCGACGCCATGGACCAGGGCATGCCGCCGGCCGGCGGCCTCGGCATCGGCGTCGACCGGCTGATCATGCTGCTCACCAATTCGCCGTCGATCCGCGACATCATTCTCTTCCCGGCCCGTCGTCACAAGGGCGACTGAGCCGGAGGAATCGGTCTCGACAGGACAAGCCCATTGCGCAGCGCACCCTGAGTTGGTCCCGTCGCGGCTGCGTTAAGGAAAAATTTACCACGACTGGCAGCGGCGAAATTACCCCTGGTTCCTGCCCCGTTTTCCGCACATTCACGTCACCATGATGCGGGGATGGATAAGGCAGGCCTCGCATTTCTGGCGCTTATATTCGCTCTCATCACTATCGTGTTGAGCATCCTGGCGGTCGACCGGCCGGCGATAGAGGCGCCCCCGAATAGGGCGGCGCTGGTTCGCACCAACTACCCGTGAGATCGTTTGCGCTGGAACAACAAGGTATTCGGGCGAGTTGCTAAGCGTGGGAACGAACCTGAAAAACCTTGTGTGGATGCCAGCCGTGTTGCAAGGAAGATTTTGAACCTTTGAACATGTG